>DATBHU010000347.1:0-10887 GCA_036557265.1 Polyangia bacterium
GCGTCGACGACGATCGGCACGAAGCCGTTCTTGAGCGAGTTGTTCCGGAAGATGTCGGCGATCGACGTGCTGATCACCGCCCGGAAGCCGTAGTCGACGAGCGCCCACGGCGCGTGCTCGCGCGACGACCCGCAGCCGAAGTTGTCGCCCGCGACCAGCACCGCGGCGCCCGCCGCCGCCGGCTGGTTCAGCACGAAGTCCGTCTTCGGCGTGCCGTCAGCCGCGAAGCGCCAGTCCGCGAACAGCTTGCTGCCCAGGCCGACCTTGCTGGTCGCCTTGAGGAAGCGCGCCGGGATGATCTGATCGGTGTCGACGTTCTCGACGGGGAGAACGACCGTGCGCGATTGGATGGTGGTGACCTTTTCCATTAGGCGAGCTCCCGTGCGTCGGTGATCTTGCCGGTGACCGCCGCGGCCGCGGCCGTCAGCGGGCTGGCGAGGAAGGTGCGGCCGCCCGCCCCCTGCCGTCCCTCGAAGTTGCGGTTGCTGGTGCTGACCGCGTACTGCCCCGGCGACAGCTGATCGCCGTTCATGGCGATGCACATCGAGCAGCCCGCCTCGCGCCACTCGGCGCCCGCGTCGCGGAATACCTGATCCAGGCCCTCCGCCTCGGCCTCGGCCTTGATCTTCTGGGACCCGGGAACGACCAGCACGCGCACGCCGTCGGCGACCTTGCGGCCCTTCATCACGCCGGCCGCGGCGCGCAGATCCGACAGCCGCGAGTTGGTGCAGCTGCCGATGAAGACGACGTCGACCTTGTGCCCGAGCAGCGGCTGCTTCGCGTCGAGGCCCATGTACTTGAGCGCCTTCGCCGCCGTCGCGTTGGCGGGCTCGGGGACCGCCGCGCTGATCGGGATGCCCATGCCCGGGTTGGTGCCGTAGGTGATCATCGGCTCCAGCGCCGCGCCGTCGAACTTCTCCTCGCGATCGAACACGGCGCCCTCGTCGGACGGCAGCTGCCGCCAGGCCGCCACGGCCGCGTCCCAGGCGGCCCCCTGCGGCGCGCGCGGCCGCCCCTTCAGATACGCGAACGTCGTCTCGTCGGGGGCGATCATCCCCGCCCGC
Organism: Polyangia bacterium; assembly: GCA_036557265.1. GTDB lineage: Bacteria > Myxococcota_A > Polyangia > Fen-1088 > Fen-1088 > JADGRB01. The sequence continues at coordinate 1,065 of DATBHU010000347.1, forward strand.
GCGCCCGCCTCGATCGACATGTTGCAGACGGTCATCCGCTCTTCCATCGACAGCGCGCGGATCGCCGAGCCGCGGTACTCGATCACGTGGCCGGTGCCGCCGCCGATGCCCAGGCGCGCGATCACCGCCAGCACCAGATCCTTGGCGGTAACGCCCGGGCGCAGCTTCCCTTCGACGGTCACCGCCAGCGTCTTCGACGGGTTCTGCAGCAGGCTCTGCGTCGCCAGCACGTGCGACACCTCGCTGGTGCCGATGCCGAACGCCAGCGCGCCGAACGCGCCGTGGGTGCTGGTGTGGCTGTCGCCGCAAACGATGATCTCTCCCGGCTGCGTCACGCCCAGCTCCGGCCCGATCACGTGCACGATCCCCTGCCCCTTCGATCCGAGGGCGTGCAGCTCGATGCCGAAGTCCGCGCAGTTCTTCTCGAGCGCCGCGATCTGCGTGGCCGCCGCGTTGTCGAGCACCGGGATGCGTCCGTCCTTGCCCCGCGGCGTCGTCGGCGTCGAGTGATCCATGGTGGCCACCGTCCGCTCGGGGCGGCGCACCTTCAGGTTCTTCTCGCGCAGCCAGGTGAACGCCTGCGGCGAGGTCACCTCGTGCACCAGGTGCAGGTCGACGTAGAGGATGGCGGGCGTGTCGGCGCTCGCCGCACGCACCAGGTGCGCATCCCAGATCTTCTCGAACATCGTCCGAGGCTTGTCGCTGGCCGGCTTCATCGCGCTCACTCTGGCCCCGCCCGCCCGCCGCCGTCCAGTGACATCGGCAGGCTCATCAGTTAAGTATTACTTAACGATGGATCCCGCCCTGATCCCGGCCCTGCACGACGCCCTGGTGGTGGCCCAGACCGGCTCGGTGGGCGAGGCGGCGCGCCGCCTCCACAAGACCGCCTCCGCGGTGTCGCAGCAGCTTCGCCGCATCGAGCGCCGCTTCGGCGTGGCGCTGTTCGAGCGGGCCGGGCGCGGCCTGCGCCCCAGCCCGGCGGGCGAGACCGTGCTCGGCAGCCTGACGCGCCTGTTCGACGAGGCGAGCTCGCTCGAGGGCCTGCTGGACGAGCTGGCCACCGAGCGGGTCACCACGCTGCGCGTCGCCGCCAGCGACTACCTGGGCGAGGCGTTGCTGCTGCCGGTGCTGCGCCGCCTGGCCGCCGACGCGACGCCGCTGCGCTTCGACATCACCACCACGAACTCCGTCGAAGCGGCGCGCCTGCTCGCCGACGGGCTCGTCGACGTCGCGATGGTGAGCAGCCACCGGCCCGCCGGCCCCGACGCCACCGTGCTGTGCCGGCAGCGGTTCTTCTGGATCGCGCCGCGCCGCGGCCCCCGTGACCGACGGCCGCAACCTCTGCGCGCGCGCCTGGCCCGCGAGCCGCTGCTGCGCCTGGGGGCCGGCAGCCAGGGCCGGCGCCTGCTCGACGAGATGCTGGCCCGCCTGCGCCTGCAGCCGCCGTCGACCATCGACGTCCCGAGCGTGTCGCTGGTGCTGTCGTACGCCCGTCAGGGACTGGGCGTCAGCCTTGTGCCCGAGCTGGCGCTGGCGCGCGGCGATCGGCGGCGCCTGGTGATAGAGGCGGCAGACGTGGCGCCGATGGACGTCCACCTCGTCTGCCGCCCGACGCTCAAGCGTACCCGCGCCGTGGCGCGCTTCCTTGACGGGCTCGCCGAAGAGGCGCGACGCGCCGCCGCGGCGCAGCCCTAGCGGTTCCAGCGCTACGCGCTGTCCGTATCGTAGAAGAGCGTGATCGACAGGCAGTGAAACTGACTGTCAGAGCTCTGCGTGACGATCTTGTCGACCACGCGCGCCCGCGGGTTATCCGCCAGCCAGCGCGTGATCACATCGCCCAGCGCCTCCCGATCCTTCGCCTTCGTGGCCGTGAAAACCTTGACCCCCATCATCATTTCCTTTCGATGCTCCTTCGAAACTGCGGTTGCGCATTTGTGCAAGCAACATGCCCGTGGTGGCGCGCGCCGAATCCGCGCTCAACGCACGTGCGCCCACGACAGTTCGTGGGACACCCCACGGCCATTCGTAGTTATTCACGGGAAACTGTTGGCCAAACTCGGGCAGAGGGTTCGGCCGTAACCGGCCGCGCGCGGCGCGCGTAAGGAGATCGGGAGGACCAACTGCCGATCTCAGCCGTCGTCCGGCCGGACTTGTGGCGCGCCTCGCCCCGGTCTATCAAGGGGGAGCACGGATCATGGCGACCGAGCCCGACGCGCAAGAAGCGGCCGAGGTCATGGCCCGCTACTGCCGCGGCGACGCCGCGGCGTTTCACCGGCTGTACGCCATGCTCGCGCCGCGGATCCTCGCCTATCTGACCGGGCTGCTCGGCGACAAGGCGGCCGCCGAGGACGCGCTGCAGCTGACGTTCCTCAAGCTGCACGAGGCGCGCGCGAGCTATGTGCTCGGGGCTGACCCCGTGCCGTGGTTGTACACGATCGCCCACCGCACCGGCCTGGACGAGCTCCGCAAGCGCAAGCGCAGCCGCGTCCACCTGAGCAAGGACGGCGAGCTGCCGGCCGAGCCGGCCGCCCACATCACGGGGACGGCCGCCGACGCTCATCCCGATCCGGCCGATCGCGCGGGCGGGGCCGCGGCGGCCGGCGCGCTGGCGGCGCTGGCCCGGCTGCCCGAAAACCAGCGCCAGGCGCTGATCCTGACGAAGGTTCATGGACGCTCGATCGCGGACGCTGCGATGATCACGGGCAGCACGCCCGGCGCGATCAAGCAGCGCGCGCACCGCGCGTACGTCACGCTGCGCCAGCTGCTGGGCCGCAAGGAGGTCGCCTGAGCATGAGCACGAATGACTTCGACGATCGGGTGCTCCGCGAGGCGACCGGCGTGGGCGGGCCGGCGCCGGCGCCGTCGCCCGAGCTGCTGCGGGCGGTGGCGGCGATGAAACCGGTCCGTCCGCGCGGTCGCTTCGGCGGCCTGGCGGCGGTCGCCCTCACGGGGCTGGTGGGGCCGGCGATCGCACTCGCGCGCGGACCGTTTCGCCGCGACCTGCACGGGCTGCCGGTGGCGTGGCTGGTGGCGGCGGCGGCGGCGTGGGGCGTGGCGGCGGTGCTGTCGCTGGCGGCGGCGCTGGTGCCGCGGCGGGGCGACGTGCTGCCGGCGCCGAGCCGGGCGTCGCGCGCGTCGGCGATCGCGCTGGCGGTGGTCGCGCTGTTCGCTCTGTTCGCGACGGTCGACGTGCCCGGCCTCAGCATGCGGCCGGCCGAGCGCGGCTGGACCTTGTTCGATTCATGCCTGCACTGCCTCGGCACGGTCGCCAAGGTGGCGGTGGTGTTCCTGGCGGTCGGGCTGGCGGCGCTCGAACGGCTGGTCCCCGTCGGCGGCGCGCGCGTCGGCCTGGCGCTGGGGGCGGCGGGCGGCGCGGTGGGCGGCCTGCTGCTGGTGTTCATCTGCCCGTTCGCGAGCGCGGCGCACGTCGTCATCGGGCACGTCGGCGGGATGGCGCTGGCGGCGCTGGCGGGCGCGGCGCTGCTGCCGGCGGTGGCGCGCCTGCGGCCGGCGTCGACGGCGGCCATCGCCGCGCTGCTGGCCGGGCTGGCGCTGGCGGCGGGGTGCGCGGGACCGACCGCGGCGGGCAAGCCGGCCCAGCCGGCGGCCGCGCCGGCCGCGACGGAGACGGCGGCTGGCCCGGGCGGCCTCGTGTACGGCAAGCCCGAGGGCAGCGACGGCGATCAGCTGGAGCAAGCCGTGAAGCTGATGGACGCGGGCAAGCTGGAACCGTCGATCGCGGCGCTGGAGTCGCTGCACCGCAAGTACCCGCGCAACGGCACCCTGCTCCACGAGCTGGCGCTGGCGCATCGGATCGCCCGCCAACCGCGACGCGCCGTCGAGCTGCTGATGCCCTACCGCGCGCAGCTGAATCCGCCCATGCTGTCCGCGCTGGGCAGCGCGCTCGACGAGGCGGGCGACAGCGCGCGCGCCGAGGCGGTGCTTCGCGACGGGCTGAAGCAGAACCCGAAGGCGGGCGTTCTCTACTCCGACCTCGGGACCACGGTGCGCGCCGCCGGCCGGCTGGGCGAGGCGCTGGAGCTCCACCTTCAGGGCATCGCCGCCGAGCCGACGTTCCCGGGCAACTACCGGCGCGCCGCCGAGCTGTACGCGCAGAGCGATCGGCGCGCGCTGGCGCTGGTCTACGGCGAGATGTTCCGCCTGCTCGAACCGCAGCGGAGCACGAAGATCGCCGAGACGATGGTCTCGGTCTATCGCGCAGCGGTCACGCCGCCGACGGGCAGCAGCAAGAACGCGCCGTGGACGGTGTCGCTGGCGCCGCGCGAGACCGTCGTGGAGGTCAGTCCCGGCGGCAAGCTCAAGTCGCCGCTTTTCGAGCTGCCGCTCGCGATCGAGCTCGCGATCGGGCCGGCGCTGATCGAGGCGCACAAGAAGGGCCTCAGCCTCGCGTCGCTGCACGACGCGCGCAAGGCGCTGGTCGCGGCGATGGCGAAGCCGGACGGACCGTTCAAGGAACACGCGCTGCCGCTGCTGGCGTGGCTGGTGGCGCTGGACGCGGCCGGCCACCTGAAGGCGTACGACTACTGGCTGTACGGCCCGGCGTTTCCCGAGGAGATGCAGAGCTGGGGGCGCGCCCACCGCCTGGAGATCGAGGCGATGACCACCTGGACGCAGGAGCACCCGCTGTTCTGGCAGTGAGGCGCCGGCGCGCCGCCGCGCCGATCACTCGCCGCGGAAGTCGCCCGCCGCGCCGCTGCCGCTGCCGCTGGTGTCGACGTTGCCCGCCGGCGGGCTGACGTTTCCGTCGGGCGCGATGCCGTGATAGGCGACGTCGCCGCCGTGGCCGTTCGGCGCGCCACCGCGCGCGATGATCATACCGCTGTTCTGCAGCCAGTTGTGCGTGTTGCCGTGCATGCCGTCGCAGTTGATCAGCACGGCGATCTGCTCCTGATTGTCGGGGAACGACGCGACGCTGTCGGTGTCGTCGTGGCGCGCGTCGCCGCCCACGCTGCCCGAGCCGCCCGACGCGTCGATCACGCACGTGGTGTCGAGCAGCAGGTTGCCGCCGTAGCCCTCGTGGTTGTTGTCGCTGAAGATGTTGACGGCGCCGCCGAGACCGCCGCTGCCGCCCGCGTCGGGCGCCTCGCCGCCCCGCAACGTCAGCTTGCCCTTCACCGTCATGTCGCCGTTGCTGGTGAAGAAATTGAGGTGGCCGCCGCCGCCGGCCGTTCCGGCGCCGCCCGCCGCGCCGCCGGTCAGCGACACCAGGCCGTCCCCTTCGACGGTCAGCGCGCCCAGATACGACGCCGCCGTCAGGGTCAACGTCCCCGCCTCGGCGCCGTTGCCGCTGCCGCCCGCGCTGATGGCGCCGCCGTCGCCGGTGATCTTGCCGGTCAGCTGGATGTCGCCGCCGTCGACCATGCTGGTGCCCACCCCTTCGCCCGCGGTGCCCGTCAGCGTGCCGCCGTTGCCGGGCTGCGCGTTCGCAGCGCCGCCGGTGAAGTCGATGGTCCCGGCGCCGACCAGGTTGCCCATCTTCGGCTCCAGCACGACCGACCCGCCCAGGCCGCCGCTCGGGCCGCCCGCGCCGCCCCGGGCGGAGAGCGGCACCGAGACGTCGACGGACGCCGGCGGCGCCTGCTCGCCGACGCGGATGGCGCCGGCCGCGCCCGCCGCCGCGCCGTCGCCGCCGGCGGTGCCCCCGCGCGCGTCGACGAGCGCCACCCCCTGCAGCGCGCCCGCCGTGTCGACGATCAGCGCGCCGCCCGCGCCGCCGCCCGCGCTGGTGCCGGCGCCGCCGCGGACCTGCACCGGCCCGCCCAGGTAGACGACGTCGCCGGCGGTGATGGTGATGGTGGCGCCGTTGCCGCCGGTGGGGCCGTCGGCGCCGGCGGCCGACAGCGAGCCGGTCACCACGACGCGCTGGGCGGCGAGGATCATCGGCCCGCCGCTCTGGCCCGCGCCCGCGCCGCCGCAGTCGATCGCGCCGCTCACGTAGATGGTGCCGTTCGGCGCGCGGAAGGTCAGCCCGCGCGCCGCGCCGCCCGCGTCGCCGCCGTGCAGGTCGCCTGATATGAAGATGTCGCCGCCGCTGGAGGTGATCTGGCGGACCGTATCCGCCCCGCCGGCCGTCTGCGTGCCGTCGACGCGAACGCTGCCGGCGACGCTCACGTCGGCGGCCAGCGCGTCGGACGCGACCGCGGTGGCGTCGGCGGGCGGCGCCGGAATCTGGGGCGCGGCCGGCACCGACCCGCCCAGGGTGGTCGCTCCCTGCGAGACGACGTGGATGGTGCCGCCGCCCGACGCCTGCCCCTTCGCCGCGTCGCCCCCGTCGACGATCCAGGCCGGCTGCCGCAGCGATCCGCTGCCGCCCGAACCGCCGCCCCCGGTGGTGCTGCCGCCCCCACCTGCGCCGCCGTCGCCGCCGCAGCCGGTGAACAACCCGACTGTCAGACCGGCGACGACGACGCCGCCCAACACCGACCCCACGCCTCCGACACCGCCCAACGACCTCATCGAAATCATCTGGCTCGCGATGCTTCAGCAAAGCGGGTGCCGGGCCGCCGCGTGACGAAAGACGCGCGGAAATCGGCCCCGGCACCGACGGTGCGGTTACACGGCGGAAGCGACCCCGTCCCGGCGGCGTGCAGCGTCCGTAACGCCGCCGCCGGGCCGAGCCACGACCGCCGCCGGGTCAATTACAGTCGACCACCGAGAGCGCGCCGAGCACCGGATGCCCGCCGGCGGGAACCGTCGCCCCGCCGGTCAGGCACTTGCCCGTCGGGACCACCACCGGCTGCGCGGCGCCCGTCGACGAGATGGTCAGCGTCCCGGCCGTCACCTTGATGCCGCCCCCGAAGGTCGCCGACGCGGGCACCGCCGCGACGCCCGTCGCCGCGCCGCCGTTGTCGAGCAGCACCCGGTAGCTCTCGTCGAGCAGGTAGGACGCGGGCGGCGTCGTGTACTCGGACGCCACCAGCGACAGGTGGTAGGCGATGTCCAGATCGAAGCGCGGCGTCAGCTGCACCTCCGGCTGGCCGGCGGCGTTCAGGAACACGCGCCCGTCGAAGCGGCGCATGTCGCCCGGGTTCAACCCGAGGTCGAAGATGCGCGCGCCGTGCGCGTCGATGGTGGTCTCGCCGATCCCGACGCCGGTCGCGACGATGTCGTCGCTCGCCTCGGTGAACGTGGCAGACCCGTAGATGCCGCCCACCTGAACGTGCAGGTCGCGGTTGGGAGATGCGACGCCCATGGGATCCCAGTCCCCGAGGACGTCGAGCGTCCCCATGTCGACCTTCACCGTGAGCGTCTGAACCGTTCCGTCGGCGATGACCGCGATCGCCGGATCGCTGGCGCCGAGCTTGACGTCGGGGCCGACCGCGCCCGCCCCGTCGATCTCGCCGATGTGAATCGCGTCCAGCACCGAGCCGCTGAACGTCACCTTCTTCTCGCCGTCCTTGTGGACGGCGAGGCGGATCTTGCCCGCCAGCGCGTCGAAGCGCGCCGGCGACGGGCTGTCGGAGTCGAGCGTCTGGTCGATGATCTGCGTCGCCTGGTAGGCCTTGGGCAGGTCCTCTTCCAGCGCCAGCAGATCGGAGTGGACGACGAACACGGCGAGCTCGGCGCGATCGGGGCCGATCAGGATGCCGAGCCGGCCGCCGTCACCGTCGGCGCGCAGCGACACCCGCACCTGAAGCCGCGTCAGCTGATCGACGCAGCCGGTGTTCAGCTCGGGCATCGTGCCGGGCGGATCGGCGGCGGTCAGCAGCCGGCGGCAGGTCGGATCGGGATGCAGCAGGAAGATCGCCTCGTCGTCGCTCTTCGATTCCAGGTTGGCGTCGGCCAGCACGCGCTCGCGCAGCCAGGTCTTCAGGCGATCGGCGGTGTCATCGAACTGCTCCTCGGTGGTCAGCATCGAATCCATCCCCGCCATGGCGGAGGCCAGCGGGCTGTCCTTCATCGCGCTCGCCATCGCGGCCGGCATCGGCGCCGGCATCGCCCCCATGATGCTGTCACCGGCGCTCTGGGTCCCGTTCGCGATCTTGCTGAGGCCCGAGTTGCTGTCCTGGGTGAAGGCGACGCCGCCGCCCGACTGGTGGACCATCTCGCGCGCGTGCGCCGCGACGAGATCGGAGAGCGCGGCAGGATCGATCGGATCGTTGTGGCAGGCGGCGAGCGGCGCCGCGAGCAGCGGCAGCAGCGCCAAGGTACGAGAAAGGGAGATACGCATGACGGAGGACCTCCTGGTCTGACCCACGGTTTCGACGACGGGCCGCTGCCAATTGCAATCGGCGTGACAGCCCGGCCGCGGCGTCCCTTCGAGCGCCTAACTCCGCGTTTCTCCAGGCGCCTCGGTGGGTGAGGTCATCGCGCGACCCTGTGCGTGGCTGCGCAAAAGCTGACGCCGGTGGCACACCTCCGACGCCGCCGGCTCACGGATGCTTGACGGGCGGGCGCTAATGTATATTGTACCTGTACAAACGCCAATGACCGCAGACGCGACGCTCCGGATCGATCTCGACTCGACGGTGCCGGCCTATCGGCAGATCGCCGACGCCATCCGGGCGCACCTGGTGGCGAGGCATTTTCGGCCGGGCGACCAGCTGCCCACGGTCCGCCAGCTGGCGATCGATCTCGGTGTGCATCACAACACGGTGGCCGAGGCGTACCGGACGCTCGCCGAGGAAGGGTGGCTCGACCTCGAGCGCCGCCGCAGAACGACGGTCCAGGAGCGCGCGGCGCCGAAGGCGACGCCCAAGACCAAGGCGCGCTTCCGCCAGCGGCTGCGCGAGCTGATCGCCGAGGCGCGCGGCGCGGGCGTCACCGCCGACGTCATCGCCGCCGAGTTGCTGGAGCTGGCCGGCGCCGAGCCCGGCGCGCGAGGAGGAGCCCGATGACCCCGTATCATCTGATGCTGTTCGTCCTGCCGGCCCAGGTGCTGCTGGTGGGCATCCTGATGTTCGTCACGCCCAGGCTCACGCGGCCGGACATCCTGTTCTCGGTCACGGTCGATCCGGCGTTCCGCGCGTCCGGCGCGGGGCGGCGCATCCTGCGCGGCTTTCGCGCCGCGACCATCGCCTCGTCCGCGGCCGCGCTGCTGGTGATCGCCGCGGGCCTGGCGACGAAGGCGCCGTGGCTGATCGGGGCGGGCGTGGTCCTGCAGGTCGTCGGGCAGACGCTCGCGTTCCTGGCGGCGCACCGCCGGACGTTGCCCCACGCGACGCCGCCCAGCCCCGTTCGCGAGGCCGCCCTCGCGCCGCACCGCCCGACGCTCCCCGGGGGCGTGGCCGGGCAAGCCGGGCCCTTCGTCATCCTGGCGGCGGCCGCCGCCTGGATCGGATCGCGCTGGGAGCGGCTTCCGGCGCGCTTTCCCGTTCACTGGAACATCTCCGGGCGCGCGGACGGCTGGGCCGATCGATCGCTCGCCGGTGTGTTCGGCAGCATCGTCGACGGCGCCGTGATGTGCGCGCTGCTCTTGCTCCTCGCGTGGCTGCTGCTGACCCGATCGCGCCGCATCGCCGCCACCGGCGATCGCGCGCAGGCCGAGCAGCGCTTTCGGCTGACGACATCGACGATCGTGCTGGCGACGGAGTACCTGCTGGCGGGCACCTTCGCGCTGCTGACCGCGTTGCCGCTGCTCGGAAGCCCGTCGGGGGTGGCCGCCGCGGTGACGCTGGGGACGTTCGTCTTCGTGGTCGCGACGGTGGTGGTCCTGGCGCGCCTCGGACAGGGCGGCACGCGGCTGGCCGCCGCGAACGTCGCCGCGCCGCCGGTGGGGGATCGGACCGCCGACGCCAACTGGCGCTGGGGCCTCGTCTACGTGAATCGAAACGACCCCGCCCTGCTCGTCGAGAAGCGCTTC
>DATBHU010000348.1:0-11070 GCA_036557265.1 Polyangia bacterium
GCGCGAAGCTGACGGTGCGCGTGACCAGCAAGGCGTGGGTGCCGGTGACCGGGCTGTGCACGCCGTCCGTCGAGACCTACGGCGGCCAGCAGATCTCGCGGCTCGCGCTCGACGACGGGCAGTCGATCACCGTATCGCTCGCCGACTGCAACTCGGGGCTGGGCGGGGCCGCTGGCGGTGGCGGCTCGGGCGGGGGCGGCGGGGCGTCGGGCGGCGCGGACGGCGGCGCCGGTAACGGCTGGGGCGACACGGACGACGGCGGCACGCGCGGCAGCCTCAGCACCGACGGCGGGATCGACAGCGGCGTCCCGCCCGATGCGGGCGGCTGCGGCTGCTCGGTGCCGTGGAGCGCGCGCGGGCGCGACACGGCCGGCGGCCTGCTCGCGCTGGCGCTCGCGCTGGCCGCGATCGCCGCCCGGCGCGGGCGGCGGCGCTGAGGATCGATCACGCGAGCTGCGCGATGCGCCCGAGCTTGTCGGGGAGATCCATCCGGTAGAAGCGGCGCACCTCGGCGAGCAGCGCCGTCGTCTGGGGGCGCGCCACGAACCGCCGCTCCAGCGCCGCCGCGTAGCGGCTCGCCTCCTGGTTGGCGATCCGGTAGCGCTCGCGCTCGGCGGCGTCCAGGTCGGTCGCGTAGCTGACGTCGCCGTAGAGACGCCCGCGCAGGCCGGGCGCGCCGCCCCCGGCGACCAGCGTGCAGCAGACGAACTTGTCGACCTCGGCCTGCAGCTCGAGCTCGCGCTGCGACACCGCCCGCTCGCGCGCGGCGGCGAGCGCGACGTAGATGAAGTGGCTGACGCCCTCGATCGCCAGGCAAAAATCGGTGAAGTTGCGGTCGTCGAGGCGCGCCGCCGGATCGTTTCGCTCCAGGTTGGCGAGCGCCGCGTCGTCGACGAACAGCGCCATCGCCAGCTCGCCCTCGGATTCGCGCAGCAGCAGCTGCTCGCGCGGCGCGCGCGCCGGTCCCATGCCGTCGCGCGTGTCGCCGTCGATCAGGAACGCGTCGATGGGCAGCCGCGTCTCGACGCGATAGAGCGCCTCGATGCCGAGCTGCAGCCGCGCCAGCAGCGAACGCGCCCGCCGCCGTCGCCCCCCGGGCTTCACTGTAGCCGACCGTCGCCCCGCGGCGGCACGACCCCGAGCGCCGCCAGCCGGGCGGCCGCGTTGGCGCTCCGGGTCCGCTGCCAGTGGCGATAGAGGCGCAGGATGTCGCGATCGCTGGTGGGCGTGGCGACGCGCCGGCTGATCAGCGCCAGCGCGCCCACGAATCGCACGAAGTTCCCCGCCAGCTCGCCGAACACGTCGCCGAGCGGATCGGAGGTCCACCGCGAATCGCCGCGCGCCAGCTCGCCGTACGCGGAGCCGCCCATCTCGATGTAGTAGTCGACGTCGACCGCGCGCCCCTCCAGGCTGTCGCTCCAGAAGCCGGAGACGTACAGCGACGTGTCGCCGATGTCGCGCAGGTGGCGGCGCCGCTCGCGCGCCGGCGCCTCGACCGCGGCCATCATCCGCAGCGCGAGCGGCGTGCTCTCGATCTGCTGGACCGCATAGCCGGCGAGCAGCTGGACCACGTAGTGCTCGACCATCACGCCGGGTGACAGCCCCTCGTCCCGGAACGCCCGTTCCACCTCGTCCTGGAAGAAGGCTTCGACGGTGCTGCTGAGATCCATGATCTACCTATGCGCATTTCTCGGTTCCAAGTCAAAGATTCCTTAATGATTACAAATGGATACACGCTAACGCCCTGGCAGCGGCACAGCGCCGATGCCAGCCCGTCCGCGTAAACCATTGACTCGCAAGGGTTAGCGGATAGATTCCCGCGCTGGCACTCACCGCGAGTGAGTGCCAGTCACGAAATCACCGGAGGAACCCCCATGAAAGTCCGTCCGCTGCAGGATCGCATTCTCGTGCGCCGCGTCGCCGAAGAGGAGAAGACGAAGGGCGGCATCATCATCCCCGACTCGGCGAAGGAGAAGCCGGCCGAGGGCGAGGTGATCGCCGTCGGTAACGGCAAGGTGGACGACAAGGGCAAGCTTCGTCCGGTCCAGGTCAAGAAGGGCGATCGCATCCTGTTCGGGAAGTACTCGGGCAACGAGATCAAGATTGACGGCGTCGACCACCTCATTCTGCGCGAGGACGACGTCCTCGGCGTGCTGGAGAAGTAGCCATGGCTTCCAAAGAGATTCTGTTCGACGAGGCGGGCCGGGCCCGCATCCTGTCCGGCGTCAACCAGCTGGCCGACACGGTCAAGGCGACGCTGGGGCCGCGCGGGCGCAACGTCGTCATCGAGCGCTCCTGGGGCGCGCCGACCGTCACCAAGGACGGCGTCACGGTGGCCAAGGAGATCGAGCTCGAGGACAAGTTCGCCAACCTGGGCGCCCAGATGGTGAAGGAGGTCGCCTCGAAGACCTCCGACACGGCGGGCGACGGCACCACCACCGCGACGGTGCTGGCGCAGGCGATCTTCCGCGAGGGCGCGAAGATGGTCGCCGCCGGGCACAACCCGATGGAGCTGAAGCGCGGCATGGAGAAGGCGGTCGAGAAGATCGTCGAGGCGCTGAAGAAGATCTCCAAGCCGACCAAGGGGCAGAAGGACGTCGCCCAGATCGGCACCATCAGCGCGAACGGCGACGAGTTCATCGGCAAGATCATCGCCGACGCGATGGAGAAGGTCGGCAAGGAAGGCGTGATCACCATCGAGGAGGCGAAGTCGATGGAGACGACGCTGGACGTGGTCGAGGGGATGCAGTTCGACCGCGGCTACCAGTCGCCGTACTTCGTGACCGACGCCGAGCGCATGGAGGTCAAGCTCGACGATCCGTTCATCCTGATCCACGAGAAGAACCTGACGAACATGAAGGATCTGCTGCCGGTGCTGGAGCAGGTGGCGCGTTCGGGCAAGCCGCTGCTGATCATCTCGGAGGTCGAGGGCGAGGCGCTGGCGACGCTGGTGGTGAACAAGCTGCGCGGCACGCTGCAGGTGTGCGCGGTGAAGCCGCCGGGCTTCGGCGATCGGCGCAAGGACATGCTGAAGGACATCGCGGTGCTGACGGGCGGTCAGGCCATCACCGAGGACCTGGGCCTCAAGCTCGAGAACCTGACGCTGAAGGAGCTGGGGCGCGCCAAGCGCGTCTCGATCGACAAGGACAACACCACCATCGTCGACGGGCTGGGCAAGAAGCCGGAGATCGAGGGGCGGGTCAAGCAGATCCGCGCCGAGATCGAGAACACGACGTCCGACTACGATCGCGAGAAGCTGCAGGAGCGGCTGGCGAAGCTGGTGGGCGGCGTGGCCGTGATCCGGGTGGGCGCCGCGACCGAGACGGAGATGAAGGAGAAGAAGGCGCGCGTCGAGGACGCGATGAACGCGACGCGGGCGGCGGTGGAGGAGGGCGTGGTCCCGGGCGGCGGCGTCGCGCTGGTGCGCGCGCTGGCGTCGGCGGAGAAGATCTCCGGCCTGACGGAGGAGCAGGAGGTCGGCGCGTCGATCGTGCGCCGCGCCTGCGAGGAGCCGTGCCGCCAGATCGCGCTCAACGCCGGCAAGGAGGCGTCGATCGTCGTCAACCGCGTGCGCGAGGGGAAGGGCGCCTTCGGCTACAACGCGGCCACCGACGAGTTCGAGGACCTGGTCGAGGCCGGCGTCATCGATCCGACCAAGGTGGTGCGCTCGGCGCTGCAGAACGCGGCGTCGGTCGCGTCGCTGCTGGTGACGACCGAGGCGCTGGTGGTCGAGCGGCCGAAGGAGGAGGCGCCCCCGCCGGCGCCGGGTGGCGGCGGGATGGGCGGCATGGGCGGGATGGGCGGCATGGGCGGCATGATGTAGCCGCCCTCGGTCGGACCCCTCTCCCTTCTCCCTAACCCTCTCCCCGCTCCGCGGGGCGAGGGGATCAGAAAGGGGCGGGGTGGGGGCCCGCCGCCCTCGCTCACTTCTCGAAAGAAAACGACAGCGACAGCAGCAGCGTGTGGCGGCGGTACTCGCCGATGTTGTTGCCGAGCTCGTTCGCGTAGAACGTGTAGCGGAGGAGGGCGCGCACGCGCGCGCCGACGTCGCGCGAGAGATCGACCCGCGCGCTCGATCGGTTCTCCTCCTCGATGCTGGCGTACGGCGTGCCGCCGACGCCCTGCATGGCGATCCGCGCCAGCGGCACCGCTTCGCGGTACGAGACGAACAGCAGGTCGGCGCGGGCGGCCAGGTAGAAGCCGAGGGGCAGCGCGGTGGCGATGCGGGCGGTCGCGATATGCCGGATCAGCGTCTCGCCGAAGCTGTTCGAGCCGTTGTGCTGGAACGCGTAGCCGAGGCCGAGCAGCAGCCGGCCGGTGCGCGTCACCTCCGTCTGCGCCATGAGGAAGTCGTCGACGCGCGTGGCGGTGCCCGGGCACGGCAGGCCGTTGGTCGTCGGGCAGTTGCCGACCTGCACCGGCCCGCCGAAGCGGCGGTGCTCGAACGCGCCGCCGGCGTGCAGCTCCCAGTCAGCGCCTTCCTCGGCGTCGTGGAGCCAGCGCAGGTTGAGCGCCGCGGTCGGGCCGTCGAAGTCGAAGTCGCGATCGGGCTTGAACACCAGCGAGCGGTAGCCGGCGGCGACGCCCAGATCGGTCCGCTCGGACGGCGCCGTGCGCAGCTCCAGCGCCGGGCCCAGCGAGCGAAAGTCGCGACGTTCGCCGGCTGGATCACCCGGCGGGGCCCAGGACTGGAACGCCTCGTAGTACGCGGCCGACGGGGAGAGCGACGTGCGCGGGCCGACGGCGGCGCGCCACATCAACGACGACTGCGCGATGGCGACGGTCTCGCTGCGCGCGGGCGCGGCGTCGAAGATCTTCGCCGCCGCCGTGGCGGTCACGGCGACGGCGTGGCGGGGCGCGACCTGATCCGTGAGCTGGCCGGCCACCACCAGCCGCTGCAGGAATGAGCCTACGACGTCGCTCCCCGATCCTGCGATCTGTTCGACGCGGTGGGCGTTGCTGTCGTACTCGGTCCCGAGCTCGGCGCGCAGCTGGTAGTGCTCGGTGTCAGCGGCGGCCTCGATCGGCTCTTGCGCGGCGGCGCGCGCCGCCGCGCAGGCGGCCGCGATCAGAATCAACGCCTGCGCAGCCGCGCGCCCCCGCATTCGGACGCAGTGTACCGGGGACCCTCCGCCCGACGCTATTTCGCCCGCGCCTTGGCGCGCATCGCCCGCGACTGCGCGTCCAGCCAGTCGGCGCGCGCCCGCAGCGCTGCGGCGGCGTGCTCCAGCGCGGTCGCGGACCCAACCGTGATGCCCGAGGTCTCGAGCCGTCGGATCTCCATCAGCGTCGCGGTGTCGAGCGGATCGCGCAGCGGCGGCGGGGCGGTCTGCGTGGTGTCGCCGGTGATCCGTGATCCGGTGAAGGTCGAAGGAGCGGCCGGTACAGGAAGCGCCCCCATCCCCGGCGCGGTGGCGACCCGCCGCTTGGAACCCTCCATCGGCGCGAACGGATCGCGATCCAGGTCGGCGGCGCGCCGGCGCAGCTCCTGGCGCCCGCGCGCCTCGACCGCCCGGCGCGCCAGCGTGTCTGCCTGCGTCCGCACCCGGCGCGACTGATCGGCGAGGATGTCCGCCTTGGCTTCGAGGTCGGCCGGGCTGTCGGTCGGCGCGGCGGTCGGCGGCGGCTGCAGCGTCGGCGCGGCCTCGACGCGGATGCCGAGGCGCGCTTCGATGTCCATCAACCGGCGCGCCAGCGACTCGGCGTCGGCCAGCCGCGCCCGCAGCCGGTAGTCGTCGCGCACGCCGCCCTTCGCGCGCTTGAGCGCGTCTATCTCGGCGTTGACCTTGTCGAGCTGCGCGCGCAGGCGCGTGCGCTCGGCCTGGAGGGCGTCATTCGCGGACGGCGCCTGCGCGAACGCCGTCGCGGGCAGGCCGCCCGCGGCGCCCGCCACCGTCAGCAGCGCGGCCAGGGCGAGAGAGCGGGAGGTGCGGCGCATGAACGGCTTCCGGGACCCAAGCAAGGCTCGTACCACGCGGAGCAGCGATTCTGTTCGCGGTCGCCGGGCAGAAACAGCCGTGGTGGGAGGTGCATGATACACGACGCGCCACGGGCCGGTCCTGGACGAGCGCGCTCCAATATCAGATTCTTGAGAACATCGGCGGATCTACCGATGCTGATGGAGATAGTTCCGATGTGGTTCAGGCAGCAGTCACGTCCGCCCCTCGTGATGGTTTTGTTGCTGGTCAGCTGCGCGACCGGCGGCGGCGGCGGCGACGTCGTCGGACCGCGCGCAGATATCACCGCCGCCGACTACTACCCCCTCGCCGACGGATGGAAGTGGGCCTATTCGGTCAACAAGGATGGGATGAACATCCTCGCGACCTACGCGGTTCGTGAACGCAAAGGCGGCGTCGCGACCGTACAGGCGGGCGACGAGGAACTGACCTATGTCGTGACCCCGGAAGGTGTCGCCCAATTCGAGGGCAACGCGATCGGCGACTACATCATCAAGAACCCGATCAAGGTCGGCACGGAGTGGCCCGTCACGGGCGGGCGTGCGCGCATCGCGTCCGTCGAAGCCAAGTTCGCCAGCCCAAGTCTCGGCCGCTACGAAGGCTGCGTGCTGGTCTCCGTCACCCGCACCGATCCGATGCGGGTGACGCAGACCTGGTTCGCCCCGTATCTCGGTCCGGTCATCATCGATATCCAGGCGCAGGACGGAAACAGGTTCTTGCCGATCGCAAAGGCAGAGCTGATAGGCGTGACGAAGCCAGGCGATCCACTGGCGACGCCCTGACGGCGGAGCGCTGGAGACCGCTCCGCTACGCAAAAGATAGAGCTCGCTGCCGCCGGCGGCCTTGCGAGGTTAGTAGAACTTCTCTGGCCAGTTGGTATGGTGGGGGCTGGATGAGGGGGAAAAGCCCAGTCCTGGTCGCCGCGCTCGCCGCGGCGCTCCTCGGTTGCAGCGGACATTCGGCGCCGTCCAGCCATTCGGGCGACTCGCACACGCCCGCCGCGACGGCTCCGCCCACGCCGGCGACGGAGGGTACGCCCGCGCGCCCGAAGAAAGGGCCGCGCACGCACGTCTCCGAGCAAGAGGCGCAGCAGCCGCACCCGGAGCTGCCGCCCGACCGGCGCGCGCTGCTGGTGGTCGGCCAGCCGGGGCACGCCGAGGAGCGGTGGATCGACGCCGACGCCGCCGAGGGCGCCGGCTACACGCTGCTCGATCTGTCAGACGACTGGACGCCGTACATCTTCGAGGAGCAGACGGACGCCGACGGGCAGCCGCTGTCCAACCGCTATCGCCGCATCTTCCTCGGCCTCGCGAACGACGAGCTGGACGAGGACGGCGAGCCGCTGGAGCCGGGCAGCAAGAACTACCTCGAGCTGTACGGCATCCCGCCCTCGCTCTCGGTGCTGCGCGCGCGCTTCATCCAGGACGAGGAGCACCCGTGTCACGACCAGGAGAGCGCCGACGCGATCGACGCGGTCGAGACCGTCACCTACGTCGCGCCCGCCGACATCAAGAAGGACGAGCGCAAGCTGGCGCGCGTGCACGAGGAGCTGGAGAAGGCGCGCAAGAAGGCCCGCCTGGCGACGCTCGCCGATCTGGCCGAGAAGCAGCCGGCGATGGCGCCCAAGGTGAAGATGCTGGAGCGGCGCGCGGCCGAGAAGCCGGCGATGGCGGCGGTCGAGCGGCGGTTGACCTGCGAGGGCCTGCTGGGCGGCAAGGGCGCCAAGCACACCACGGGCATCTACGACGACGCCATGCGCCTGGCGGTGCGGCACTTCCAGCAGAAGCACATGATCTACGAGGCCAACTACCTGCGCCGCAAGACCGTCGACGCGCTGGCGCGGCCGCTGGTCGACAACGACTACGACGACCTGACGCGCGTGCTGCGCGAGCGCGTCGTGGCGGCGGCGGCGATCATCGAGGACGGGTCGGCGTCGAAGTCGCGCAACCTGGTCGACGAGTACCTGAAGGTGGCGCTCGAGCAGATGCAGCTGCCCGACGGCCAGGCGGCGCTGGCGTTCTTCAAGCGCCACCCGGCGCCCGAGTTCAAGCGGCTGCGTGTCGCGATCAAGCTGCCGCCGCGCCCCGACTACTACTCGGACAACATGGACCTCTCGATCGTCGTCGACCGCGGCGACGTCTGGTACGACCTGCCGTTCGACGCCAACGGCCACTACAAGCCGCAGCCGCGCAAGAAGTACCCGTCGCTGACGCTGTTCACCAAGGCGGGCGGCAAGCAGATCGCGCTGGCGCGCTGGCGCACGACGATCGGCGGCTGGCGCGCGGAGCAGGCCAGCAACGGCTACGAGTACTTCCGCTACAAGGGGTCGGACGTCGGCCCGCGCGTGATCCGCAACGTCGTCTCCGGTCCGGTCTGGATCGCGCCGGCGTCGACGCCGATCCGGACGCTCACCAAGGGCAAGACCGTGAACCAGCGTTGGATGCGCGTCGTGAACTACGACGAGCTCGGGCCGGGATATCTGTCGGCGTACGGGTTGATCGCCGGCTACTTCGTCGTCCCGGGGCAGAACGGACGCAACGACTGGGACAACGGCGTGCGCGCGCACGGATCGTCGGACTACCTGTCGATCTACAGCGCCGCCGGGTACTCGCACGGCTGCCACCGCCTGCCGAACCACATCGCGATCCGGATGTACTCGTTCATCCTCCAGCACCGCAACGTGAACATCGTCGGCGACAAGTCGATGAACTTCGCGCGCCAGTTCCTGTGGAAGGAGACGGCCTACGAGATCCGACTGCCGTCGCGCGGCTACTACTACGTGCTGGATCCGCCGCTGCCGGTGAACGTCCTCGAGGGCGAGATCAAGGGCGACCAGAAGAAGCCGGTCGCCGGCTACGTCCCGACGCCCTGGAACAAGTACCCGCCCGGCCTGCCGGTGCCGCCCGCGCCCGATTCCGCGGAGGCCAAGGCGGGCGGCGGAGGGGGTGAATAGTCATGCGCGCGACGGCACTCCGCGCGCGGTGGGCGCTCCTGACGCTGGCGACGGCGCTGGCTGCTTCGCTGGCGGTGTCCGTCGCCGTCGCGGCGGGCGAGGGCGACAGCGCCGCGCCCGCGCCGGCGCCGGCTGCGCCCGGAGCGGCGGCGCCTCCCGCGGCCCCGAAGCCGCCCAGCAATACCGTCCGGATCGTCTTCACGGTGTTGCCGTCGAGCAAGAAGGCGACGGTCACCTGGGGCAAGAAGAAGCTGGGCATCATCGCGCCGCACGCGCCGCTGATCGTGCAGCGTCCGCGCGACTCGGGGCCGCTCGACGTGGTCGTGAAGTCCGACGGATGCGTGACCGTGCAGACGCGCGCGTACACGTTCGAGGACAGCAAGGTGGCGGTGAAGCTGACGCCGAACGATCAGAAGAACACGCTGCTCGGTTACCGCGAGGAGCAGCCCGAAGCGGACGGCGGCGTGGCCGCCGGCGCGCTGAACCCGGACGCGGGCGCGAACTAGAAGCTCCTCGTTCGTCAAGAACGTGGCGACATCGCGACCGCCAAGGGGGATGCAGGCGCCCACCTATTTCAAAAAAAGATCCGATCGGTTATCAAGGAAGGTGATTGAAAAAGACTCATCGCGTGCTCGTTCTCTTCGATACGGACGGCGAGCCGCCCGCGTCGCAAGACTGGAAGAAGCAGATCGAATCGGGAGACGAGGCCGAGTTCGACGTCGCGCGCGCGCTGCTCTCGAAGGGTCACGACGTCCGGCTGTTCGGTTTTCGTGACAACCTCGATCAGCTGACGGCCGGGCTGCGCGCCGCCCCCGCCGACGTCATCTTCAACCTGGCGGAAGGCTTCGCCGGCAAGTCGGGTCTCGACTACACGGTGGCGGCGGTGCTGGAGATGTTGGGCTTGCCCTACACGGGCGCGTCGTCGGAAGGGTTGATGCTCGCGCGCGACAAGGCGCTGACCAAGAAGGTGTTCGCCTATCAGGGGATCCGCATCCCCCACTTCATGGTCTGCCCGCGCGGCGCCAACACCCAGCGCCCGAGCGATCTGCGGTTTCCGTTGATCGTGAAGCCGCAGGACGAGGACGCCTCGGTCGGCATCGCGCAGGCGTCGGTGGTGCGCGACGACGACGCCCTCAAGGAACGGGTGACGTTCATCCACGACCGCATCAAGACCGACGCGATCGTCGAGGAGTTCATCGCGGGCCGCGAGCTCTACATCGGCGTGATGGGGAACGACAAGCCGCAGCCGCTGCCGCCCATCGAGATGGTGTTCGGCGACGACGTGACCGCCGAGAGCCGCATCGCGACCTTCAAGGCGAAGTGGAGCCTCCGCTACCGCGAGAGCCGCGACATCCAGAACATGGTCGCGAAGAACCTCTCGACGGACGTCCGCCAGCGCCTGGCCGAGGTGGCGGTGCGCGCGTACGAAGCGGCGGGCCTGCACGACTACGGCCGCATCGACGTACGCCTGGCCCACGACGACGCGATCTACGTCGTGGAGGCGAACCCCAATCCCTACCTCGCCGAGGGCGAGGACCTGGCGTGGGCGGCGGAGGAGGGCGGCCACCTCTATCCGGATTTCATCGAAAAAATTGCAGAGATGGCGATAAGCCGTCACGTCGCGCGCGGTTAGCCGCTGCCGCGCGAAGCGCGGCGGTGCGGCTACTTTTTGAAATGCAGTCGCAGACCGCGCCTTTGGCGCGGAGCGACTGATTCAGCGTTCGCGCGCCGCGCAATCTGTGGTCAAATCGTGCCCATGAGCACAGCCACCCGCGTCATCCCCTGGGCGCTTCGTTGGTGCGCGCCGATCGCGTTGCTCGCATTCTTCGGATGCGCTGACAGCGACATGTTGACCCTGGACGGCAGCAGCAGCGGGGCCGCAGGGCATGACGGCGGCACGGCCGGCAGCGCGGCCGGTGGCCGCGGCGGGACCACGGGCACCGCCGGGACGATGGGTACGGCGGGAACGACGGGCGGTCGCGGTGGCGGCATCGCCGGCACGGGCGGCGCATCGGGCGGCCGCGGCGGCGCGGCCGGCAACGCGGCCGGTGGTCGCGGTGGTGCGGCGGGTGGTGCCGGCGGGCGCGGCGGCGCGGCGGGCGGTGGCGGCGGAGCCGGCGGTATGGGTGGTCGCGGCGGCGCGGGCGGTACGGCCGGCGC
>DATBHU010000349.1:0-3873 GCA_036557265.1 Polyangia bacterium
GAGCCCTTGAACATCATGTGCTCGAACATGTGCGCGACGCCGCGGATGCCGACGTGCTCGTCCTTGGATCCCACGTGATAGAAGACCTGCACCGTCGCAATCGGCGCCTTGTGATCGGCGAGGAACAGCACCTGCAGGCCGTTGGCCAGCGACCAGGCCTTCACGTCCAGCTTCGGCGACGGCAGCGCCGCCGCGGTCGCGGGCGCCGCCGAGGCGGGCTTCGCGGTCGTGGCCGTCGGCGGCGCCGGGGCTGTCCCGGCGGGCGTCTTCGTCGTCGCGGCGGGGGCCGCGGGCGCCAGCAGCGCCAGCCACAACAGCAGCGGTAGGCTCCGTTTCAACACGGTCGCGCGGGAATATGACACCGAACCCGCGGCGAGGAAATCGTCTACTCTCCGTTTGTGATGGTCCTTGGCCTCGCCGCAATTTCCGGGATGCTCGCCGCCGACACGGTCGCGGCGCCGCCCCCGGCGCCGGTGGCGGCGGTCGAGATCTCCTACCTCACGCACGCGGGTGAAGGGGCCTCCGGCCAGAAGCGCTTCACGCGCGACGGCTGCTATCAGGTCGAGAGCGGCGGCAGCACCGGGGGCTCGAGCTACGCGCGCGACAGCCACGCCGGCTGCCATCTACCCACCGACGTGGCGGCCGCGTTCGGCCGCCTGGATGCGATCGCCGCCGACACGCTGGCGCGCGAGGGCGCTCGCCGGGGCGGGGACGGCGACAGCGCGCGCGCGCCCGGGAGGATGCCGGGCGGGCTGGAGACGACCGTGGTGTTGATCCGCACCGACGGCACGCGCTGGGCTGCCGCCAATCGCGCGACGGCGGACGAGATCCAGCACGCGGTCAATCAGCTGCCGGACGAGAACCAGTGGAACGCCCAGCCGCCTCAGACGCCGATCGGAAAGGGTGGGCAGCTGCTCTTTCTCTCGGCCCCCTGCGACGACGGCGGCGGTACGCGCCGGCTGGAGGCGTCGCTGGCGAGCGACGGCCGCTGGTGGTGTCACCGCAGCCTCGTCGGCGACGCGCGCGGCGAGCCCGCGCTGCCGGCGCGGCGACCGCCGCCGCTGCCGGGCGAGGCGGCGCGCGCCCGCCTCGGGCGCATCCTCAAAGATGCGGTGGGCGCCGCGGAGGATTGGAGCGGGCTCTGCCGCAACAGCCGACGACTGCTGGAGCAGTTCGAACCGTCGGTCGAGGTCGCCTGGGCCGGCAAGGCTCGCGGCCCGCTGCAAGGGTCCAAGGGGCGCGTCGTGAAGCGTTTCGTGAACGAGATGAAGTCCGTGTCGCCGATCTGTTCCGACGCTCCCGAGCAGGCGCGGCGCCGATGAGCACCGTCGTCGAAGTGATCGACAGCCGCGCGCTGGCGGGCAACCCGCTGGGCGATCCGGCGGCGCGCCGGGTGGCGGTCTGGCTGCCACCCTCGTACGCGGCGGCGCCCGAGCGCCGCTACCCGGTGATCTACTGGCTGGCGGGCTACGCGGGGACCGGCGAGCAGCAATTCTCGGGCACGCCGTGGCAGCCGGGGCTGGGCGACCGGCTGGACAAGCTGGCGGCGTCCGGCGAGATGGGCGACGCGATCGTCGTCGCGCCCGACGGCTTCACCCGCTGGGGCGGCGCGCAGTACCTGGACTCGCCGGCGATCGGCAACTACGAGACGCACGTGGTCCGCGAGATCGTGCCGGCCATCGACGCGCGCTTCCGGACGATCGCCGCGCGCGACGCCCGCGCCATCGGCGGCAAGTCGTCGGGCGGGTTCGGCGCGCTGGTGCTGGCGATGCGTCACCCCGACCTGTTCGCCGCCGTCGCCAGCCACGCGGGCGACATGTACTTCGAGCTGTCGATGCTGCCCGACCTGCCGGTCGCGGCGCGCACGCTGCGCCGCCACGGCGGCATCGGCGGCTTCCTGCGCCAGTTCGAGGCCAAGGAGAAGAAGAGCGGCGCCGACTTCACCACCATCATGGTGCTGGCCGAGGCGGGCGCCTACTCGCCCGATCCGTCGCGCGCGCACGGCGTCGCGCTGCCGTTCGATCTCGACACCGGCGAGATCGACTGGACGGTCTGGCGGCGCTGGAAGGCCTGGGACCCGGTCGAGATGATCGCGACGCACGCGGAGGCGCTGCGGCGGATGCGACTGATCTTCGTCGACGCCGGGACGCGCGACGAGCACAACCTGGATCTGGGCGCGCGCATCTTCGCGCGGCGGCTGGAGACGCTCGGGATCGCGTGCGAGCACGAGGAGTTCGACGACGGGCACCGCGGCACCGCCTACCGCTACGACGTCTCGCTGCCGAAGCTGGCGGCGGCGATCGGCGCGACGACCTGAAGTGGTGGGCTAGGCTGGTGAATGGCGTGCAGCCCGGCGAACGCATCCACGTCACATGCGTCGACATCGACGACGACGGCGCGGGCGTGACCGCGCCCGGCACGGTCGAGGTGCCGCGCGTTCACGTCGCCGGCGCGCTGCCCGGCGAGCAGGTCGCGGCCGTGGTCGAGCACGTCTCGGAGCACGCGCCCGAAGCGTGGGCGCGGCTGGCCGCCGTCGAGACGCCGTCGGCGGCGCGTCGCCCGCCCGCCTGCCGGGCGTTCGGCGCCTGCGGCGGCTGCGTGCTGCAGCACCTCGACTACGACGCGCAGCTGGCCTGGAAGCGGGCGCGCGTCGCGCGGGCGCTGGCGGCGGTCGACGTCGCGATCGCCGACTGCGTCGCGTCGCCGCGCCCGCTCGGATATCGCAACCGGTCGAAGCTGGTCCCGGCCCGGATCGACGGACACCTGGTGCTGGGCGCCTACGCGCCGCGGACGCACGACGTCGTCGACACGGCCGGCTGCCGGATCGCCGAACCGCCGCTCGACGAGACGGCCTCCGCGCTGGCGGCGCTGCTCGATCGAGCGGGCGTACGGCCCTACGACGAGCGGACGCTGACCGGCGACCTGCGCCACGTCGTGCTGCGCGCCAGCCACGACGGGCGGGTGCTCGCGACGCTGGTCGTGGCGCGGCCGCTGGCGGACGGCCCGGCGCTGGCGCGCGCCATCCGGGCCGAGCGCCCGGAGGTGGTCGGCGTCGTCGAGCACGTCAACCGCGGCCGCGGCAACGCCATCTTCGCCGCCGACGCGGCCGGCGACCGCGCGCTCGACGGCGCGCCCGCCATCGAGGATCGCATCGACGCGGGCGCGGCCACGGTCAGGCTGCGCCTGTCGGGCGGCGCGTTCTTCCAGGCCAACCGCGCCGTCGCGGCGCTGGCGTACGCGGCGATCGCCGAGGCGCTGGCCGTGCAGCCGGGCGAGCGCGTCGTCGACGTCTACTGCGGCGTCGGCGGCATCGCCCTGGTGCTGGCCCAGGCGGGCGCGGAGGAGGTGCTCGGCGTCGAGACGCACGCGGGCGCCGTCGCCGACGCCACGGCCTCCGCCGCGCTGACCGGCGTCACGGGCGCGCGCTTCGTCGCGGCCGACGCCGCGCGCGCGCTCGGCGCGATCGATCGCGCCGACGTCGTCGTGCTGAACCCGCCCCGCAAGGGCTGCGCGCCCGGGGTCCTGGCCGAGGTGGTGCGCCTCGCCCCGCGCGCGCTCGCCTACCTGTCGTGCGATCCCGACACGCTCGCCCGCGATCTCGCCTGGCTGGCCGGGCGCGGCTACCGCGCCGGGCGCGTCACGCCCTACGACATGCTGCCGCACACGCCTCACGTCGAGGCGCTGGCGATCGTGCGGCGGGCCGCCTCCGACTGACGCGGGCCCCTCTCCCTAACCCCTGGGGGATCCCCACGAAAGGTCATCGTAGGACGACCTTCGTGGGAATCAGGGCCAGCGAGGTGCGAAACGCCGAGAGGGAGCAGGCTGCATGGCCGCCTCTGCGCAGAACAGCCATGGCCAAAACGAGGAAAGACA
>DATBHU010000350.1:0-2725 GCA_036557265.1 Polyangia bacterium
TTGCCGGCGGCGCCGCCGTTCGTACCCGCGCCGCCGTTGGAGCCGCTCGCGCCACCGCCGCCGGAACCGACCGTGCCCGCGCCGCCGCTCGTGCCCGCGCCGCCGCTCGTGCCAGCGCCGCCGCTCGTGCCAGCGCCGCCGCTCGTGCCAGCGCCGCCGCTCGTGCCGCCGGTACCCTGGCCCGCGCCGCCGCGACCCGCGCTGCTGCTGCCGCCGCTCCCGCCTGGCTGGTCCGATCCCGCCGGACCGCAACCCGACAGACCCAGGATGATCAGGGCGCTAGCGCCGACGCTGACGATCGAAAGCCGCGACGTCATGGCCTTTCATGTGCCGGCCTCCGCCGGTCGATCACGAAAAGGCGCAAAAAGCGCGGTCAGTGATTCTTGCCGTCGTACTGCGTGACGTTCAGACGCGCGAGGTCGACGCCGTCGAGGCAGCGCGTGTTGATCGCGACGGTCGGTCCGTCGCGGCCGGCGCCGCGCGCGAACGACTTCACGCCGCAGACGCTGCAGAACAGGTGATGGATGACGTGCTTGTTGAACTGGTAGTCGGTCAGCACGTCCTCGCCTGACTTCAGCGTGAACTGGTCGGCCGGCACGAACGCCAGCAGCGTCCCGCTGCGCCCGCACATCGAACAGTTGCAGCTGATCACCGGCTTGCCGAGGTCCAGCTTCACCTCGTAGCGCACCTTCCCGCACTGGCAGCCGCCCGCGTAGGTCTCGACGTCACTCATGGCGCGAAAGATAGATTCCGATCCGCGCTCAGTCCACCGGCGGTCACCACGTCAGTCGCGCGCACCGGCGTCGTCGCCGCCGCCCGATCCGAACAGCACGCCGTTGTGAAGCTGCGCGATCTCGCTCGCCGACAGCGCGCGCCGGTACAGCATGATCTCGTCGACGCGGCCCGGGAAGCGCTCGCTGACGCCCATGTCGGGGCCGTTGCCGTTGGCGCCCAGGATGAACGGCGTCGTGTCGGCGACGAAGCGGCCGGTCAGGCCCTGCGCTCCCAGCCCGGAGATCGGCTGGCCGTCGACGTAGAGACGGCCGGTGCTGCCGTCGTAGGTGCAGGCGATGTGAATCCAGGTTCCGCGCGCGGCGGCCGTCTGCACTGTCAGCCGCACGTTACCGTTGTCGGTCTTGAGAAAGCAGGTCGGGAACTCCATCCCATCGAACGAGATGTGGTAGTGCTGGTCGATCGTCATGCCCTCTTCGCGCGACGCGATCGTCGCGTAGTCCATGATCGTGCCGTCCAGGTACCCCCAGCCCGCCATCGTCACCTGCTCGGTGATCGAGTCGATCGACGCCGAGTCGGGGACGTTGACGTAGCCGTTCCCTTCGACGTTCAGGCCGGTGCCGGCGCGCCCGGGGATCCAGGCGTTGACCGGATCGAGGCCGTTGAGCGCGCCGTCGTTCCCGCGCAGGGACGCGTCGTGCGCGATCAGGCCGCCGCCGTCGTCGAGCTGCCACCAGCCGACCAGGTCGTCGAACAGGCCGGGCGGCACGCAGCCGACGCTGCTGCTGAAGATGCCGCCGTCAGGGCAGGGGTCGACGACGGTCAGCACCTTCTGCCCGCAGCCGCACGCCAGCGCGGCGCCGGCCCCGGCGACGACGAGGGACAGCGCGGCGGCGCGGCGCATGTTCCTAGAAGCTCGCAAGCAACCCCGCGTGTGTGAACAGCGAGAAACGATCGATCGTCGCCACCTCGGCGTCGGCGATCCGGATCGCGACCGTCGGCCAGATCATCATCAGGTCGGCCTCGACCACGACGGCGATGCGCGAGCCGAGCGCGACGGCGACGCCGGCGCTCGCCGTCGCCAGCGCCGAGACAGCGCCCAGATCGCGGGCCGGCGGCTGCAACGACGACACAGCCGTGCCGCGCGCGGACAGGTAGTGCACGCCCGCCCCGAGCCCGAGCAGCGGCTGCACGGTCTGCTCGGCCCGGAACGCGTGCACCAGGCCCAGCGTCGCCATCGCCCGATCCAGGCGCGCGCTCCCCTGCATCGCCGAGACGCCGGCGCTCGGGCCGAGGCCGCTCGCCGACGCGCGCACGCCGAGGCGCGCCGCGTTGCCGAAGGTCGCCGCGATCTGCGGCGCCCAGAAGGCGCGCGCGTCGCCGAAGTCGCGCATCTGTCCGATCCCGACCGCCAGCGCCAGCCGCGGGGCGCGCGGCGCCGCCTTCTCCGCGATCGGGGGCGGGGCGGGCGGCGCGGGCGACGGCCACAGGCCCGCCAGGCTCGCCCGCACCAGCTCGACCGTCTCGACCGCCAGCCGCGCCGCCGCCCGATCGACGTCGCCGCCTTCGACCTGCATGCGCTGCATGGTCGTGGTTCCGCTGATGCGGTTCGAAACCCAGATGGTCACACGCCCGGAGCCCGGGTCGGTGTCGCGCATGATCGCGAACGCAGCCGTGGCCGACTGGTCGCTCCCGGCGGTCTCGACCTGAGCCATGACGTCGCGGTCGGGATCGATGGTCGTGGTGATGGTCTTGAACGGGGCGGCCGCCAGCTCGCCCGAGATGCGCGCCAGGGCGTTGCGGGTGACCGCGTCGTCGACCGCGGGCGCCAGCACCACGACCAGGCCCCGCCAGGCCGGCGCCGGCTCGACCGTGGCGACGGCTGCGGTCGATTGTGCGAGTGCGATCGCAATCAACAGCGCCAGCCCCGGCATCGATGAAAGCCGAGAATACGCCGAAACTCCCGCCGGTTGGAGGCGCGCGCTATGCTGGC
>DATBHU010000351.1:0-4322 GCA_036557265.1 Polyangia bacterium
GGTTCATGCGCGCCTCGAGATCCTTCGGCTCCAGCTTCAGGCACAGCTCGTACTCGCCGGCCGCCTTGTCGAACTGGCCCTGGGCGCGATACAGGCTGCCGAGCGTGCGGTGGGCGGCGGCGTAGTCCGAGCGCAGCGAGATCGCCTTCATGCACTCGCCGATCGCCTCGTTGATCTTGCCCTCGCGCTTGTGCTGGACGGCCAGGTTGTAGTGGTCCGCCGCGGCGTCGGCGCGCGCCGCGCCCGATGCGAGCAGCGCCAGCGCGAAGGCGGCCAGCGCGGCAGACGTCGTGAATCGCTTGATCATCCGAGATGACATCGCTTCCTCCTCAGGGCTCACTGGCTCACGGGCTTGACGGGGCCGAGGCCCTCTGGACGGGGCGGGCGCGGCCGAGATTCAGCTTCCAGATTATCACTTCGCCGCTCCGCGCTGCAGGCGCCGGAACGGCTATAGTTCGCTCCGGCGATGCTGCAGGCCCTGCTGGTCACGTTCCGCGAGGGGATCGAAGCGTTCCTGATCGTCGGGATCGTCGTCGCCTATCTGAAGAAGACCCAGCGCGCCGGGCTCGTCCGTGGCGTGCGCATCGGCCTGGCGGTCTCGGTCGTCACCTGCCTGGGCGGCGCATGGCTGTGGTTGCAGGTGCCGAACCAGCCGCTCTACGAGGGGATCGCGGCGCTCACCGCGGCGCTGGTGGTCGGCGCGCTGCTGGTGCAGATGCTGCGCGCCGGGCCGCACATCCGGCGCGACATCGAGGCACGCGTCGGGCACGTCGCCGGCCTGGAGGGCGCGCCGACGTCGCCCCAGGCGATCGCGGGCGTCGCCCTGGTGACGACGCTGCTGGTGACGCGCGAGGGCCTGGAGGCGGTCTTCTACCTCGGCGTGCAGGCGCTGGCGTTTCGGGTCGCCCAGGAGCGGACGCAGGCGACGCTGGTGCTGGCCGGCGCGGCGCTCGGCCTGCTCGGCGCCGGCATCGTCGCCTGGAGCTGGACCCACTGGGGGCGGCGCCTCAACATGGGCGCGCTGCTCAAGGTGACCGCGCTGTTCCTCGGCCTGTTCCTGGTGCAGCTGCTGATCTACGGCGTCCACGAGCTGGCCGAGAGCGGCGTCATCCAGGGCAGCCAGGCGTTCCACGACGCCACCGAGCTGTTCGGGCCGGACGGGCGCATCGGCCACGTCATCTCCTACTCGCTGCTCGGCGCCCCGCTCCTCTACCTTCTGTGGGCGCGCCGCAAGCCGCCCGCGGCGCCGCCGCGGCCTCAGAGCGGGGCGTAGAGCACGCGCGACAGCACGCGGTAGCCGAGGCGGGCATAGAACGCCTCGGCGCCGTCGTTGCCGACCCACGTCGTCAGCACCACCTCGACCGCGCCGTGGCGGCGGCCCCAGGCGGCGGCGTCGGCCATCAGGCGACGGCCGATGCCGCGCCGGCGATGCTCGCAGCAGACCACCACCGTCTCGATGTGGAGGCGGCGGCGCGGGACCATCATCGGGTTGTCGGGCGTGTCGTAGAGGCGGGCCACCAGCACGGCGACGGCGCCGGCGCCGGCGGACGGCAGGGCGACGAACGCCGCGCCGCTCTCCTCGTCCAGCAGGTGCTGCCATTCGTCGTCGACGCGCGGCGCCGACCGGAAGTAGTCGGGCGCGATCTTGGCGTGCAGGTCATCGGCCTCGCGCAGCAGGGCGCGCACCGCCGGCCAGTCGTCTCGCCGGGCCGGGCGGACGAGGACGGCTGCGGCTTCCGGGCTCACGTTGCTTGACGCCCGCTCACCCCGCAGAGCGTTCCTCTTCGACGTCGTCGACCTCGAGCGGGAAGCGCTTGCGCATGTCGGTGTAGACCAGCTCCTCGATCTCGGTCTCGGTCGCCATCGTCAGCGCCCGCGCGAGCAGCCGCTCCGCGTCGGGCAGGCGCGTCGCGCGCACGATCGACTTCACCACGGGGATCTGGCGGGGCGCCATCGACAGGTTGCGCAGCCCGAGGCCGATCAGCACCCAGGTCAGCATGGCGTCGCCCGCCATGTCACCGCACATCGCGACCGGGCAGCCCGAGCGCTCCGCGGCGACGACGATCTGCCGGAGCGAGCGCAGGATGGCCGGGTGCAGCGGGTGATAGAGGTAGCCGACGTGCTCGTCCTCGCGGTCAGCGGCCAGCGAGTACTGGATCAAGTCATTGGTGCCGATGCTCAGGAAGTCGCACTCGGCCGCCAGCAGGTCGGCGATCAGCGCGGCGCTGGGCGTCTCGATCATGACGCCCACCGGGATCTTACGGGCGTGCGGGACGCCCTCCCGCTCCAGCTCGTCGGCCACCTCGGCGCACAGGCGCTTGGCCGCCCGCAGCTCGGCGACGCCCGAGATGAGCGGAAACAGGATCTGCATCGGCCCCACCGCGCCCGCCCGATAGAGCGCGCGCAGCTGGGTGCGGAACACGTCCTCGCGCTTGAGCGAATAGCGGATCGACCGCAGGCCCATGGCCGGGTTGGTGCCGCTCGGGATCCGCACCGACGGGGGCAGCTTGTCGCCGCCCAGATCCAGGGTGCGAAAGGTGACCGTGCGGCCGCCGACGCTCTTGAGCGCGGCGACGGCGTGCGCGTACTGCTCGTCCTCGGCGGGCAGGTCCGATCGCTCCAGGTAGAGGAACTCGGTGCGGAACAGGCCGACCGCCTCGGCGCCCAGGTCGACGGCGATCGGGATCTCCTCCAGCATCTCGATGTTGGCCTGCAGGTGGATGGGCGTCCCGTCCGCGGTCTGCGCGGCGACGTCGCGCATGGCGGCCAGGCGTTGCGCGCGCGAGCGGGCGGCGTCGGCGCGCGCCTCGTAGCGGCGCAGCGCCTCCGCGTCGGGGTCGAGGATCACCTCGCCGCGCGAGCCGTCGATGACGACCGTCATGCCGGACCAGACCCGGCGTCCGATCCCCTCCACGCCGACGATGTACGGCAGGCCGAGGGCGCGCGCGACGATCGCGGTGTGCGAGGTGCGCCCGCCGCCCTCGGTGCAGAACCCGGCCGCCTCGGCGCGCCCCAGCTGGGCGGCGTCCGCGGGCGACAGCTCGTGGGCGATGGCGATGCTCCCCTTGGGCGCCTCCTCCGGCGAGGCGGAGTCGCCCACGCCGACCAGGTTGCGCAGCAGGCGCTCGCCGACCAGCGCCACGTCGCTCTTGCGATCGCGGAAGTACGGATCTTCGATGCGCTCGAACACCGCCTGGATCTGGTCGAGCGCCTTGCGCACCGCCCACTCGGCCGCCGCCTTGTCGTCGCGGATCAGCCGGCGCGCCCGCTCGACCAGGTGCACGTCCGACAGCATCAGCCGGTGCGCCTCCAGGATCCGGTACTGCTGCTCGTCCCCCTCGCGCTCGGCGATCTGGGCCTGGATGCGCGCCAGCTGCGCGTCGGTCTCCATCAGCGCCCGCTCGAAGCGGCGGATCTCGGCTTCGACCTGCTCGGCCGCGATGTGGCGCTCGTGGATGTCGACGCGGCTCGCGAGCACGTGCGCGACGCCGATGGCGATCCCGGGGGAGGCGCCGACGCCGGCCAGCTTCTCCATCAGGGATCCACCCCCTCGCCGAAGCCGGTGGCCACCAGGTCGGCCAGCGCGGTCACCGCGGCGGCCGCGTCGTCGCCGTCGCAGACGACGGTCATCGTCACGCCGTGCGCCGCCACCAGCGTCAGCAGGCCCATGATGCTCTTGCCGTTCGCCTCCTGCCCGTCCTTGACGACCGTGACGTCGGACTTGAAGCCGTTGGCGGTCTGCACGAACTTCACCGCGGCACGCGCGTGCATGCCCAGCTTGTTCCTGACTTGCACCTCCCGTTCCGCGCGCGCCATCAGTGTTGATCGTCTTGGCGGGGGATCGAGAACTTCCCGGTCAGCTCGGAGGCGAGGCGGATCGAGCGCTTGCCGACCTCCTTGACGAGCTCGGCGACCTCGACCGGCCGCAGGCCGCGGCGATCGCAGGTGGCGAGCTTGATCAGCATCGGCAGGTTGACGCCCGCGACGATCTCGACCGGGCGCGTGCCGTCGACCATGGCCAGGCAGGCGCGGAACGGCGACGAGCCGTGCACGTCGGCCAGGATCAGGATGCCGACGCCCGAGTCGACGTTGTCGCAGGCCTGGCCGACGCGGCGCACGATCTCGTCGAACGGCTCCGACGGCAGCACGCCCACCGCGGTCGACGCCGGCACCTTGCCGACGATGTCGGAAGCGGCCGAGAGCAGGCATTCCCCGCAGCCTGCGTGGGTGACGATGACGAGCCCGACCTGGACGTCGTCGACGTGTGCTGCGGCCATGGAGCCAGTTATCTTACCACCGCGCGCAAGGCCCGAAACCCCGAG
>DATBHU010000352.1:0-3897 GCA_036557265.1 Polyangia bacterium
GATCGGCGGCGTTCTCGATCTTGACCTGATCGAAGCCCCCGGCGCTGACGAAGCGCCAGGCGTGCTTGGATGACTCGATCTCGTCGGGCGTCCGCACGATCTAGAGGAAGGTGTAGATGAGGGAGGCCTCGGTCAGCGTGTCCACCTTCTCGGCGAAGGGCTGGAAGGTCGGATCGAACGCCATGCCCATCGCGCCCGGCGGCACGGGGAGCGGCGCCGGGTTCTGGTCGTAGCGGATCGTGAAGCCGAGCGCCGCGCTCAGGCTCTTGAACAGCGTCGTGCTGACGCCCAGCTTGCCGATCACGCGCGTGTCGTGGAACGCGGCGACGCCCGGGTCGTGCGGCGGATCGACGTTCAGCGCCTTGCCCTCCTTGTTCAGGTTGAAGAACGCCTCGACGCTGGCGGTGGCGCCCGTCGCCGACGTGATCTTGGCGGTCTCGCCCACGAACAGACGCGCCGAGTGGATCGACACCGGGTCGAGCGTCTTCATCGGCAGCTGGACGTAGCTCTCGTACGAGAAGTCGTAACCGACCTCGGCGACCAGCGTGTTGTTGTCGGTCTTGACCAGCTGGCGGCTGTAGCCGATCTGGCCGCCGCCCGCGAACGTCTTGCCGGCGATCTTGTCCGCCGCGGCCAGCCCCGACACGTAGCCCGAATTGTTGGTGGTGAAGAAGCGGTCGTAGCGCCCCTTGGTGAACCAGTTGTTGGTGGTCGTCACCTCCTGCCGGGTCAGGTCCGTGATCGCGGCGGTGTTCGTGGGCATCATCGGGTCCGGCCCGATCGTCGCCACGTAAATGTTGGAGCGGCCGTAGGCGATGCCGCCGTCGAGGCCCAGCCTGTTGTTTCCCTCCTTGCGCGACGCCGTCAGCCCGGCGGTCGCGTTGGTCGTCTGCGAGTTGCCCGACGTCAGGTTGAAGCCGCCCTTCGCCTGCACCTTCCACTCGACGGGCGGCGCGGCCGGCTTCTGCTCCTCCGGCTTGGCGAAGGTGAACTTGGGCTCGGTCTGGGCCGGGGCCGCGCGCGCGACGAGCAGCGCGGCGAGCGCGAGCGACACGGAACATCTGCGGACCGACGGCATCTTGGGGGGCCTCCTTCGTTTTTAGAAGAGGCGGGAACGTAGTACACAACGGCATGGCCAACCAGCACAGTTGGAGCTTCTTCCGCGCGGGCGGGTTCGATCAGGTCAAGCTCCGTTCCGGCGCCGATCTGATGAACATCGAGGCGCTGGACCAGAAGCTCTGGGTCGCGCTCGCCTGCCCGACCAGCGGCCTGGAGATCGACGCGCGCACGCTGGCGCTGATCGACACCGACAAGGACGGACGGGTGCGCGCCGGCGAGCTGATCGCGGCGGTGAAGTTCGCGGGCGGCAACCTCCGGAACCCGGACGACCTGCTGGCGGGCAAGGAGGCGTTGCCGCTCGACGCCATCAACGACGAGACGCCCGAGGGCGCCACCCTGCTCTCCTCGGCCCGCCAGATCCTCGCCAACATCGGCAAGCCGAACGCCTCCACCCTCTCGATCCACGACGTCGCCGATCCGGTCAAGGTGTTCGCGGGCAGCGCGTTCAACGGCGACGGCGTCATCACCGAGGCGTCCACGGCCGACGAGCCGGCGCGCGCGCTGATCCGGGAGATCATCGACTGCGTCGGCAGCGTCCCCGATCGCTCGGGCGCGCCCGGGATCGACGCCGAGATGATCGAGGCGTTCTTCGCCGAGGCCAAGGCCTACGGCGACTGGTACGCGGGCGGCGCGACGGCGGCGGCGGCCGTGTTTCCGCTCGGCCCCGAGCGGACGGCGCTCGCGGTCGCGGCCGTGGTGGCCGCCCGGCCGAAGGTCGACGACTACTTCGGCCGCTGCCGGCTGGCCGCCTTCGATCCGCGCGCCATCCAGTCGCTGAACCGCGCCGAGGAGGAGTACCTGGCGATCGCCGCCCACGACATGACCATCACGGCCGACGAGGTGGCGGGGTTCCCGCTGGCCCAGGTGGCGGCGAACAAGCCGTTGCCGCTCACCGGCCCCGTCAACCCCGCGCACGCGGCGACGCTGGCGGTGCTGAAGGAGGCCGCGGTGACGCCGCTGCTCGGCGCGCGCGCGCAGCTCGGTGAAGAAGACTGGACTGCCCTCGGAACCAAGCTCGCGCCCCACGAGGCGTGGCTCGCCGCCAAACCGGAGCAGCGCGTGGAGAAGCTGGGCGAGAAGCGCATCGGCGAGATCCTGGCGTCCGGCCTGGGCGACGTCCTGCGCGGGCTGGTCGCCAAGGACAAGACGCTGGAAGCCGAGGCCAACAGCATCGAGCAGGTCGAGCGCCTGGTCCGCTACCACCGCGACATCTTCCGGCTGTGCACCAACTTCGTCAGCTTCGAGGACTTCTACGACGGCGGCACGCCCGCGGTGTTCCAGTGCGGCACGCTCTACCTGGATCAGCGCGCCTGCCGCCTCTGCCTCAAGGTCGAGGACCCGGCCAAGCACGCCGCCATGGCGGGGCTGGCGGGCGCGTACCTCGCCTACCTCGACTGCGCCCGCAAGGCGACGGGCGAGAAGATGCAGATCGTCGCCGCCGTGACCGCGGGCGACAGCGACAACCTGATGGTCGGGCGCAACGGCCTGTTCTACGACCGCCAGGGCCGCGACTGGGACGCCACCATCACCCGGATCGTCGACAACCCGATCAGCATCCGGCAGGCGTTCTGGTCGCCCTACAAGAAGTTCGTGCGCCTGCTGGAGGAGCAGGTCGCCAAGCGCGCCGCGGCCGGCGAGGCCGAATCGCACGCGATGCTCGGCACGGCGGCGACGCACACGGCGCACGTCGGCAGCGTCAAGCCGCCCGAGGCCAAGAAGGTCGACGTCGGCACGGTCGCGGCGCTGGGCGTCGCGGTCGGCGCCATCGGCGCGTTCATCACCGCGCTGGTCGGCTACGCGACCGGCATCCTGAAGCTCGGCGTGATCGCCACGGTCCTGGCGATCATCGGTCTGATCCTGCTGATCTCGCTGCCGTCGGTGGTGCTGGCCTTCATCAAGCTGCGCAAGCGCAACCTGGGGCCGATCCTGGACGCCAACGGGTGGGCGGTGAACGCGCGCGCCAAGATCAACGTCCCGTTCGGCGCCACGCTCAGCAGCGTGGCGCGCCTGCCCAAGGGCTCGCGGCGCGAGACCAGCGATCGCTACGCCGAGAAGGGCTTCCCCTGGAAGACGACGCTGCTCCTGCTGCTGCTCGTGTACGTCGGCTACCGCTGGTACCACGGCGCGCTCGACCGCATCCTGCCCGAGCGCGTCCGCTCGACGAACGTCCTTCGCAGCTGGGCGCCCGCGCCGCCCGCCCCGCCGCCGCCCGCGCAGAAATAAGCGCCTCAGTGCGCGCTGAAGAAGACCGCGTTCCCTTCGGGATCGCGGACGATGAGCTCGCGCGCGCCGTAGAACGTCTTGCGCTCCGGAGCGGCCTCGGGCCAGCCCTTCAGCGCCTTGCGGATGGGCGCCAGATCGTCGACCTCGAAATATAGAACCGACCGGTATGCGCCGTCGGCGATGGCGGGGACGTCCCCGCGCAGCGACGCGCGGCTCTGGAGCATGACCTCGACGGAGCCGCGCTGCAGGATCACGAAGCCGAGCTTGTCGCCGTCGGGCACCTCGACGGTCCGCTCGAACCCGAGGCGCTCGACCCAGAACGGCAGGCAGTCCTCGATGCGCTCCACGATGAGATTGGGCGTCAGCTTCTTCATGCGCGAACTATGCCCACGCCAGCAGTGACCGGATTGGAAAAATGGAACCTGCCGCCGCCCGCGCCTGCGCCGGCGTCAGCCCGGCCAGCGCGCGGAAGTCGCGCGCCATGTGCGCCTGGTCGAAGTAGCCGAGGCGCACGGCGGCGTCGGCCAGCCCGTCGCCGCGGCCGCGCTGCTGCAG
>DATBHU010000353.1:0-11203 GCA_036557265.1 Polyangia bacterium
GTACGCGGACGCGCTCGGGGCCGACTTCGCGCGCCGCTGGTCACACGGCCTGCCCGAATGGACCGACATCCCCGGCAACATAAACGTGCGCCGCATCCTCTGGCTCTACAACCTGGTCCGCGCCTACGACCTGCTTCACTACGCCCAGGAACGATACATCTCGATGAGCGCCGACAATCACTGGGTGCCGGGCGCGCGCGCCATCGACTTCAACGACACCGAGATGACCGCAGCGCTGCCCGACTCGCCGTTCCGCGCGGAGATCCCGACGATGCTCCGCCGCGCCCACGAGACGCTCTACAACCCGACAGTGAAGCCGCGGCCCTAGCGGGCGCTGCGGCTCGCAAGGCTTGCCCTCACCCCGGCCCTCTCCCGAAGACGGGAGAGGGGGATCTATTCCATGCGGCGGAACTTCTGCGGTCCGAGGCCGAACTTCTTGATCCAGCGCCACACGGCGGCGCGGTGCTTGCCGAGCTCGCGCGACACGTCGGCGACGTTGCCCTCGTAGCGGCGCAGCAGCTCTTCCAGCTGCGCCGGCGTCGGCGAGGGGCCGGTCGAGCGCCGCACCCCGGGCGCCGCCGGGGCGGACAGCACGCGCGCGATCGGCTCCGGCAGATCGCGCAGCGCGATCGGCTTGCCGCCCGTCAGCACCGCCGCGGTCGTGACGATCTTCTCCAGCTCGCGCACGTTCAACGGCCAGGCGTGCAGCGTCAGCGCCCGGAACGCCGGCTGCTCGAAGCGCGGCCCCTGCGCGGGGACGCCCGCCAGGAAGTGCCCGATCAGCGCGCCCAGATCCTCGATGCGGTTGCGCAGCGGCGGCAGGTGGATGGGCGCCGCGCCCAGCCGCGCCACGATGTCGTCGCGCAGCCCCGACTTGCCCGGACCGACGACGGTGCGGTTGGTCGCCGCGATGATGCGCACCTCCATGCGGCGCGGGCGCGTCGATCCCAGCGGCGTCAGCTCGCGATCCTGCAGGAAGCGCAGGATCTTGATCTGCGCCTCCGGCGTCATCTCGCCGATCTCGTCGAGGAACAGCGTGCCGCCCTCCGCCTCCTCGATCAGGCCGGCCTTCGCCTGGTGGGCGGTCGAGTGCGCGCCCGCGCGGTAGCCGAACAGCTCGCTCTCGACCAGCTCGCGCGGGATGGCGGCGCAGTTGATGGCGACGAACTTGCCCTTGCGCTTGCTCGCCTCGTGCACCGCCCGCGCGTAGACCTCCTTGCCGACGCCGGTCTCGCCGACGATGAACAGCTCGCCCTCGGACGCCGCCAGCCGGCGCAGCCGATCGCACGCCACCGCCAGCGACGGCGACGCCGTCGCCACCGGTCCCAGCGGCGCCACCAGCTCGGCCTTGATCGCCTCGAGCTCGATCTGCGACACCATCCGGAACACGCCCACGTGATTGCCGGCGAAGACGATGGCGCCGTCGCGCAGGCGGGCCCGCCCCTCGGCGCGGACGTTGTCGACGAAGGTGCCGTTCTTGCTGCCCAGATCCTCCAGGTCGTAGCCGCCCGACCCGCGCACGATGCGCGCGTGCTGGCTCGACACCAGCCCGTCGTCGAGCACCGCCACGCTCGCCTGCACGGGCAGGCCCTCGGCGCGCCGGCCGATGTACAGCTCGTCACCGACGATCTGCAGCCGCGTGCGCGCCGACAGCCCCGGCGTCGTCGCGTTGCCCGACACCAGCAGCACCGCGCGATCGCGCTGCTCGCCCGGCGAGAGCGGCGACTGCACCTGGGTCAGCGTCTGATCGCGCGCGTCAGCCATCGAGGTAGACAGTAGCACCGTCGCGCTCCCGCGGCTCTACCGCCGCGAACGACGGGATGTTTACTGGCAGGTGATGCGCGCGAGCAGCGGGCGCGGAGACGTCAGCGTCACGCGGTCGCCGAGCTGCCCCGACGTGTTGGCGCCCCAGCACCAGACGCTGCCGTCCCTGCGGTGCGCGCACGAATGCGCGCCGCCCGCGACGATGCCGTCGACGTCGGTCAACCCGGGCACGCGCATGGGGACGCTGGTCGACATGGTGTCGCCGTCGCCGAGCTGCCCGCTCTCGTTCGCGCCCCAGCAGCTGACCGTCGCGTCGTCGCCGAGCGCGCAGGTGTGATGACCGCCGGCGGCCACCGCGCGCGCCTGTGCCACCGCGGTGACCAGCAAGGGCGCAGGCCGCGGCTCCGGGAGCGGCGTGCCGACCTGGCCCTCCGCGTTGCGTCCCCAGCAGAGGACGCGGCCCCCCGCGAGCGCGCAGGTGTGGGCCGCGCCGGCGCTGATCGCGTCGGCGAGCAAGCCGCTGTCCCCCAGCGAGATCATCGTCGGCGCCGATCGCCCGTCGGTCGTGCCGTCGCCGAGCTGGCCTTCGCTGTTGCGTCCCCAGCACCAGATCGCGCCGTCGGCGTCGATCGCGCAGGTGTGCGCGTCGCCGGCGGTCATCGCCTTCGGTTTGCCGTAGAACGACGCCACCGGATCGGGGCCGCCCGGAACCTCCCGGCCGTCGCCCAGCTGGCCGTCGGCGTCCAGGCCGAAGCAGAGCACCGACGCCGAGATCATCGCGCCGACGCAGGTGTGCGCGGCGCCGGCCGCGACCGCGAACACGCCGTCTCCGCCTTCGGGCCGCACCAGGTGGATCTCCATCGGCGTGGTCACCACCATGTCGAAGCCTGGATTCACGCCGAGCTGGCCGGACGCGCCCGAGCCCCAGCAGCGCAGCTGCTTGTCCGCCGCGAACGCGCAGGTGTGGGCGCCGCCGGCGGCGATCCCGATCGGCTGCAGGGACGGGATCCGGGTCACCGCGGGCGCGTCGGCGAGCGAGCCGTTTCCCAGCTGGCCGCCGTCGTTCGCGCCCCAGCAGAACAGCGCGCGCGCGCCGTCGGCGTCGTCGGCGGTCGCGCAGTTGTGAGCGCCCCCGGCGGCCAGCGCGCCGACGTGCGCCAGCCCCGGCACCGGCGCCGGCGTCACGCGCACGGTGTCGCCGCCGCTGGCGAGCTGGCCGAAGCGGTTGTCGCCCCAGCAGAACACGGCGCCGTCCTTGCCGAGCGCGCAGGTGAACGCCGCGCCCGCGACCACGCCGGCGGCGTTGCCGATCGGCGTGCCGCCGCCCAGCTGGTCGCTGCTGTTCGAGCCCCAGCAACCGACGCTGGCGCCGGCGCTCAGGACGCAGGTGTGCTGCGCGCCGGCCGTGACCGCGACGGGATCGATCGCGCCCATGCCCGGCACCGGCGTGGGCCGGGGCAGCGACGCGCCCGGGTTCGCCGCGGAGACCTGCCCCTGCGCGTTGGCGCCCCAGCAGTAGAGGCCCTCCGCCGCGACCGCGCAGGTGTGCGCGCCGCCGACGGCGACGGCGGTGAACGCGGGCAGCCGCGTCGGGGTCGCGGACGGATCGTTGACCAGGGTGGGCGGGCGCGAGGCGGTTGTGGTGCCGTCTCCGATCTGGCCGTCGCTGTTCGCGCCCCAGCAGGTGAGGAGGCCCAGCGCCGTCAACGCGCAGGCGTGTTGCCCGCGCGCGACCAGGGCCTGGATGTCGGCGCCCAGGCCCGGGACGGCGACAGGCGCGGGCGATCCCGCCGCGGCGCCGCCGTCACCGAGCTGGCCGGCGCTGTCGTCGCCCCAGCAGCGCACGGCGCCGTCGTCGCCGAGCGCGCAGGAGAAGTCGCCGCCCGCGGCGAGCGCCGCGACGTTCGCGACGCCCGTCAGAAGCTGGGGCTCATGGTGATCGCCCAGGCTGGGGTCGCCGAGCTGTCCGAGGTCGTTGGCGCCCCAGCAGAAGACCTCGCCGTCGCCGGTAGCGGCGCACGTGTGCGCGTCGCCGGCCGCGACCATCCGCACGTCGCTGATGTTCGCGACGCGGACCGGAAGCGGGCGTGGCGTGCGGGTGCCGTCGCCGACCTGACCACGATCGTTTCGCCCCCAGCACCACAGGCTGCCGTCGGCGCGCAGCAGGCAGGCGTGCCCGCCGCCCGCGCTGACGGCCTGCACGGCCTTCATCGGATCGGCCCCGCACGGCGCCGGCACGCAGCTGTCGGCGTCGTCGCCGGCGCTGTGAACGTAACGCCGCTCGGACGGCTGGCACCGCTCGTCGGCGACGCTGCAGTGGCCGTTCGCCTCGCAGTAGCCCGGCGTGGTTCCGAGCGTGCACTGCGCGTGGTCGGTGCAACGGAAGTCGCCCGGGCCGATGCACGCGCCCAGCAGCGCGCCCAGCGCGGCCAGCGCGGCGGGGGCGCCCATCGCCGCGCGTCGCGCCTCGCTCAAAACGCGCTCCCCACCCGCAGCCCACCCGCGCCGACCGTCACCACGATCTGCTTGGCCGCTTCGCGCGTCTGTCGCCTGACCAGGACGAAGCGGGTGACGCCCACGGCGGTCAGCGCGGTGCCGAGCGCCAGCGTGCCGACGCCGATCCGCAGGCGCGACTCGGCCGTCGACCAGTGGCTGTTGTACGGGTCCAGCGTGCGTGACGCCGCCGCGTCGTCGCGCGCGGCGTAGGACGCGGCGATGAAGCCGACGCCGACGGTCACGCCGGTGAGGCCCGCGGTGGAGAACCCGACGCCCCAGGGATCGCGCCACCACGGCGGCGGCGGCGGTGGCAGGGGCGGCGGCTGCGGCGGTCGAACCACGACGATCTCCGGATGCGCGGCCAGGTGCT
Organism: Polyangia bacterium; assembly: GCA_036557265.1. Taxonomy (GTDB): domain Bacteria; phylum Myxococcota_A; class Polyangia; order Fen-1088; family Fen-1088; genus JADGRB01. The sequence continues at coordinate 4,631 of DATBHU010000353.1, forward strand.
GGGCGCAGCGGCCGAGCGCGATCTGCGTGGCGTTCGCCTGCACCGCGGGCGGGCTGGTGGCGAGGAAGCGCTGATAGAGGACGATCGCGCCCTTGCAGTCGCCGGCGAGCCGCTTGGCTTGCGCCTCGGCGAACAGGAACTCGCGGCGCGGCTCGATCGCGTAGCCGGCCTCGAGGTCGGCGATCGCCCCCGCGTAGTCGCGCGCGGTGTAGCGCGCGAGCCCGCGCGTGTACAGCGCGGCGGCCTCCGGTTGCAGCGGCCCCTCGGCGTCGCCCGCGGCGGCGCCGGGGGCGGGCGCCGGCGCTCCGGTCGGTGGGGCGCCGGCGGGCGGAGCGGTCGCCGGGATCGCCGGCGCGGCGGGCGCCGCCGCGGGTGGCGGCGGCGCAGGCGCAGCCCCCGGACCCCACCCGTACGCCGCGCGCGTCCCGGCGGTGGTCGCGAGCATGAGCACGAAAACGCGCCCGCACTTCCACTTCAATGACGATGGCCGCCCGCGCCGGATGGGTCCAGCGTATGCCCCTCTGACGTGGGTGTCGAGGGCGAGACCCGACGCTACTGATCCCAGGTGGCGACCGCGCGCGGGGCGAGCAGCGCCGGGCCGATGACGAGGCGCTGCGGCCCCGCCCAGAACACCCGGTCGTCGGCGGCGACCGCGGGCAGCGCGAGCGGCAGCGGCGCCACGCGATCGTCCACCCCATCCACGACCACCACCCGCGCTTCGCCGCGGCTCCGTTCGATCCACGCGACCGCGCGCCCGTCGCGCCGCCAGATCGGCGCCGCCAGCACGAACACGTTGCCCTCGGCCGTGCGCACGCGCCGGCCGTCGATGTAAACCGCGCCGCCGATCACCTCGGCGACATGCCGCCCGCAGGGAGAGGCGACCGGCCGCAGCGTCTGCGGCGTGCGGTCCGCGCGCCGTCGGCTCTGCCGCTGGGCGGGGTCGTCACGATGGGCGGACGCCTCGTTCCGCCCGCGCGCTTTCGCCTTCGCGGGGAGCAGCACCGCAGCCGCCACCGCCAGCCACAGCGAGCCCTTGCGCGTGTTCATCATCCGTCCATCACGCGCGCGTCGGCATGACCCCGCAACTTTTGCCCTCGAGGTAGGGATCCGCCGCACATTGTCGGCAATAAACGGCGCGCGGGCCCGGCAATTAATCAGCCGCGATAACGCGTTTCAGATTGATAGCTTGCGAGCGGCGGGAGGCACTTAGACAGGGACGAAGGACGAGGACGAAGGACGCGACGACGAATGAAGACGCCGATTCTGCATTTCCCGCCAGCTGGCCGTCGTGCCCGGATCAACCTCGGCGAGGTCCGCTAGCTCACGGCGGAACCGGCGAATCTGGATCCCATGTACCGAGACGAGAATCCCCCGTTGCTCGCGAGCCGCCCGGCTGGCCCTCCGCGCCGGCGCGCGCCTGCCGCAGCACGGCCGGTTTCACCCGCGCTTTCGTCTTTCCGGTTTTCAACGTCGACGACGTCGCCGGCTGAGTTGTCGCCGCCGTCGCGCCTGCCGCCGCAACGGCGGGGAGAGGCGCAGTCGTCGACGGCATGAGTTTTTCCGCGGTCGGGTTGGTCGCCGGATTCCTTTCCGCGCCCGGCGCCACCGACCGCGGGTTTTTATCGCGCGAAGCATTTTCGATTGTGGCGGCGGTGGCGGGTAGGGGGGTGGCGGCGGTTGGGAGGCTGGCGGCGGCGGTGTCGCGGTAAGGCGCGACGCCGCCGCTGTTCCAGCGTTTCGTCAGCAGGCCGCCCGCGACCGCGCACAGCACGACGAAGACGGCGAGCGCGGCGACGCGGGCGCCGCGCGCCATCCGCTGCGCGCGCACCCGGGCGGTCGCGAACGCGTCGGTCGCGGTGCGATCGGCGGGATCGGCGGACGCGACGACGACGGGCTTCGCGGCCAGGTGATCGCCCAGCGACTTCCCCTCGCGCTGAGCCGCGCGCCAGGCTTCCAGCTCGTCCGCGAACAGCTCCTGGACGTAGGACGCCAGCGCCACCGTCGACAGCGCCAGCCCGCTTTCGCGCGCGAACGACTCGAGCGCGATCTGCAGCGACTGCATGGTCGGGAAGCGGTCGTCGGGATCGGGCGCCAGCGCGCGCATCACGATCTCCGCCAGCGCCGGCGGGTAGGCGCCGCGCTCCTCGGGCCACACGGGCGGCGCGGCGCGGCCGGTCGCGATCTGGTTCAGGATGTCCAGCTCGCTGGCGCCGCCGAACGGCGGGGCGCCCGTCGTCACCTCGTAGAGGATCGCGCCCAGCGCGAAGATGTCGCTGCGGCGATCGACCGGCCGCGCGCGGCACTGTTCCGGTGACATGTACGCGAACTTTCCCTTCAGCGTCCCCTCTTGCGTGCGCGTGCGCTGGAAGGCCCACTTCGCGATGCCGAAGTCCGAGACCTTGACGGCGCCGTCGAACGACACGAGCACGTTGGACGGCGAGACGTCGCGGTGGACGATGTCGAGCGGCTCGCCGCGCGGCCCCAGCCGATCGTGCGCGTAGTGCAGCCCCTCGGCCGCCGCCGCCACGATCGCCACCGCGTGCGCGAGCGGCAGCGGCGCGCTGGCGCGGCCCGCCCGGCGCGCCTCGGCGCGCAGCATCTCGCGCACGTTCGCGCCGTGCACGTACTCCATCGCGAAGAACGGCGCTTCGGTCTCGGCGCCGACGTCGTAGACCTCGATGACGTGCGGGTGCGTCAGCGTCGCCGACAGCCGGGCCTCGTCGAGGAACATGCGCAGCAGCTCCGGATCCAGCGCGTGCTGCGGCAGGATCCGCTTGAGCACCACCAGCTTCTCGAAGCCCTCGATGCCGACGCCGGGCAGCCGCGCCAGAAAGATCTCCGCCATGCCGCCCACGGCCAGCCGCCGGATCGGTTGATACCGCCCGATGCGCTGACCGCTGTCGATGACGGTGGCGACAGCCTGCACGGCCCTAGAGTATCAGAGGGCGCGCGCCCCTCTCCCTAACCCTCCATCCACACCGCCGCTTCGCGGGGCGAGGGGACCAGATCTCCCCCTCCCCTTGGGAGAGGGTCGGGGGGAGGGGATAAGAACCGAGTAGCGCAACACCGAACCGGCACCGTTTGCCCAGTAATTTCGAGGCTTTGGTGTCCGGCGTGGTCGTGAACCCCTTGATTTGCAGGGGTTTCGGTGTTGCGCAACCGATGGCTGTTGCCACCGTTTTTTGCCCCCGAAGTCCCCGTCACGCTTGGGGTTCGGTCTGGACAGGAGTGGCCCCCTTATTGCGTAATGGACGCTACGAAGGAGAGCGTCATGAGAGACAAGTCCACGGTTAGGACGCTTCGAGGTGTCGCTTCGCTGCTGCCGCTGGCACTGCTGGCAGGGAGCTGTTCGAACGGAGGAGGCGATTCTGGCGGGCTTCCCGAAGACGTGAAGGCGATCGTGTTCCTGCAGCGCATGCCGCGCGGGGATCAGGGCAACGTCTTCGACTACACGAGCTATGCCGCCGGCGGCCGCCTCGTGAAGCTGGAGCCGCCGTCCGCCAACGGGACGCCGACGACGCTGTTTCCGACCGCGCAGACGTGTATCGACCTGGGCCTCGACGCGAGCTGCGTCGGCCAGTTCGACATCATGTCGTACGACATCAACTTCAACGCCGACACGATCGTCCTGTCCGCGTCGATGGGAGGCAAGTACGACCTCTACTCGATCGCCGTCGACGGCACGAACGCCAAGCAGCTGACGGAAGGCGGTAACGACTACGTCTATCCGACCTACCTGCCCGGCGGGAAGATCATGTTCATGACCAACCTGAACGTGGAGCAGATGGCCGACCCGAGCTCGACCTCGAATCAGTTCAAGGACGAGTACGAGCGCGCCACCACGGCGCAGGTCGGCACGATCAACGTCGACGGCACCGGCATGGTCCTGGGCGCGCGCAACGTCTCTCACCGCGTGTCCCCGGCCCTGCTGCCCGACGGCCAGATCGTCTACACCGAATGGCGCCACATGGGTGAGACCAACGACGGCCACCTGCGCATGATGAACACCGACCTGACCGGCATGCGCGAGGCGTTCGGCGGCGAGCTGTCGAGCGGCAACCCGAGCACCAACAGCTACCTCAAGGCGCGCTTCGTCAGCCAGTCGACCTTCACGGATCCGGACACCGGCATCACGCTGCCGAACTACCGGATGGTGGCGATCGCGACCTCGCGCGACCGCACGCTGCAGGCGGGCAAGCTGTTCCTGATCGACCTGAACGGCAGCGAGGCCCGCTCGACGGCGCGCGACCTGACGCCGCTGGTCCCGGGCGACCGCTCGCCGAGCAGCGCGGGCGTCGGCCGCTACTACGACGCGGAGCCGCTGGGCTCCACCGCGCCGAGCCGCTTCCTCGTCTCCTGGTCGGACGGCCCCGTCGAGTCCGAGACGCTGGCGCTGGCCGGCACCAACGCGCAGTTCGGCATCTACGTCTTCGACATGAACTCGAAGTCGCGTTACCCGATCTTCGACGATCTGACGATGTGGGACGTGCTGCCGCGCCCGCTGCGCACGCGCTCGGAGCCGTCGAAGACGCCGGTGACGCCGGTGTCGCCGATCAGCACCGCCGACACCACCATCGGCGCGCTGAACGTCTACGACTCGTCGCTCTCCGACATCAAGTCGAACCTGACGCCGGGGAGCGTCGTCAAGATCCGCCTGATGGAAGGCTTCTCGGGTGAAGAGGGCGGCGTCGACATGTTCGGCACCACCGAGTTCGACGGGCAGTCGCGCTACGGCGAGATCCCGGTGCAGGCCGACAACTCGTTCGCGGCGGTGGTCCCGGGCAACGTCCCGTTCCACATCCAGCTGATCGACAAGTTCGCCATGAGCCTGGCCAACGAGTCGATCTGGATCAGCGGCCGCGCCGGCGAGCAGCGCTTCTGCGGCGGCTGCCACGAGAACCGGACCAAGGCCTCGACCCTGGCGCCGGGCATCCCGACCAACGTGCTGTCGGGCGCGGTGAACGTCGTCACCCCGCGCGCGGGCCGCGTGGACAGCACGGCCTACGCGCTGTCGGGCGGCGCGCTCACCAAGGCCAGCACGCTGGTGACCGGCGACAACGCCGTGCGCGGCGTCCCCTGGGACCTGGCGATCCAGCCGATCCTCGACGCCAAGTGCGTCAGCTGCCACGACGGCTCGACGAGCGCCGCGAACCCGACCTACATGGTCACGGACAACATGACCGGCATGTCGCAGACGTTCACCTTCGACCTCCGCGGTCAGAAGCTGAACGTGACGATCGGCGAGCGCGCGACGGGTGACTTCACCGCGTCGTACATCTCGCTGATGGGCCTGGGCGAGATCATCGGTGACGCCGATGTCACCTACTCGCCCGCGCCGCCCAAGCAGTACGTCGCGGCGCCGTCGGCCCGGGACAGCCTGGTGGTCCAGATGCTGAACCCGGTCCAGCGCTTCCCGCTGTCCAGCAGCGTTCGTGCCTTCACCGACCAGGCGTTGCGCGACATGATCACGCATGGTGCGATCAGCCACGCCGCGGACCTCACCACGCGCGGCATGGCAGGCGCGCAAGAGCTGACCGCCGACGAGCATTACCTCCTGATCCTCAACATCGACATGGGTGGCCAGTACTTCTTCCGGGAGAACCTGGACGAGGCTGGCGCGGCGACCCCGTAACGGGAGAAAACGACATGCACACGAACAAGACAATGAAGCTCTCAATCGTCACGTTCCTGGGCATCTCGCTGGCGGCGGCCGGAAGCGCGGTCGCTGGTCACGGGTCGAGCCCACAGGCGGTGCAGCTGGCCATCTCGTCCGGTTCGAGCGACGCCATCAAGGCGGAGCTCGAGCGGGCCGAGCACCTGGTCTGCGTCTCCTGCGTCGACATGGTGAAGCCGCTGATCGACAACCAGGACGAAGGCATCCGGCAGGTCGCGGCCTGGTGGCTCGCGCGGCGTGGCGTCGCGCGGAACATCCGGGTCGAGATGCTGACCCGGCTGGGGCAGCCCGATTCGATCGCCGCGCGCAACGCGGCGGACGTGCTGGGCGAGTTCCACTACGTGTCGTCGATCCCGGCGCTGTCGGCGGCGCTCGGCAACCCGGTGTTCTCGAGCGAGGCGCGGGCGCACATCGCGCAGGCGCTGGGGAAGATCTCGAGGCCCGCGGTGGTGGCGCCGCTGACCAGCGTGCTGGGCGGCGACGACGCGGTGGTGAAGGTGGCGGCGATGCGGGCCCTGCAGGGGATCGCGGGTCTGCGCGACGGCAGCGCGGTCTCGCCGCTGCTCGGTGACGGCGACCTCAACGTGCGCGCCGAGGCGGCGACCACGCTGGGGATGTTCCACGACGCGAACGGGGCAGCCGCGCTCGTGAACGCGCTCCAGAACGACGCCTCGCCGATCGTGCGCAAGAAGGCCGCCTGGGCGCTGGGCGAGGTGCACGCCAGCGCGGCCGTGGCCGGGGCGCCGCTGCAGCAGGCGGCGGCCCACGACGCGAGCCCGTTCGTCCGCTCGCTCGCGGCGTCGGCGCTGACCAGACTTTCCCGCTGACTCCCTTCGGCGGGCCGTAGTAACGGGGAAGCGCGCGGATCGACTCCGCGCGCTTTTTCGTTTTTCCGACGC
>DATBHU010000354.1:0-3988 GCA_036557265.1 Polyangia bacterium
ATTCGACGAGGGCGCGGCCGTCGCGCAGCAGGAAGAAGAACGCGATCAGCATCAGCACCAGCCGCAGACCGAAGCGCGCCACCACGGACAACGCGTCCGACAGTGCGCCGAGCGCCCAGCGGCTGCTGGCGGCGAGCGGCCGGGCCGGGTTGATCTCGCTCGGAAGCAGGCGGTGGATCCATCCCTCGAGCGGGTCCGGCGCCTTGGCGATCAGTCCGGCCAAACCCTCCGAGGCCAGGGTGGAGCGCACCACGGTGATCGCGGCGGTCGCCTCATGCACGGCGATCATCGCGAGCGCCGCCAGCGGAATCAGGATCAGGACGATGGTCGCCGTCGTGAACAGCGCGGCGGTCAGCGACCGGTGACCGTGCAGGCGGCGGACTGACGCTTCGTACGCGGGCGCGAGCGCCCCGGCCAGCACCGTGGCGACCAGCAGCGGCCGCCAGATCGGGAAGGCGACGGCGACGATGAGCAGCGTCGCCGCCCCGCCCACCACCGCCTCGGCGCGCCGCCGGGCAACCCCATCCACCACCCCGACAACGTAATCACGCGGCGATCGCGATCGGGCGCCGGCTGCGGCAGAGCCGGCTCGGATCAGACACCGGTGCAGCGGAAGATGATCTCGACCGGACTGCCGCCGCGGGCGGTGGCGCAGGCGGTGCCGTAGAGCTGGATGCCCCGCATCGAGTCGTCGGTGTACTCCCAGCCGTTGTCGGGATCCTGGGGGATCGTCTGCGGGGTGCCGTCGCCCACGGGGAACTGCACGCTGATGTGCGAGCGGTCGACGTCCGCGTTGGGCGGATCCGGGATCGCAAAGACGCACGTCGCGGACCGGGCGACGAGATCGTTCAGCGCGTTCACGAGATCGCTGGAGCCCGCCACCGGAACGTAGGTCGGAGCGACGGGGCGGGGCATGCCGCCCGCCACCGCCATCCGCGCCAGCGGCACGTCGGCGGGGCCGCCGGCGGTCCCGATGCCGACGACGAAGGTCTCGACGGCCGTGGATTGCGCCTCCGTGATCGCCTGGACCACACCGTCGGTGTCGCTCGCGAGCGGGTCGGGCTCGCCCGGCTTGCAGTCGGGCACGCCGTCGGTGATGAGGACGATGATCCGGGGGGCGGCCGGATCGCGGCCGGCCAGGTGCGCCGCCGCCACGGCGATCGCCGCCCGCGCCGGCGTGTTGCCGGGCGACGCGAGGGCGGGCGGGGTCGAGCGGTCCGCCAGGGCGGTCGCGATCGTCCTCCCGGTCTGCGGTCCGATCGGGACGTCGATGCCGCCCGCGTCGCACGCGTCTCCGGCGGTGCCGAGCAACTTGAGACCCCAGTTGGCCGCCGCCGGCGTCGCCGTGACGACGACGGAATCGATGGCCGCCACGGCGGCCGCCCACTTCGACTTCGGGCCGCAGTCGCCCGCGCAAGAGCCGTCGGCCGCGTCGTTCATCGACGCCGACGTGTCGAGGACGATCAGGAGGTCGGGGGTGAGATGCTGCGTGGACTCCGGGTACGCGGCGCAGTTCATGCCCGTGATCCCGCCCGTGCCCGTGCCGCCCACGACGCCGCCGCCGCCCGATCCGGTCGTGAGGATGCCGGCGCCGCCCGATCCCGAGAGTTGACCACCGCCGCCGCAACCGCCCTCCGCGAGCAATCCCGCGACGGCCGCGGCGGCGAGCACGACGAATGCCTTCATGCCCACCGCCGAGGTCGATGCTAACCTGATTCCGGGAGGTCGGGATGAGGAACCTTCGCGGCGCAATCGGCGTGCTCGTGACGATGAGCGTCGCGGCGGCCTCCGCGGGCGGGTGCGGCAACGACGGCAAGGACGTCGTCGTTCACAATCAGGGCGATCTCTGCGTCTACCCGACGAGCGAGCCGAACGCCGTTCCGTTCGGCGCCGACACGACCGCGCGTGACTACGCGGCCGGCGAGGTCGCCAACTTGATGGTGTTCTTCGGCTGCCTGAGCGGCTCCTGCACGAGCGATCGGCAGGGCAGCTGCACGGCCACGCAGAACGGCGACGTCATCAGCGTCGACGCGACCGCGACGTACCACGACACCGGGGCGCACGAATGCACGGCCGACTGCGCGTATTTGCTGGCGCGCTGCACGACGGAGCCGCTGGCCGCCGGGACGTTCACCTTCTCGTTCACCGGCGCCGAGACGCAGCTCGCGGTGCCGTCGACGGTGGCGCCGCCCTGCATCCGGCAGCCGTGACGCCCCGAGGCCGGCCGGCGTCCGTCAGTCGATCGTGAGCGTCAGGCGCGCGAGCGCGCTGGTGGCGTCGGGGAGCGGCCGCGGGCCGAGGCGGTGTTCGACGCCGGCCTGCAGGCGCGCCCGCGGATCGCGCGCGTAGAAGGTCAGCGCCGCGCCCCCGCCCCACCCGTTCTCGCCGCCCGCGCGCTGCCAGTCGCCGCGCGCGGCGAGGTCGAGCCGGCGCGGGATCAGCGTCAGGCCCGGCTCGATCGCGGCGCCCTGCTGGTTCCCGGACGGCGCGTGGATCAGGACGTACTCGCCGGCCGCGACCAGGCCGCGCCACTGCACGGACAGATCGGTGCCCGCGCCGATGGTCCTCGCCTCGAACAGCGTTCCGTACATGAACGAGACGCCGTGCCGGAAGCGGACCCAGTCGGCCCACGGATCGTCGGGCGCGCGCCGCCACGGCGTGGCGCCGACCGGGCCGATCGGCTCGGCGGCCAGGCGCACCGCCACCAGCGCGCCGCGCTGGAACAGATCGCCGTCCAGGAAGCGGCCGGCCGACATCACCGCCGCCGCGTAGGCGAGCGCGCCCAGCTCGCCGCCCAGGCCGGCGCCGGCGCGCAGGTCGGGCGTCAGCGCGCGCGCGAACGCGGCCCGCTCGGGCAGCCGCAGATCCGCGTCCCCGACCTGGCGCGTGAGCGAGAACGGCACCCGCAGCACGCCGGCGTCGGCGTGAAACGCGGCGTGCGGCGCCCACGACACGAACGAATCGGCCGCGCGCAGCGGTCCGACCAGGCGGCCGCCGTCGACCGGCGCGTAGTAGTCGCCGAACCCGTCGGCCTGCTGCGCCTCCAGCACGGCGCGGACGCGAAAGCTCCCAGCGCTCAGATCCGCGCCCGCGCGCACGCGGCGCAAGCGCAGCGACGCGCCCTCGGCCGGATCGCCGGGCAGCGCCGGCGCGGACGCGATCGAGCCGTCGCCCTGCACCAGCAGCACGAGCGGATACGTATCCTGCGCCCGCCGATCGCCCGCGTTGTCGGCCGCGGCCGCCGTCGCGCACCAGCCGACCAGCGCGACGGCGAGCGCGGCGGCCCGCATCAGGCGGTCGGCGCCGCGGACCGTGTCTTCTGCTCGAGCCGCTCGACCACCTTCACCTCGTAGGCGTCGTTGTACAGCACGTTCGCCTCGAGGATGCCGGTCGGGCTGGTCACGTTGATCTCCGTCAGCCAGCCGCCGATCACGTCCAGCCCGACGAAGAAGTGGCCGGCCGCGCGCAGGCGCGGGCCGAGCACGCGCACGATCTCGGTGTCGCGCTCTTCCAGCTTGGTCGCCATCGGCTTGGCGCCGACGTGCAGGTTGCCGCGCGCGTCGTCGGGCGCCGGCACGCGCAGCACGGCGCACAGGAACTCGCCGTCGCACAGCAGGATGCGTTTGTCGCCGCGGCGCACTTCAGGCAGGTACTTCTGCGCCATCGTCCAGCGCCGCCCCAGCTGCGTCGCCTGCTCGAGGATCGCGCCCGTGTTCGGGTCGCCCTTGCGCACGTGGAACACGCCGAAGCCGCCCGACGCGTCCAGCGGCTTGACGACCATCTCGCCGCCCTGCTCGGCCAGGAACGATCGCAGCCGCGTCGTCTCGCGCGTCACGATGGTGGGCGGGCAGAGGTCCGGATACTCCAGCACCGCGAGCTTCTCGTTCTGCTCGCGCAGGCCGCGCGGATCATTGATGATCGTCGTCGTGCCGCGCGCGCGCTCGAGCAGCAGCGTCGCGAAGTAGTAGTCGAGGTCGAACGGCGGATC
>DATBHU010000355.1:0-5158 GCA_036557265.1 Polyangia bacterium
AGGAATCGGGCTCACGGCGGTGTGGGTCGCCTCGAATACCGGGAGCTCGAGCATCGACGGCTCGGCCTGGCCGAGCGATCGCGCCTGGGTGGCCACGCCCGGCGGCGCGCTCGCGCTCGTCTACGGGGTCTCGCAGCGATGGGCGCTCACCGCGGAGGTCCGCGCCAGCAGGATGCTGCCGGGGCCGGGCGGTTCGTCCTCGGCGCTGGTCAGCGGCACGCTCGGACTGCGGATCCCGCTCTCCTTTTTCGAGCACTGGCGCGCGCAGGCGGGGACCACGCCCGCGATGGCCCGCTCGACGACCGAGCGGCCGCGAGCCCCAGCAATGGAGAGCGCTGGCGCCGGCCCGGAGGCGTAGGCCCTCATGGTCCCCGGAAGGGCGACCGGCTGCTCAAAAAAGATGAGCAGCGGGCCGGCGAGGGGAGGACTATCGTGAATGGATCGTGACGACGGTCGGAGGCATGCCTAGCGCACTCGCGCCCCCGCTGGCGGCCGTACCGGCCGGCGCGGCGGACGTTGCCGCCGAGGACGAACGCGCGCTGGCCGGCGCGCTCATCGCCCGGCGCGCCGAGGCGGTGGCGCCCGCGTGGCGGCTGCTGCGGCCGTTCGTCGACCGGACGTTGCGCGGGCTGCTCGGGCCGGATCGCGATCGCGAGGACCTGATCCAGGAAGTTTTCCTGCGCTTCTTCCGCAAGGTGCCGGGCCTGCGCGACCCCGGCGCGCTGCGGCCGTTCCTGTTCGGCATCGCCGCGCGCGTGGTCAAGCGCGAGCTCCGCCGGCGCTGGCTCGGACGCTGGCTGGTGTTTCCGCGCGCCGCGGCGACGGCGCAACCGGAGGAGACGTCGTTCGGCGATCCGCTCGCGACGGAGGCGATGGCGCGGCTCGCCGCCGTCCTCGCGGCCGTGAGCGCCGAGGATCGCTCGCTGTTCGTGGCCCGCTACGTCGAGGAGATGGAGCTGGCGGAGGTGGCGCAGGCGCACGGCCTGTCGTTCTCGACGGCGCGGCGTCGCCTCGACCGCGCCTGGACCCGGGTCCGCGCCCGGGCGGCGCGCGATCCGATCCTGGGCGGCTACATCGCCGAGCGCGGCGGCAAGCGGGGGCGGGCACGATGAGGCGGGTGGAGGCTGCGCGGCCGGCGGCCGCGGTGCGCCTGGGGCGGCTCCTGCGCCGGGGCATCGCCGGCCCCTCGCCGGCGCCGCTGTCGACGGAGCAGCAGCAGGCGTTCACCGACGCGCTGACGGGGACGGGCGCCGGCGGCTGGTGCGCCGGGCGTGGCTGGTGGTGGGCGGCCGCGGGCGTCACGGCCGCCGCCGCGCTGCTGGTGGTGACGGCGGCCCGGGGCCCGCGCGCGCTGACGTACCAGCGCGACAGCGCGGGCGCCGGCGAGAGCCTGCGCTTCTCCGACGGCAGCACGCTGGTGGTCGAGCGCGGCGCGCAGGCGCAGGTGCTGGCGGTCGATGCGCGCGGGGCGCGCCTGGCCGTCGAGCGCGGCGAGGTCGCCTTCCAGATCCGCCACCGCGACGACACGCGCTGGTCGGTGGCGGTGGGGCCGTTCGAGGTCATGGTCACCGGCACCGCGTTCGACGTGCGCTGGACCGAGGAGCGTGAGCTGCGCCTGCGCCTGCGCGAGGGCGCGGTCATCGTCAGGGGCTCGCTGGCGGGGGCGGGGCTGGAGGTGAAGGCGGGGCAGACGTTCGTGGCGCGGCTGGATGACGGAGAGGTGCGGCTGGGCGCGACCGCGGCGGAGGCGAAGGATCGAGAGATCGCGACGCGGACGAGCACGGCGGCCGCGCGCGCGGAAGCGGCGACCGAGCCGGAGGCCGGGCCGCCGGCGACGACCGCGGCGCAGCCTGGAATCGCGGCGCAGCCTGGAATCGGCGACGGGGACGAATGCGTGCGGTCATGCAACCCGGAGCGGCTGGACGCGCTGGCGCGGGAGGCGAGGAGGCGCGGGGATGTCGAGCTGGCGCGGCGGGCGCTGATGGCGTTGCGGCGGCGGGGGAAGGGGTCGGAGCTGGCCCACGAGGCGGCGTTCGTGCTGGGCCGCCTGGCGGAAGATCGCGGGCGGCTGCGTGAGGCGCTCGCGCTCTACGGCGCGTACCTGGCCGAGGGCGAAGGCGGGCACTACCGGCCCTATGCGCTGGGGCGGAAGATGACGCTGCTCGAGCAGCTCGACGGCCCCGCGGCGGCGCGTCCCGTCGCCGAGCAGTATCTGCGGCTGCACGCCGACGGTCCGCACGCGATCCACGCCCTCCAGCTCCTCGAGGCGCCCTAGCGGGGAACGCTGGTGTCGGGGCGCGGCAGCTGGTTCGCGATCGCTCTCGTCATCTCACTCGTCATCGCACTCGGCGCGCCGGCGGGCGCGCGGGCCGCGTCGCGCGCTGCGCATGCCGTGCGCATCGATCGTGTCGCCGACCGACGGCTCGACGGCCTCGTGTCCGCCATACGCGCCGAGCTGCTGGCCGCGGGTTTCAAGGTGACGCCGGAGAGCGGCGGCACGGTGCCGGCGTCCGCGATCATCACCCTGAGGGTGGAGGGCGCGCGCGCGATGGTCGTTGCGGCCGCGGACGGCGCAACGTGGTCGTTCTCCGCCGATGTCGCGCTCGCCGACGCCGGCGCGGCCGCGCGCGACGCGAACCGCGTCGCGTTGCAGGTCGCGGAGTGGCTGGCGGCGATCTGGCTGCCGCCCCCTCCGCGCGCGCCTGCATCTGCCGACACCGCCGCGGATCCGGGGCCTGCGGCGCCGTCACCCGAGCCGGCCCCGGCCGGCCCCGCCGCGCTCGAACCACTCGCGCTGCCGCCGTTCGCGCCGCCCGCCATCGCGCCAGCCGCGACGGCCGCCGTGCGCCGCGCGCCTGCCCCGCCCGCCGCGCGCTCGATCGCGCTGCTCGATGCTGGCGTCGGCGTGCTGTACGCACGTCACTTCGGCCCGCAGTTCGGCTTCGAGATCGGCGCGGCGCTGCACGGGTCGTCGCCGATCCTTGGCGGCGCGACCCCGTTCGCGCGGCTGGCGCTGGGCCTGTTCTGGCTGGGTTCGGGGGTCGGCGGCACCTCGTCGTCGGAGCGGTTCGACCTCAACTTCGCCACCGTCACCGGGGCCGCCGGTCTGCGCGTGCCGCTCGGCGAGACCCTCTCTGTCGACACCAGCGCCGGCGTCGGGCTCGCGCTGATCTCGTTCGCGGGGGACGCCGCGCTGGTGGACGCCGGCACTCTCGCGACCCGCCGCTTCAGCGGCGAGAGGCTGGCGGCGACGCCGGGCGGCGCCGTGGCGCTGGTCAATCGTTTCTCGCAACGGTGGGCGCTCGCCGCCGAGCTGCGCGCCAGCTGGATGGTGCCGGGGCTGGTGTTCGTGACGGCTGCTTCGCAGGTCGGCAGCTCGTCCTGGCCGATGATCACCGGCACTGTCGGGCTGCGAATCATCCTCTGAAACTTTTTCGAGCAGCGGCGCGCGCAGGTCGGGACTACGCCCGCGATGGCCGCCGATTCGCCGCTCCGTCTCATCGCCTCCAGTCCGCCGGCACCCGCGCCCGCGCGCCGCTGCGACGCCGGCATCCTCGCCGCGCTCACGCTGGCCTGGACGGTGATCGCGGTGCTGGTGGATCCGCGCGGCGGGTTCCCGCTCAACGACGACTGGGCTTACGGCAGCGTCGCGCTCCGTCTCGCCGAGCACGGGCGCTTCGAGCCGAGCTTCTGGCAGAGCATGCCGCTGGTGACGCCGGCGCTGTGGGGCGCCGCGTTCGCGCGCGTGTTCGGCGCCTCGTGGTTCGCGCTGCGCCTGTCGTCGCTGACCGCCGGGTGGCTGGCGCTGGTCGGGACGTTCGCGCTGCTGCGCGAGCTCGGGTGGTCGCGGGCGCGCGCCACCGCCGGCGCGGCGGCCCTCATCGTCAACCCCTGGATGGTGGCGCTGTCGTTCACGTTCATGTCGGACGTGCCGTTCCTGGCCGCCGTGGTCTGGAGCGCGTGGGCCTGGCTGCGGGCCGTCGGCCGCGGCGACGCGCGCTGGCTGGTCCTGGCGGCGGCGCTCGCGATCGCCGCGGTGCTGAGCCGCCAGATCGGCCTGGCGCTGCCGCTCGCGTTCGCGCTGCCGGCGTGGCGGCGGCGCGCGTTCGGACGCTGCACGTGGCTGGCGGTGCTGGCGCCGATCGTGCTCACCGTGCTGGCCATCGGCGTTCACGATCACCTTCGCCACCTTTCGGCCGTGTCGCCGGCCTCGTACGACGAGAAGTCGGAGGCGCTCGTGCGCGGCGCCGCGGGCCTGCTGCGACTGCGCGGGTGGGGGCACGTCGTCGGCCGCATCGTGGTGGTGCTCGCATACCTCGGCCTGTTCGCGCTGCCCGTCACGCTGGTCAGCCGCCGCGACTCCGCGGCGCGTCCGGGCCGCCTCACCACGCCGGCGATCTGCGCGCTGGGCGCGCTGGGCGCGCTCGTCGTCCTCGCCGCCGGCTGGTCGATGCCGCTCGCCGGCAACATCATCATCGACTTCGGCATCGGACCGCGCACGGTGGCGGGGGCGGTCACCACCGCGTCGCCCTGGGGCTGGCGCGCGATCACCATCACCGCCGGCGTGGGCGCGGCCTTGCTGGTGCGTGCGCTGGCCGGCGCCTGGCGCGACGGGCGCGCGGGCGGCGGTCTCGACGGGCAGCGCTGGAAGCCGATGGCCTGCGCGCTGCTCGCCGCCACGTTGTTCGCGCCGTCGGCGGCGGCCGATACGTCGATGTTCGATCGTCACATGCTCGTGTTGCTGCCGTTCTTGCTGGCGGCGACCGCCGGCGAGGCGGTGGACGCCGTGCGCGCGCCGCGCGTCGTTGCCGGGCTGGCCACGCTCGCGTGCGCGCTGCTCGCCGTGTTCTCCGTCGCCGGAACGCACGACTACCTGGCCTGGCAGCGCGCCCGCTGGACCCTCGTGAAGGGCGCGTGCGCCGCCGGCGTGCGTCCCACCGACCTTCGCGGCGGGTTCGAGATCGACAACCTGCCGGACGCGCGCGCCGGCGTGCACCGGACGGCGCTCGCCGATCGCAGCGCCGCGCCCTACGTGGTGTCGATCGCGCCGCTGGCGGGCCACCGGGAGATCCGGCGCGTCGAGGTGCGCGCGTGGCTGCCCGGCGCCGTGCGCGCGGTCTACCTGCTGGCGGCCCCTCTCCCTAACCCTCTCCCCGCT
>DATBHU010000356.1:0-7973 GCA_036557265.1 Polyangia bacterium
CCGCCGGTGCCGGTGGTGCCGCCGGTGCCCGCCGTGCCGCCGCTGGTTCCGGAGTTTCCGCTTTGATTCCCGCCAGTTCCGGGCGTGACCATGTCGCTGCTGCCGGCGCAGGCCCCGACGCTCAGCATCAGGAAGGTGAGGTGCGGCCAGCGTCCGAAGCACCTGGCGAAGCGCGAAAGGCTGAGCATGCGGGAACCTCCTAAGATGTGCCGGTGGCGGACGGACGACCCCCTACCCGAACGGAAGCTGCCTAGTTGAATGTCCGCGGCTCGCCGATCTGGGGGGCGGGGGCAAGGAAACCGTGACGAGGGGCGCGGCGCGCCGTCTGATCGGCAGGCCCGACGAAAGGACCTTCGATGAGCATGACCCCCGCCGCCGCAGAGGTTCTCGATCGTGAGCTCGCCAACACCAAGCGCCAGACCATCGTCACGGTCGCCGCGGCGGCGGTCGCGGTCGCGGGGGCGCTGGACCTGATCGGGGCGCTGCAGCTCTGGTCCGTGGTCTGGTTGATCGGCCTCTATGCCTACGTCCCCTGGGCGCTGCTGGCGCTGGGGGTGGTGCTGCTGTTCCTCGGCTCGCGCATCTACAGCCAGCAGCTGCGCGCGGTGCTCGCGGCGATCGTGCTGGTGCCGCTGGGCATGCTCGGCACGGGCGGGTGGGCGTTCGTGACGGCGAAGGACGGCTTCCTGTCGCTGCTCGGCGTGCTGATGCCGCTCGGCTCGCTGGCCGCGGCGATCCTGGTCGGCATGGCCTGGGGGCCGTGCGCGCGCACCGCGGAGGCGCGCAAGCGCGCGGCGGCCGCCGGGTTCGATCTCGACCTCTGACGACGGCGCGCGCGGCCGGTCAGCGCGGAAACACCGGCTTCACGCGGGCGTCGCCCGCTTTCCGCGCCCCCTCGACGTGATCGAGGCACCTGCGCTGGGCCTCCTCGCCGGCGGGCGTGCAGGCAGGATAGACCTCCACCGTGCGGCTGGCCCGACAGAACAGATCGGGGCGCCGGCGTCCGCCGAGCTCGAGGAAGCCGGACTCGACCTGGCTGTGCATGACGTCGAGGCGCGCGCCGTCGTGGCAGTTCTTGTCGCGCAGGAAGCACTCGGCCAGATGCTCGTAGGCCAGCTGCAGGGTGAACATCAGCGACAGGCACTCCTTGCTGTCCTTGTGCTCCCAGCAGCCCTGCACCTCGCTCGATTGCGTGTCCGCGAGCAGCGCGTGTTCGAGCGCGCCGCAGAAGCGCGACTGCTCGCCGGGCATCTTCTCCGCCTCGAGCGCCTGCTGGTGCACCGCCGCCACGCGCCCTGCCACCGTCGGGAACGAGCTGACCGGGCACATGCGCGCGACGCGCGCGCCGAGCAGGCCCTTCGCCACGGCGGGCGTGAAGCGCCGCTCCGCCTCGTACATCGGTTGCAAGATCTTCCGTCCCGCCTCGCAGTGGCCCGCGAGCATCTCGCAGTCGCCGCGGATCTGGGTCGCGCGCCCGGTCATGTCAGGCGGGACGTCGTGAATCTGGTTCATGACCGCGAGGCAGGCGGCGCCTTCGCGCTTGTCGGCCAGCGCGTCGGCGCGATCGAGCATCGCCTTCGCGTCGCCCGTCGCCGGTGAAGGTTGTGACGGCTGCGACGGTTCCGACGGCGGCTCGGGCTCTTGCGCCGGCTGGGGCGGTTGCGCCAGCTGCGCCGTCTGGCGTCGGTGGCGGGGCGGCGTCGGCCCGCCACGATCGCCCGGGAGACGCGGCGGTCCGGAGGCCTTGGGGGGATCGGGATCTTTTTTCGGCGCGACGGCGACGGCCGCGGGAGGGGCGGCGACCGCGGGCGCGGGCGCGGCGGGCGCCGGGGGGACGGTCGCAGGCGACGGAGCGGGCTTGACGGCGACGGCCGCGTGCGCGCGGGCGGCGGGCGCGTCGTGGTGCGACCAGATCCGCGCGCCGATCGCGCCGCCGGCGAGCAGGACCACCGCGGCGGTCAGCAGCGCGGCCGTCGGGCGCCGCGTGCGCGCGTGCTCGAGCGCCGCCAGCAGATCCTCCATCGACGCGTAGCGGGCGCTCGGCTCCGGCGCCAGCGCCATCGACAGCACGCGATCGACGGCGCGCGGGACGCCGTCGCCGGCGGGCGCCAGCGGGCCGCTGCGCGTCGCCGCCGCGATCTCGCTGGCGGTGCGCCCCGCGAACGGCCGCCGCCGGTGCAGCGATTCGTACAGCGAGACAGCGAACGAGAACTGATCCGACAGCGCGTCGCCCGGCTTGCCGTCGTACTGCTCGGGCGACATGTACGCGGGCGTCCCGAGCACGGCCCCGGTCTGCGTCAGCGACCCCGGCGGCGCCGGCGACGGCGACAGCGACGGTGCTGGCGGCGGCTCGCCGGACGGCGTCAGGTTTCCGGCCAGGCCGGCCAGCCCGAAGTCGCCGACCAGGACGCGCCCGCTGTTCGCAACCAGGATGTTGTCGGGCTTGATGTCGCGGTGGACGATGCCGAGCTGGTGCGCCGCCACCAGCCCGCGCCCCGCCTGCATGAAGACGTCGACGATGGCGCGCCACCCCGGGCGCTTGTCGGTCAGCCAGCGCGACACCGGGGCGCCGTCGACCAGCTCCATCACGACGTACAGCTCGCGGTCGGCGCCGCCGACGTCGTGGATCGTCAGCACGTTCGGATGCGACAGCGACGCGAGCAGCTGCGCCTCGCGCAGGAAGCGGCCGCGCCGCTTCTCGGCCGGCGTGCCGAGGCCGGTCTCGCGCAGGCGCTTGACCGCGACCTTGCGTCCCAGCTTGGTGTCGAACGCCGCGTAGACGACGCCCATGCCGCCCGCGCCCAACGGCTCCAGCAGGCGGTAGCGATCGTCGAGCAGCCCGCCCGCGCCCCCGCCCGACGGCGCGATCGATCGCGCCAGCTCGGCCAGCAGGTGCGCGCAGCTGAGACAGCCGTCGCAGTGCGCCTCCAGCGCCCGCACCTCCGCCTCGGGCAGGAGCCCCTCGACCAGACGGGTGAAGGTCTCGTCGCTGGGGCAGCCAGATCTGGCCATCGACATCCGCTAGCGCAGCAGGCGTTCGACGCTGGCGTCCATCCGACTCGCGATCAGCTGCAGCACGCTCTCGAGCTGCTCCTCGCTCATCCCGAGGCGGGCGGCCAGCGCGGTGCGCGTCGCGGCCAGCAGCGCCTCGCGCGCCTTGACCACGCGCCGCGCGGCGGTGGCGCGGTGCAGGTGATAGAGCGCGCCGATCTGATCGATGGTCAGCCGCTCGACCAGGTGCTGGCGCAGCACCACCCGGTCGGACGCCTCCAGCGTCCCCACCGCCTCGGCGAAGGCGGCCTTGAAGTGGGCCAGGTGCTGGCGCTTCAGCAGCTCCAGCTCGGGATCGGCGCCGCTCTCGGGCAGCATCGCCACCAGCTCGTCGGCGATCGGGATCTCGGGCGTGTCGCCCTGCGGGCGGGTCGCGTCGATGAACGCGCGCGTCGTCGTGACGCGCACCCAGTTCTGCAAGTAACCCTGTCCGGTGTAGGAGGCGATGCGCGGCGCCTCGCCGGGCTGGGCGGCGAACAGCTTGTTGCGAAGCAGCTGGTGCAGATCGTCGGCGGCCAGACCGCGGCGTTCGAAGCGGCGCGCGGTGCGGCCGATCTCGCCGCCGAACATCAGCTCGAACTTCGCGATCGCCGCGGACACGCCGCGCGCGCACGCGCACGCCAGGTACAGGTCCGCCGGGTGCAGGTGCTCCCAGAAGCTGGCGACCGATTCGGCGTCGCGGTCCAGGCGCGCCGCGATCTCGGCGGCGAAGTCGGCCCGCGACAGCCAGCCCGCGTCCAGCGCCTTGGCCGGCTCGTCGAGCGCGGCGTCGAGGCGCTGCTCCCAGTCCGGCAGCGACTGGAAATCGGCCCGCCGCGCCGCGCCGAGCAGACCCAGGAAGCGATCACGCGCCGTGTCCCCCACGACCGCGAGTTTATTGGGGCGGCGCGGGCGGCGACAAGGGGGCAGGGCGGACGGCAAGGAGGGCAAGGACGGCCGGACGGCCAGCGCGGGTGTCATGGGCGGATCGGACGGCGGCCGGTCGCGCCTGTCGCAGCGCGCTTTCGCGTCAGATCGCGACGATGTGGCAGTTGTTCGTGCAGGTGCCCGTCGGGCTGCCGTTGTCCGCGCCGAAGTCGCACTGCTCGCCGTAGTTGCTGTCGACGATGCCGTCGCCGCAGTAATGCGGGATCCGGCAGGTCGGCGTGCAGCCGGAGCTGCCGCCGTAGGACGGCGACGTGTTGCCGAGCGGGCCCAGGTCGCACGCTTCGGGGCCGTTGACGACGCCGTCGCCGCAGAACGCGGAGAGCCGGCACTGCGCCGAGCAGCCGGAGCCGTAGGTCGGGTCCGCCGTCCCGGTCCCGTCGTCGCACTGCTCGGCGCCCTCGAGCACGCCGTCGCCGCAGCGGGTGGTGGTCGGCTCCGTCACGCAGCTGTCGGAGCAGCCGTCGCCGGCAATCGTGTTGCCGTCGTCGCAGGTCTCGGGGCCCGCGACGACGCCGTCGCCGCAGATCGGGGCGCACCGCCGCCCGGGGCTCGGGCAGACCCAGCCCAGCTCTACGAGCTTGCAGTCGGCGGAGCAGCCGTCGCCGCCCGTGATGTTGCCGTCGTCGCAGGCTTCGTCCCAGCCGAGGAAGCCGTCGCCGCAGGCGCCCGGCGTGATGCAGGTGGTGGCGGCCCCGCACGTGCCGCAATTCCAGTAGCACTCGCTCTGACAGAGCGAGCTGCAGCCGTCACCGCCCCGCAGGTTGCCGTCGTCGCACTGCTCGCCGATATCGACGGTGCCGTCGCCGCAGACCCCGACGTGGATCGTTCCGTCCGGCGGCCCGCCGCCCCCGTCGGTGGTCGCGCCGCCGCTGCCGGTCGTGACGACGCCCGAGATGCCGCCGGCGCCGCCGCCCATTCCGCTCATCTCGCCCGGATCCAGGGAGCGCGTCCCGCACCCGAGAGCGATCACCGCGACCAGCGCCAGACCCCGAAGCGAAGACGACATCGTCAAGCCTCCCGCAACGACTAAGGTCCGCAGCGTCGCACGGACCGGGGCATTTTGCACGCCCGGCCGATGCAGGTATCGTGATCGCATGCTGAAGCGCCTGATTGTCCTGCTCGCGTTCGTCCCGTTCTTCTCGGCCGGCACGTCCGGCCCGATCGCGCCGGCGCGCGGGTCGGGCGGCAAGGTGGGCGGCGACTGCTCGCTGAAGGGGAAGAAGCTGTACGGCAAGGTCAAGATCGTCGACGCGTTCCCGGACCTGAAGGTGCAGGTCGTCGACGCGTTCCCCGACAAGTGCGGCAAGTGGAAGATGGTCGACGCGTTCCCGGACGTGAAGATCCAGATGGTGACCGCGTTCCCGGATCTGAAGATCAAGTACGTGAACGCGTTTCCAGGTTTGCCGTAAGGGAGGACCGCGGGCGCGGGCCGGCCCGGAGCCTTATAGTCCCGGCATGGACTGGAAGACTCTGGCCTCCACATTCGGCGCGATCTTCATCGCCGAGCTGGGCGACAAGACGCAGCTGGCGACGCTGTCGATGTCCGCCGGGGCGCAGGCGAAGTGGTCGGTGTTCGCGGGCTCGGCGCTCGCGCTGGTGACGACGTCGGCGATCGCCGTGCTGGCCGGCGAGGCCGTCACGCGCGTCGTCCCGGCGCACTGGCTGCGCCGCATCGCGGGCGCCGTGTTCATCGCTCTCGGCGTGCTGTACCTGGTTCGGCCCGGCGACTGACGCGGCACGCCAGCGTGTCCGCTGGCGCGGATCCCGGCGTTTCGGCCTAAAATGGCCGGGTGAGACGCGTGGTTCGGCGCGGCGGGGCGCCGGCACGGACCGTCGTGCCGTTGCTGGTGGCGGGGCTCGCCCTTGCGGCCGCGCGGCCGGCGGGCGCGCAGGCGCGCGGCGGCGCCGCCGCCAACGAGGTCGATCTGAGCCGGATCTTCTCCGGCATCCCCGACGCGGCCACGCGCGTGCTCGACAAGGGCTACACCGAGTTCTTCCGCCTGATCGAGACGCTGGAGCTGTTTCGCTTCGAGAGCGAGATCGACCGCTTCGTCGGGCGGCCGCGCGATCTGAACGACACCACCAACTACAAGCTGTCGCTGCTGCCGTTCTACATCTCGTATCCGATCTACAAGCCGCTGGTCGCGCAGATGACCCGCCTCGACAGCGTGCGCGCCAACCGCATCTACAACGTGACGCCCGATTCGGTGTCGCTGATCGATCTGCGCCTGCAGCCGGTGGTCACGCTCGAGGAGTTCAACGGCCTCGGCAAGGGCGGCGACGTGGCGCAGTCGCTGCTGACGAACTTCTCGGCGCGCGAGATCGCCGACCTGTCGGTGTTCCTGCTGGCGCAGCAGCCGGTCTTCCCGCAGGACGACGAGGGCTGGGGCCGCGCCAAGCACAACGTCGCGCGCGCCGCCGTGCCGATCGCGGTCGGCGCGCTGGTGACGGGCGCCGCGTTCGACGCCGGCGCGCTCACGCACTCGGGCGCGATCCTCCGCCGCGGCAAGGACTTCGAGCTCCGCTACTACGGCGGGTTCCGCGGGCTCGGCATCCACTGGCACCCGTACCTGCGCGGCGGCGTGGCGATGCACGCCTTCGGGTTCGAGGCCGCCGCCGGCCTCGCCGACCAGGTCAACCCGACCGCGCTCGAGCCGGATCGCGCGGTGGAGCTGGCGCTGCGCGAGGGCTGGCTCTCCCAGCTGGTGCAGCCGCTCGGCCTCGACGCGTTCTTCGAGGCGGCGCTGAAGCGATCGATCCAGGAGCCGGCCGGGTTCGTGGGCGACCTGACCACCGCGCGCACCGGCTTCTTCTTCCGGCGCGAGCAGGCGCCGCTGCTGCCGGGGCTGGCGATGCGCGGTTCGGTCGAGGCGGAGTCGAACCTCGAACACCGCCTGCACCTGGTGGCGGCGCTCGGCTTCGAGAAGCCGAACAGCGGCATCACCACCATGGTGCAGGGCAGCCTGGTGCCCGCGGTGGCGGGGTCGGCGCTGCCCGACGACGCGCGGCTGAACCTGTTCCTCGTCGGCAGCATGGAGCCGCTCTCCGCGTCGTACACCGACGACATGACCGGCCTGGCGCGGCAGTGCCAGGAGGAGTACGCGGGCCTGGAGGCGGTGGAGCAGCGCCGCGAGGACTGGGAGCAGCGGCTGCTGGTGAGCGGCGCGGCCGGCCAGACCGCGCAGTCGCAGCGGGCCCTGCTGGCGGAGATCGAGCAGATCCTGATCGAGCGCGAGGAGCGCACGGTGCGGCTGGCCGGCAGCCTGGCCGACTACCTGGAGAGCCGCCGCCGCGTCTACGCGATCCTGAATCGCGGCCACAGCCCCGACGAGCTGCACGGGCCGCTCGACGCGACCGTGCTGGTGTCGGCGCGCAACCGGGTGCTGGGGCGGCTGCGCAATCTGTCGGGCGACATCGAGCGCGCGCACGCGCCGCTGGTCGCGTTGCTGGATCGCATGAACGTCCTGCGGCGCGAGATCGACGCGCTGGAGGCGAGCGAGCCGGCCGGCACGCGGCTGGCGCTGCGGCGCCAGAGCCTGGCCGCGCTCGAGGACGAATGGGAGCGCGAGACCGAGCGCGTGCGTCGCTTCCTCGGCGCGCGCGACCAGCTGCACGCCGACGGCGTGCGCATCCTGACCGCGATGGGCCGCAAGGACACCAGCATCCGCGAGTGGGACACGCTGGGCGCGCTGGCGCGGACGCGCGTGGCCCGGCTGGCGATGTCGCCGCCGCCGTAGCCCGATACAATGCGGCGATGCTGCTCCTGCTGACGGGCGTGCTCGCGATCGCCGCCCCGGCCGCCCCGGTCGCCGAGGGCGAGGTGCGCGGCGTCGTCGACCACTGGCTGGCCGCGCAGAACGCGGGTGACTTCGCCGCCTACGAGGAGCTGTTCGCGGCGCGCTTCACCGGCCTCCGGCGCTCGGGCTTCAACGCGGACCTGTGGGCGCTCTACGAGGAGCGGGAGGGCAAGCTGATCCCGCGCAACACGCCGGGCA
>DATBHU010000357.1:0-11037 GCA_036557265.1 Polyangia bacterium
GCGGCGTCGCCGGTCGCGCGGTGCGCGGCGATGAACCGGTGCATGCCGCCCATCGAACCGACCATTCCGGTGCGGGTCAGCACGTCGAGGAGCGCCAGGCTGGCCTGATAGGCGCCGAACGTGACGGTCCCGAACAGCCGCGCGATCAGGATGCTGGTGACCGGCGTGATCCCCTGGCCCAGCGCGGACAGCAGCTGCAGCACGCCGCTGCGCGCGACGTGGCGGGCGTCGCCGGCCCGATCGTTCGGGGGCCGATGATGTGGATCAGCCGGATCAGCCGGATCGGCCGGCGCGGTCGTCCCCTCCATGGATCGGCGGAGAGTAGCAAACGCGGTACCGCCCGCGCTGGCCGGGCGTGTAAAGTGCGTCCAGCCGGATGCTCGAGACCGCCCCGATGTTCCGCGAGATTCTCTGCTGCCCGGCGTGCAAGGGCGAGCTCCTGCCCGAGGTCGGCGGCGCTCTTCCTTGCGCCGACGCCCGCTGCGGGAAGTCGTATCCCGTCGTGGCCGGGCGTCCCGTGCTGATCGCCGAGGATCGCTCGGTCTTCCACCACCGCGATTACCAGCGCGAACCAGCGCCGCCCGCGCCCGCCGAAAGCGGCAGCGCGGCCACGGAGGGCGGCGGCGCCAAGGCCCGCTTGTGGCTCAGCCGGCTGCCGTCTCCGTCGGTGAACCTGTCGGCCGTGCGCTGCTTCGAGACCATGAAGCGGCGGCTGCTCGAACGCACCGCGGCCCCGCTGGTCCTGCTGGTGGGCGGCGGCATCCGGGGCAAGGGGATGAGCGCCCTCACCGGCGAGCCGGCCATCCGCCTCATCAACGTCGACCCTTCGCCGAACTCGACGGCGTCGGTGTTCTGCGACGCCCACGATCTTCCGTTCCGCGACGGCAGCGTGGACGCGGTGGTGGCGCAGGCCGTCCTCGAGCACGTGGCCGATCCCTGGCGCTGCGTCGAGGAGATCCACCGCGTGTTGAAACCGGACGGGATCGTCTACGCCGAGACGCCGTTCATGCAGGAGGTCCACCTGCAAGGGTACGATTTCACCCGCTTCAGCCACATGGGGCACCGCCGGCTGTTCCGCCGCTTCGCCGAGATCGAGAGCGGCGCGGTCGCCGGGCCCGGGACCACGCTCGCCTGGGCCTGGCGTTACTTCCTGGCCTCGTGGACCCGCTCGCGCCGGCTCGCCAAGGTGCTGGCGGTGCTGGGGCGGATCACCGCCTTCGTCTTCGAGCTGACCGATCACATCGCCGGCCAGCGCCCGGGCGCGCTCGACGCGGCGTCGTGCATCTTCTTCCTCGGCACCCGCTCCGAGGCCGTCGTCTCCGATCGCGAGCTGATCGCCGGCTACCGCGGCACCCAGCGCTGATTCACTTCGCGAGCGCTTCGATCAGCGTCTTGTAGCGGTCGGCCACCACCGACAGCGAATATCCTTGCTCCACCCGGGCCCGGGCCCGAACGCCGATCTCCTGCCGCAGGGCGGGGTTTTCGATCAGCGTGGTGAGCGCCTCCTCCCAGGCGTCGTCGGTCGAGGGCAGGAAGCCGTCGACCTTGTCGGTGACCACCTCGGCGTTCGCGCCGATCGGCGAGGCCACGCCCGGACGGCCGAGGGCCATGTACTGGAGCAGCTTGAAGGCGCACTTGCCGCGCTCGTAGGGTCCGTCGGGCAGCGGCATGACGCCGACGTCGATGCGCGCGAGATCCTCGACCTCGCTCTCGGGGCGCCAGCGGACGAACTCGGCGTTCAGCGCCGCCAGCGAGCGCGGCGGCGGGCGGTCGGAGATGACCATGAAGCGGGCGCTGGTCCGCTTGAGAGCGCGCGCGATCGCCTCCGCGCGGTGGGCGAGGTGCGGGTAGTTGCCGGACAGCCCGGTCCAGCCGATCACCACGTCGCTGCCGCGCGTGGCGCGCAGCGGGGTGGCGGCGAACCTGTCGGTGTCGACGGCGGTCGGGACGATCACCGTCTTGTCGGGCGCCGCGGCCGCGTTCGCCAGGTGCCGGTTGCCCGCCACCACCCGATCCGCCAGCGCGACGAGCCGCCGGAACTTCGCCGCCGCGCCCCACTGCCGCTCGAAGATGGCGTCGTCGAAGTCGAAGATCGTCTTGCGGCCGCGCGCCGCCAGGCGCTCGAGGGCGATGGTGGCGAGCTCGGTCATGGGCCGCTGGAACACGACGACGTCGTCGTCGCGCAGGCCGCGGAGCTGCCCGAGCCGCGCCAGCGCCGCGAACGGCACATACAGCCAGCGCGGCTGATCGAGCGGCCAGGGGAGCTTCGTGTCCCCGTAGACGCTCGGGCGCGCGATCCGGAGCTCGCAGGTCACCCCGCGGGCCGAGAGCGCCCGCGCCAGCGCGAACCCGCGCGCGCGCGCGGCGGGGACGCGCTCGCCCTGCAAGAAGAACACCGCCCTCACCGGGAGCTCCGGCGGGTCGGCGACGCGATGGATGTGAGGGCGATCATGGGTTCAGCGGCAGAAGATCAGAAAGCGACTCGGTTGCCTTGTGTCGGCGAAGCAGCGATTCCATCCGAGAAAAGCGAGCGGTCCGTGCGCGTCGGCCGCGCCGGCCAGCTTCTCGCGATAGCGCGGAAGATCGGCGTCGGCCATGTCGACGAACATCTTGCGGATGGGGTGGCGGGGCCCGTCCCAGCGCGCTTCTATCGATACCGGTCGGGCCTCGTCCATGGCCGCCAGCAGGTCTGTCGCCTTCGTGGTGTAGTCGTAGGCCGCGCGGGCATCGGGATCGGGCGCCGGCTGGTCCCAGGTCGAGTAGAAGCTGCCGTAAGGGAAGGCGTAGCGCTCGCCCGGCTGCAGGTGCTGCGCGAGCCAGGCCGACGTCTCCGCCCAGTCGGGCGGGATGTCGAACGCCCGGCGCGGGTTGCTGGTCAGACCGCCGGCAAAGGTGGCGGCCTTGATCGCGAGCAACAGCGCGACCACCCCGACCGCGTGCGCCGGCCGGAGACGCGGGCCGAGGTGGGTGACCAGCGCCAGCGCGGCGTACGGAACGTGGAGGACCGTCAGCGGCAGCATGAACCGGGTGGCGACGCCGCCCACGCCCTGTCCGCCGACCGCGAAGGCGAGCAGCAGCCAGCCGGTGACGTGCAGGACGGCCACCACCTCGGCGCGATGACCGCTGCGATGGCGATCGAAGAGGCCGCGCGCGGCCAGCGCCAGCACCCCGACGCCGCTCGCGATCCTGAAGATCGCGCTCGGGACGCTGGTCGACATCCGGACCGGTGTTCCGGAGGTGATCCCCAGCCCGGAGGTGTAACAGAGCGCGCCCAGCGTCTGGCCCAGCCCCTTCACCAGCCGCCAGGCGAGCGCGCCCAGCGAGTGGTGGCGCAGGTACCAGCCGACGCCGATGCGCTGCCACTCGGGCGTCCTCATCAACCGCACGGTCTCCGGCCAGCTGTCGAGCCAGATCGAGCGATCGTTGAAGTTGTGAAACGGGTTGCCGCCGTAGTCGATCGCGTTCCGCCACAGCAGAAAGAAGGTGACCGCCACGAATCCGGCCACCGCCGCGTACGGGCGCGCCGTGAGAAAGATGCGCGGCCCGTGCAACATGAAGGCGGCGGTCATCAGCGCCAGCAGGGCGAGGTGCGCGTTTCCCTTGGTCAGGTAGGCGAGCCCGACCAGCGCGCCGGCGCCCAGCCACGCCGTCGCGCCGCGCTCGAGGGCGTCGGCGATCGCGCGCACGGCGATCAGCAGGGTGACGGCGTAGAGCACATCCGCGAGGATGCTGCTGGCGATCTCGTTGAGCGTCGGCATCAGCGCCAGCAGCACGACCGCGACGACGCCGGCCGCCGGCCCGAAGGCGCGCGCGGTCAGCAGGCCCGCCGTCGCCAGCAAGAGCAGCGCGGTCGCGAAGGTGAGCAGCTTGGCGTCGGCGAAGAACTCGGGCCGAGCGTGCGCGAACGCCTGCAGCAGCAGGGCGAAGGCCGGGAAGCGGTTGTCCTCGCGGCAGAGGCCGTTGAGGTGGCAGCGAACCACCTCGGGCGCGCCGCCCATCCGGTGGTAGTCGCGCGCCAGCTGCAGGTAGGAGACCTCGTCGTAGCGGGGCTGGCGGCGATAGGCGCCCAGGCTCAGCGTCGCGGCGGTGAACGCCAGCACCGCCAGCGCGACCAGCGCGACCACGACGCCCGGGCGCGGCGCGGGCCGCTGCGCCGCGGGAAAACGTGCGTCGATGCGGGCGAGGAGGTTCACGCGGCGGAGCGAGGCTACCATGCTGGACTGCGGCCAAGGAGGAAGCACCTCGCGTGCCAGGGCCGGCGACGTCGACCCGACGTGGAGCACGTTCGCGGTGCGATCGGGTACGAGTAATGCTATTCCGGTCGCCGCGACCGATGGCATCCGCGGGCCCCAGCGAAGGCGACAATCCAGACCTGCGCGACCGCGAGAAGCAGCAGGACATCTCGCACGCGGCCCGCAGCGGCGGGATGCAGGTGCTGACCGTCGCGGCGCAGGCGCTGCTGTCGGTCACCCACGTGCTGCTCGCGCGCTTCTTCGGGCGGGCGGTGTTCGGAAGCTACCAGGCCTGTCTGGCCATCCTCGAGCTGGTGACGCGCGCCGGGACGGGCGGCGCCGGCGGCGGGATGCTGCGCTACGTTGCGGCGCACCGCGCGCGCGGCGAGGAGGACAAGGTCCGCAGCGCGCTCGGCACCGGGCTCTGGATCTGCGTGCTGCTCTCGTCAGCCGCGGTGGCGATCCTGGTCGGCGCGGCCGGGCCGGTGGCGCGTCTCATGCGCGAGCCGGCGCTGGAGACGGCGCTGCGGATCATGGCGCCGGCGGCGATCGCGGCCGGCTGCACCATGGTGCTGGTCCAGGCCAGCCTGGCGGCGAAGGTGACGCGCGCGAACTTCTACGTTCGCGGCATCGGTGAGCCGGTCGCGCTGCTGCTGGCGGGGCTGTCGGCCGCGCTGGTCGGCCGTTCGCTGGCCACCCTGGCCGTCGCGCACGTCGTCGCGGCGGCGGTGACGCTGCTGCTGGCGATCGTCGCGGTCGGGCGCGTGTTCGGCCGCGGGGCGCTGCGGCGGTCCATCGCCTCGCGCTGGCTGCCGGGGTTCGTCCGCTTCTCGATGCCGCTGGCCGCCGGCGATCTGCTGAACGCCGTCCTGCAGCGGGCGGACATCATCCTGCTGACGACGTTCGCGGGGGCCGGCGCGGCGGGCGTCTACGCGGCCGCGGAGTTCGTCTGTCGGGTCATCGCAAGCGCCCGCTCGGTCTTCGACAGCGTGGCGGCGCCGGTGTTCTCCGAGGCCGTCAGCCTCGGCCAGAGCGAGCGGCTGCGGCAGAACCTGGTGATGATGAACCGTTGGGTTTTCACCGTCGCGACGCCGATCGCCTTGACGGTGGTCGTGCTGCGGCACGATCTCCTCGGCCTCTACGGCTCGACCTTTCGCGAGGGGGCGACCGCGCTCGTCGTCCTCGCCCTCAGCCACTGGGTCAACGTCTCGTTCGGCCTCAACGGTTGGATCATGATCGGCGGCGGGAAGTCGCGGGTCCTGCTGCGGAACAACATCGTGGTCGCCGTGGTCAACATCGTGCTCGGCGTGACGCTCATCCCGCGCCTCGGCTTGCTCGGGGCCGCGGTGGCGGCGCTGGGCAGCGTGGCGCTGCTTCACCTGATGGTGTTGGTCGAGGTGCGGCTGGCGTTCGGCGTCTACCCGTTCGACGCGACGGTGCTGAAGCCGCTCGCCGCCGCCGCCGTCACGCTGGCCGTGGAGCTGGTGCTGAACGGCAACGTTTCCCCGACTGGCTTGCGGATCCCGCTGGTGATCGTCGCCGGCCTGGTCTGCTACCTGACGACGCTGGGCCTGCTCGGCCTCGCCCCGGAAGAGCGCCGGCTGGTGGCGGGCCTGGGCGGGCGGCTCCGCGGCGGGAGCGCGAAGCGTCGTTGACGGTGCAGGCACCCGGGATCCAGTGATCCACGTGCGGCGCGCCGGGAATGATTGATTCTGGACACGGCTCGAGCAGCCGTCACCTTGCATGCGCCAGACGCCTTTGTTTTACTGGCCCGCCGCCGACGAACCGGCCCAACGACCCACGCCTGCCACGCGCGCCACGCGGGGGCTGGCCCGGCCGTTGCTTTTCGACCAGCAATGGCCCCCGGAGCGGCTGACGCGCGCGCACTCAATGCCACGGGCCAAGATCTTCTATCTGATCTCCTCGCTCGCTCAGGGGGGCGCCGAACGGCACCTGGTGGAGCTGGTGCGTCGCCTCGACCCCGATCGTTTCGCCAGCGACATCTGTGTCCTCGCCGACCACGAGCACTTTCGCTGCGACGTGCCGCAAGATCAGCCGCGCTACCGCCTGCGCTCGCGGGTGTGGGCGTCGCCGCCCGCGCTGGCGCGGCTGGTGGCGGCGCTGCGCGTCGCGCGCCCGCAGATCCTGCACACGTACCTGAACGACGGAAACCTGTGGGGCCGGCTGGCGGCGAGCTTCACCGGTCCGCGGCCGCGCATCATCACGTCGGTTCACCTCGACGACATGTCCGCCGGGTACCGCTGGGTGGAGCGCCGGCTGGCCGGACGCAGCGACTGCATCATCGCCCACTCGCGCAGCGTCGAGCGCCTGCTGGTCGACCGGCTGGGCATCGCGCGCGAGCGCGTGGTCGTGATCGCGAACGGCGTCGACCCGGCCCGCTTCTTCCCGGCGACGCCCGACGCGAAGGGCGCCGCGCGCGCCGCGCACGGCGTCGACCGGGACGACTTCGTGGCGTTGATGGCGGCGCGCATCGCGCCGCAGAAGAACCAGGACCTGGTGGTCGAGGCGCTGGCCCGCCTCAAGGCCGCGGGCGCGTTGCCCGCGCGGTTTCGCCTGCTGCTGGCGGGGCGCGTGTCGTCACGCGCCTACGATCGCCGGGTCCGCGCCGCGGTGGCGCGCGCGGATCTGGGCGACCACGTGCGCTTCCTCGGTCCGGTCAGCGACATGCCGTCGCTCTACGCGGCCGCGGACGTCGTGCTGATGCCGTCCCAGACGGAGGCGTCGCCGATCGCAGCTCTGGAGGCGCTCGCCTGCGGCGTCCCGGTCCTGCTGTCGGCGGCGGCGAACACCGACGGCGTGCTGGTCGACGGCCAGCACGGCTGGCAGATCGGCGAGGTGAGCGTCGCCTCGATCGCCGCCTCGATCGAGGAGATCGCGAGGACCTCCGTCGACGTGCGGGCCCGCCTCGGCGCCGCCGCGCGCGCGCACGTCGTCGAACATTTCACGACCGCCCGCATGGCGGCGGAATTCATGCGGCGCTACGACGCGGTGATGGCGCCGCGCCAGGCGGCGTAGACCGCCGCGCTTCACGCGGCGTCGGCGCGACGGGGCACGGCCTGGATGACCGCGGTGGGCGTGGTCAGATCCTGATCGGTGAGGTGCCGGAACCGCGGCGCCAGGCGATCGCGCGCGATGACCGGCTCCGCCTTCGTCGCTTGACCGCCGACCGCGGCGAACCCGTTCTCCGCCAGCAGGCGCAGGTGTGTGGAGTAGGGTTCGCGGTTCAGCAGGTAGGATCGCCGCCCGCGAATCAGCCTCCAGACGATGTCGGAGTATTTCCAGTGCCCGTTCCAGAACCGCGCGGTGCTGTGCGCGCGGAAGTCGACGTCGTGGGAGATGAAGCCGTCCGGCTTGAGCCACAGCCGCATCGCGCGGTAGGTGCGCGGCAGATCGTCGATGTGCTCGAGCACGGCCTGCGAGACCAGCAGATCGATCGATCCGCGCTCGATGGCGCGATCGTCGAGCCAGCGCGTGCGGTAGTCGATCATCGATCCGGGTCTGTTCTGCTGGCGGACGGAGTCGCGGATGCGGGCCAGCCGCTCCTCGTCGAGCGTCGCGGCGAGCAGCTCGTCGCCGAGGACGTGATGAGGGAAGGCGTAGCTCGCCAGCACCGGGTGCACCTGGGGAAACTCGTCCGGGCCCGGGATCGCCGCGCGGGCCTGGAACATGTCGATCAACTCGTCGAGCACGGCCAGGTTGCGCTTGACCTGCGCGTGCGCGACGACGTCGAAGGCGTGGTAGCGCTCGGCGCCCGACAGCAGCGCCGCCAGGCCGATGCCGAGCGTGTCGCCCGGACCGAGCTCGGCCACCGACAAGGGCGGCACCTTGAGGCCGTTCGCGGCGGCGGTCACCAGGTGGCGCAGCCAGACCGTGTAGCAGTAGCGCGCCGAGCTGGTGTCACCCGCGCCCCGGCCGAAGACGGCGGCGACGCCCGGGATGAACGTGGCGATGCCGTACAGCAGCTGGCCGACCTTCAGGTTGGGTTTGCGGGCCAAGACCAAGAGATGTCCGCGCGGTCGCCGTTCGCGCGGGCGACAGACTACACTAGGGCCGTTTCATGTGCGGGATAGCAGGGCACCTGGCGGAGGCCGAGACGGCGCGCGATCCGCGCGACGCGCGGGCGCTGGTGCGCGCGATGGTGGACGCGCTCCACCACCGCGGGCCGGACGCTTCGGGCGTGCACCAGAACGGCCTGGCCACGCTGGGGCACGCGCGGCTGTCGATCATCGATCTGTCCGCCGACGCCAACCAGCCGATGCTGAGCGCGGACGGCCAGGTCGCGCTGGTGTTCAACGGCGAGATCTACAACTTCCGCGCGCTGGCGGGCGAGCTGCGCGCGGCGGGCGTGGAGCTGCGCACGCGCTCCGACACCGAGGTGCTGCTGGAGCTCTATCGCCTGCACGGGACGTCGTTCGTCAGCAAGCTGCGCGGCATGTTCGCGTTCGCGATCTGGGACGCGCCCCGGCGGCGGCTGGTGCTGGGGCGCGATCGGCTGGGCAAGAAGCCGCTCTACTTCCACGTCGGCCGGCGCGGCCTGTCGTTCGCGTCCGAGCTGCAGGCGCTGCTCGCCGACGGCGACATCGAGCGGCGCGCCGACGCGCGCGCCATCCACGCCTACCTGGCGCTCGGCTTCGTGCCGTCCGAGTTCGCGGCCATCGCCGGCGTTCGCAAGCTGGGGCCGGGGTGCATCGCCGTGTTCGAGGACGGCAAGCTGGCGGAGGAGCGCTACTGGAAGCTGCGCTTCGCGCCCCGGCGCGGCTCGGCGGAGGACTTCGTCGAGGAGCTGCGCCACCACCTGTTCGAGGCGGTGAAGCTGCGCCTGGTGTCCGACGTGCCGCTGGGGGCTTTCCTGTCGGGCGGCATCGATTCGTCGGCGATCGTCGCGGTGATGAGCGAGCTCGGCGCGAAGCCGGTCAAGACGTTCTCGATCGGCTTCGACGAGAAGGACTTCTCGGAGGTCAGCTACGCCCGCCAGGTGGCGCGTCTTTACCAGACCGACCACCACGAGGACGTGCTGCGCCCGAACGCGGCCGAGCTGCTGCCGCGGCTGGTGCACGCCTACGGCGAGCCGTTCGCGGATCCGTCGGCGCTGCCCACCTACCTGCTGTCGCAGATGACCCGCCGCCACGTCACCGTCGCGCTGTCGGGCGACGGCGGCGACGAGGGCTTCGCCGGCTACACGCGCTACGCGCACGAGAAGATGTCGCGCCTGTTCCAGCGTGTGCCGCGGCCGCTGCTGCACCCGATCGCGCACTTCATCGAGAAGCGGTTCCCGGGGCGCAAGGTCGGCTTCCTGGGCGAGCTGGGCGCGACGGTGCGCCTGCACGCGCGGCGCGTGCTGATGGGCGACATCCCGCGCTACGCCGCGCAGTTCGGTCACTTCACGCCCGAGCAGATGGCGGAGCTGTGTTCGCCCGAGCTGGAGGCGGCGGGCGCCGACGCGGGGCGGGCGCTGCTGGATCGCCTGCTGTCCGAGGCGACGGCGACCGACGCGCTCGGGCGCCTGCTCGAGGTCGACACGCAGACCTACCTGGTCGACGACATCTTCACCAAGGTCGACATCGCGTCGATGCAGAACTCGCTCGAGGTGCGCTGCCCGCTGGTCGACCACGTGCTGATCGAGTTTGCCGCCAGCGTCCCGTCGGAGCTGAAGATGCGGGGCTTCCGCGGCAAGTGGCTGCTGCGCAAGGCGCTGCGCGATCTCCTCCCCCACAACATCCTCTACCGGCAGAAGCAGGGCTTCGGCATCCCGCACTCGCGCTGGCTGCGCGGCGACCTGCGCCAGCTGCTGCACGACACGCTGCTCGCGAAGCGCGTCTACGAGCGCGGCCAGCTGTCGCGCCCCGCCGTCGAGCGGATGATCGACGAGCACGACACCGGCCGGGTGAACCACGGGCTGCGGCTCTGGAACCTGCTCTGGCTCGAGCTCTGGCACCAGACGTTCATCGACGCGCCCACGTCGACGGCCGCGAACCGCGCCGCCTGAAGAGTGAAAAGGCGGGTCACGCCGGCGGCGCGGCTGCCAGCATCTCGTCGTAGACGGCGACCATCTGATCCAGCACGTGATCCTTGCGCGGCGCGAAGCGCGCGGTGACGTGGGCGCGTCCGGCCCGGCCCATCTCGGCCAGGCGCGCGCGCGGCGTCGCCAGCGCCTCCTCCAGCGCCTGCACCAGCGGCCGGTGGCGCAGCGTCGGCACCTCCCAGCCGGTCTCGCCCGGCCGCACGATGCCGTCGACGTTCGCGGCGTGCGACAGGATCGCGGGCAGCCCGGACGCGCAGCCTTCGAGCGCCGCGTTGGCCAGCCCCTCGTAGAGCGACGGCATCACCAGCAGGTCCGACGCCCAGTAGAGCGACCGGATGTCCTTCACGGCGTCGAGGAAGCGCACCGCCCGCGCCAGCTCGGGCTGACCCGCCAGGCGGCGCACCAGCGCGCTGGTCAGCTTGTCGCGCGCCCGCCCCGCGAACAGCACCACGGCGTTGGCGGGCCAGCGCCCGCGCCGCGCCAGCGCGCGCATCGCCGCCAGCAGCCCGAGCTGGTGCTTCTGCAGGCCGATGCGCCCCGGCAGCAGCAGCGCCAGCGTGTCCCCGTCGAGCTGCCAGCGCGCCCGCGCCTCCGCCCGCTCCGCGTCGCTGGGCGGGCGAAACTGCTCGACGTCGAGGAGGTTGTAGATGACGCGCACCTTGTCCTCGTCGACGCCCGCCCAGTGCACCAGCTCGTGCTTCACGCCGGCCGAGTTGGCGAGGATCACCTTGCTCATGCGCTGCAGGAACCACTCGCTGGCCA
>DATBHU010000358.1:0-2617 GCA_036557265.1 Polyangia bacterium
GCGCTATTGGCATTCGACCAGACGGCGATCGCATCGCCGTGCTCGTCGAAAGCCACCTGCGGTCGCTCCGTGGTGTGCCCCGCGGCCGAGACATCCTGCGCCGCACCGAAGCTGCCCCCCGCCGAGCGCATCGCGGCCTGCACGATGTAGCTGATGCCGTCGTAACGGCGCCACACCGCGAGCGCGTTGCCCTGCCGGTCGAAGCTCACCTGCTGGTCGAACGCGTCCTGCCCTGCGGCCGACAGGTCCTTCGGGCTCTGCCACACGCCGCTCGTCGCCGGGCGCGTCGCTGCCTGCACGATGTGGTTGAAGCCGTTGGAGCGCTCCCAGACCGCGACCGCGTTCGCCTGTCCGTCGAGCGCCACCTGCGGGTGTTGCGCGCTCTGGCCGACGGCCGAGAGGTCCTGCACGGCGCCGAAGCTGCCGCCCGCCGGGCGGAACGACGCCTGCACGATGTAGTGCGCGCCGTCGTAGCGCTCCCAGACCGCGACCGCGTTGCCGTTCGTGTCGACGGCTACTTGCGGGTCGTACGCGTTCTGGCCGGCGGCCGAGAGGTCCTTCACCGCGCCGAAGCTGCCGCCCGCCGGACGGAACGACGCCTGCACGATGTAGTGGGTGCCATTCGAGCGCTGCCAGACGGCCACGGCGGCGCCCTCCCCGTCGAACGCCACCTGCGGGTCTGACGCGTGTTGCCCCGCGGCAGACAGGTTCTGCGCGGCGCCGAAGCTGGCGCCCGCCGGACGGAACGCCGCCTGCACGATGGAGTTGGCGCCGTTCGAGCGCTGCCAGACGGCGATCGCGTTGCCGTGCGCATCGAAGGCGATCTGTGGCACAGACGCGCTGTTTCCGGCCACCGACAGGTCCTGGGCGGGGCCGAAGCCGCCACCCGGGGCCCGCACCGCCGCCTGGACGATGGTGTCGGCGCCGTTGGAGCGCGTCCAGACGGCGATCGCGTTGCCTTGCCCGTCGACGGCAACCCCAGCGCCGTCGGCGTTCTGCCCTGCGGCCGACAGGTCGACCGGTGCAAGCCACGCCGGCGCGGCAGATGCGCCGGACGCCCCGCACGCCAGCGCCAGAAGCGCCATCACCCCTGCCGCGCTCCCCCGCCGAAGGCGCGTGCGTTTGTGCGTCGGTGACAACTTGCTGAGTGTGCTCATGCGCACTGATAGGCGTGCGGTGCGCCCGCTGTTACCTGACCCTAGGTATCGACTCGCACGACCTGCGGCGCCCACCTGCGGGCTCACCCGAGCGCCGCGGGGCGGGCAACCGCACCCGCAGACGCATGCTGCCCGTTGTGGCAACGCACCGGATCGCTGGCAGGCTGCGCCCATGCCCGCAACGACCCCCCAGCCGCGCCGCACGGCGCGGACGCTCGCCGTCATCGGCGGCGCCGTTGCGGGCTTCCTCGCCGTCGGCCTCCTCATCGCCGGCGGCGTCGTGCTGTGGGTCAACGGCAAGAAGGACGACGCCGGCTACATCGCCACCGCCAGCGAGCCGTTCGCGACGAACGCCTACGCGATGACAAGCGGCGACCTCGACGTCAAGCTCGACGCGCCCGGCTGGATCGTCAACCGCGACAACTACGGCAAGGTCCGCCTGAAGGTCAGCCCGCACGGGGGCAAGCCCGTGTTCGTCGGCGTCGCGCCGACCCGCGACGTCGAGGCCTATCTCGGCCGCAGCGCGCACGAGACGGTCTCCAACATCTCCTACTCGCCGTTCAGCGCGGCGTACAGCTATCACGAGGGCAAACGCCGCCCGGGCCTCCCGACCGCCCAGCCCTTCTGGGCCGCCTCCGTGCACGGCTCGGGCGCCCAGACCCTCACCTGGAACGTCAAGCACGGCTCGTGGTCGATCGTCGTCATGAACGCGGATGGCTCGGCCGTCGTCGACACGGCGATCAGCGCGGGCGCCCGGCTGCCGTTCCTGGCCGCGCTCGGCTGGGGCTCGGTCGGCGGCGGACTGCTCCTGCTCGCCGCGGCCGGCGGCTTGGTGTTCGTCGGTCAGCGCGCGCCGCGGCGCGCCGTCACGGCCGGCAGCCCGCTCGAGACGCAACCGGCCGCCGCGTAGACCGACCTCCCTACAGTGGAGGTGGTCCATGCCCGACGACCGCGAGCGCGATCGCGCCACGCCCGCCGAGCGGCTGCTGCAGCAGTCGGCCGAGGGCGCGCCGCAGCACGGGCGACCGCTCTCCCGCCGCGCGCGCCAGACCCAGCGCTCGGTCGAG
This sequence comes from Polyangia bacterium, assembly GCA_036557265.1. GTDB lineage: Bacteria > Myxococcota_A > Polyangia > Fen-1088 > Fen-1088 > JADGRB01. Next base: position 2,225 of record DATBHU010000358.1, read on the forward strand.
GCCTATCTGAAGGCCGGCGTCAAGCCGCGCTGGATGGAGCGAATCAACGAGATCGACCGTGGCGTCGCCACGGAGAAGCAGCGCCTCGGCCGCGCCTACCGCGCGCTGCAGGAGGAGTACCGCGACGACCCACGAGCGTTCGCGCGCCGCTGGCGGGCGGTCGCGGCCGCCTGGTCGTTCGACGACCTCAACGAGCTCATCGAACAGCACAACGACTGGTATCCGATCGAGCGCCAGCTACCGATGGACCCGCGCACGCGCGACTACGTGCGCTTCGCGGGGCGTTCGTACCGGCGCCCCGTGCTCGACAGCGCGTGGGTGCTCGAGCACTTCCCCCCGCGAGCGACCTGACGTTTGCCGCCCGCCAAGGGCGGGGACGGTCCCTTGGTGTCC
>DATBHU010000359.1:0-9326 GCA_036557265.1 Polyangia bacterium
CCTCCACTGATCCGACGCTGTCCGTCGATTTATCGTCATCCGTCGTTTGACTTTCCGCAGGTCGGTTGCTACCTAGGTTTCGTGGGCCAGGTGACTACCGGCACGGTGGTGCCCGGCGGCGGCGAGCTTGGCCCGTCGGCGCTCGACGTCGATGTCCTGCTGACCGAGGCGGACCGCGTGGCGCTGCTGCGCGCCGAGGCGCGCCGCGGGCTGACCGCGACGCCGAAGCAGCTGCCGCCCAAATGGTTCTACGACGAGCGCGGCTCGGCGCTGTTCGAGTCGATCACGCGGCAGCCCGAGTACTACCTCACGCGCCGCGAGCGCGAGATCCTGCGCGCGCACGCCGCCGACATCGCGCGCACGACGGAGGCGACCACCCTCGTCGAGCTCGGCTCGGGCAGCTCGGAGAAGACGCGCCTCTTGCTGGACGCGCTCCGCGACGAGGGCAGCTTGCGCCGCTTCATGCCGTTCGACGTCTGCCTGCCCGCGGTCGCCGACGCGGCCGCCGGCCTGCGCCGCGACTATGCGGGGCTCGACATCAAGGCGGTGGTCGGCGACTTCAACGAGCACGTGCGCTTTCTGCCGCGCACGCTGTCGGGCGGGCCGGTGCTGGTGGCGTTCCTGGGCAGCACGATCGGCAACTTCGACGACGGCGAGCGCACGCGCTTCTTCACGGCGCTGCGGTCCGTGCTGCGGCCGGGCGACTGGTTCCTGCTGGGCGCCGACCTGGTGAAGGCCAGGCGCCGCCTCGACGCCGCCTACAACGACGCCGCGGGCGTGACGGTCATGTTCAACAAGAACGTGCTGCGCGTGCTGAACCGCGATCTGCGCGCTTCCTTCGACGAAGACCTGTTCGATCACGTGGCGGCCTACGATCCCGAGCGCGAGCTGGTCGACATCCGCCTGCGGGCGCGCGCGGCGCACGACGTGAAGGTGCGCGGGCTCGGCCTGACCGTCCACTTCGCGGCGGGCGAGGAGATGCGGACCGAGATCAGCGTGAAGTTCCGGCGCGCCGGCCTGGAGCGCGCGCTGCGCGCCGCCGGTTTCGGCCGGGCGCGCTGGTGGACCGACCGCGCGCGCGACTTCTCGCTGTCCCTCTGGCAGGCCAAGTAGCCGAGCTCGGGTCAGCTCCCGTAGAAGCCGGTCAGGTGCTCGCGCAGGAGCCGGCCGCTGGCACGGCAGTGTGGGAGGTGCGGCGCCAGCGGGAGTTGTCACCCGCCGGCGCGCCCCAGATCGTTCTCGACTAGTGTCGCCTGCGGCGCGATCGCGGGCGCAGCAGCAAGCCGGCGAACAACGCCAGGCCGAGGAGCGAGGCGCCCGGCGAGCCGCTGGTGCTGCACGAGCAGCCGCCCGCGCCGCCTTCACCCGGCACATTGCCGGTGCCCGAGCCCGCGGCGCCGGTCACGCCGCTGCCGGCCGCGCCCGTCGCCGAGGTGCCGCCGGTGCCGGTGCCGGTCGTTCCGGCGCTGCCCGTCGCCGAGCTGCCGCCGGTGCCGGTGACGCCGCTGCCGCCCGTGCCGGTCGCGCCGTTGCCGGCGGTGCCTGTCGCCGAGCTGCCGCCGCTGCCCGTGCCGGTGGTGCCGGCCGCGCCCGCCGTCGACGTGCCGCCGCTGCCTGTGTTGCCGGCCGCGCCTGCGGCCGACGTGCCGCCGCTGCCGGTGTTCCCCGCCGCTCCGGCGGTGCTGGTTCCGCCGGCGCCGCTGCCTGCCGCGCCGCCGCGGCCGCCCGTCGCGGTGCCGCCCGCGCCGCCCCGACCGCCGGCGCCCGCCGTTCCGGTGTTGCCGCCCGCGCCCGCGGTGGCCCCGCCGGCACCGCCCGCGCCGCCCCGGCCGCCGCTGCCCGTGCTGCCGCCCGCGCCCGTCGTTCCACCGCTGCCGCCCGCGCCGCCCGCGCCGGTCGTCGTCGCGCCGAACTCGTACGCGCCCAGGTCGGGCGCGCTGCCGACGTACGGCAACTGGACGTTCGTGCCCTTGTCGATGAGCGGGCTGCCGGACTTGAGGTGCATGAAGGTGCACGCGGCCGGCATGCTGCCGTCGGCCTCGCGCGCGCCCGTGCAGCCGGTGTCCGAGGTGCTCGCGAAGTCGGTGCTCGCCTCCGTGATGCCGAGGTCCCACGTGTTGAACATCGTGTCGACGCCCGTCATGTTCGCGTTCCGGTTCGGGAAGCCGATGTTGTTGCGCATGATGTGGGCCTTGCTGCCCGACAGGGTGATCGTGCCCGTCACGTTTCCCGACGAATCGAAGCTGCTCGCGAGCATGTCGTACTGCGTGCCGTTCATGTACGACGTGTTGTTGTACCAGGTGTTGCCGCCCGTCGAATGATTGGCGTAGAAGCCCGTGTCCTTGTTCTTCCAGGCCACGTTGTTCCGCACGATGTGGCGGATGCCGGTCTGGCTGCTGCCGATCTTGAAGCCGTTGCCGTTGCCGTCGCCGCCGCGGCCGTTCGACATCGCGAAGCTGTCCTCGATGGTGACCGGCACCTCCTGCGAGATGAAGTCGTAGCCGTCGTCCGAGTCGTTCCAGGCGCGGCAGCCGCGGATGACCGTGCTCGGCCCGGTGGTCTGGTAGTGGACGCCGAAGCCGTCCGCGTTCTGGCCGTCGCCCTGGCTGCCGTTCTGATCGTAGTTGTCGTGCGAGTCGCAGTTGAGGATCAGGTTGCCGCCCTGGCCCGTGTCGACGAACAGCCCCGGTCCGAATCCGTGGTGCAGGTTGAGGAGCTCGAAGGTGTTGTTGCTGGCGTTCTTGGTGCGGAGCAGGGAGTACGAATGATCTCCGCTGGCGCCCACCTTGGCGTTGCCGATCTCGAGGCCGCGCAGGTGCATCCAGCTGCCCGTCACCAGCACCGCCGGCACGTCGGCGGCCGTGTTGGTGGTGTTGTATCTCGAGATGTCGAGCACCGGCGTCTCACCGGCGACCGCCCAGATCTTGGTGCGGTTGCTGTCCGAGGTGCCGCTCTTCGAGAACGTCAGCTGCGAGGTGATGTAGTAGGTGCCCCCGTGCACCCAGATCGTGTCGCCCGCCGCGGCGGCGCTGTTCGCCTTGGACAGGGTCGCGAACGGCGCCGCGCTGGTGCCGGCCGCCGAATCGCTGCCGGTCGGCGAGACGTAGTATTCGTTGGCGCGGGCGGCCGCCGGCGCGAGGAGAACGGCCAGGGCAGCGACCAGCGTCGCGCGTCGAAACAGACTCGGGCTCATGGCCATTGAATGTCCCCCCTGCTCGGGTCCTTCATTCGTTAAGTAGCTTAGTTAAATAGCCTTACACGAATGAAGCGGCTCTGGTAAGGGCCGCGGAAAGGGCCTGAAACCCTAGACGTGCGCGGGGGCGCGGACGCGCCTCGCGGCCGTCCGCCGGGCGACCTCGCGGCGGGCTGCCGCGGGGACCTTCTTCGTCGACCTGTGCCGGTGCTTGTCGCCGTACATCGCCTCGTCGGCGCGCGTCAGCAGCGCCTCGACGGTGTCGCCCGCGTCCGGCCAGCTGGCCGTGCCGATGCTGAGCGAGATCGGGATCCGCCGGTTGGCGTTCGCCGTCTCCAGCCTCCCACGCAGTCGGTCGACCAGGTGCCCGCAGTCATCCGCCGAAAGGTCGGGCAGCAGCACGCTGAACTCATCCCCGCCGGTCCGGCAGGCCACGTCGTGATGGCGGAGGTGTGTGACCAGGAACTCACCCACGTCCTTGAGGACGGCGTCGCCCACCGGGTGGCCGTACCGGTCGTTGGTCGCCTTGAAGTCGTTGAGGTCGAGCACCATCACCGAGAACCGCCGGCTCGACCCCGCGCGCTGGGAACGGCTCAGCTCCTCGTGCAGCCGCTCCTCGAAGTAACGCCGGTTCCAGACCCCGGTCAGAGGGTCCCGGTAGGCCATCGCACGGTAGACCTGTAGGCGCGCGACCTCACGCTTGAGCGCCGCGTTTTCGCGCGACAACCGCGCGATTTGCCCCGTCTTCGACCCTCCCTGTGCGGCCAAGGCGCAATAATAGTCGCGGCGCGCCAGGGTGGCCAAGAAAACACCGGCCGCGCTTGTCGGCTGACCGATTCGCCGCAGCTTCAAAGGTGAAGGGGAGGGGCAGTATGCACATTCTGTGGTCACTCATCGTGGGGTTGATTGTCGGTGCGCTGGCGAAGCTGTTCATGCCGGGCAAGGATCCGGGGGGCGTCATCATCACGATGCTGCTCGGTATCGCGGGCTCGCTCGTGGCCGGGTTCGTGGGGCGCTCGCTCGGCTGGTACCACTCGGGGACCAGCGGCCCGGGCATCATCGCGTCAATCATCGGCGCCATGGTCCTGCTCGGGATTTACCGCCTGCTGCTCCGGCGCAGGCACGCAGTCTGAACCAGGGATATGGGGTCGGCGCCGCGCAGCTGCGCGGGCTGACCCTTCCAACAATTGCCGCTGTTTTTCCGCGTCTTCCCATGGCGCGAGGGGCGACTTCGGTCTAGAGTGCGCTCCCGACCGGAGGCCCCCGCGGGTGAAGCCGACTGACGTCAAAAACCCGAGCTACTTCCACAAGGTAGTCGATTGCCAGTGGGCCTGTCCGGCGCATACCAACGTGCCGGAGTACATCCGGCTCATTGCGCAGGGCAGATACACCGAAGCGTACCTGCTGAACCGTGACAGCAACGTGTTCCCGGGGATTCTCGGGCGCACCTGCGATCGCCCGTGCGAGCCGGCCTGCCGCCGCACGCGCGTGGACGAGAAGCCGGTCGCAATCTGCCGCCTGAAGCGCGTCGCGTCCGATCTGCGCGGCGACGTCTCCGGGATGTTGCCCGCGATCCCGGCCAAGAAGAACGGCAAGCGCGTCGCCTGCATCGGCGCCGGGCCGGCCTCGCTGGCGGTGGCGAACGATCTGGCGCCGCTCGGCTACGAGGTCGTGATCTTCGAGCGCTACGGCGAGCCGGGCGGGCTGATGCGCACGAACGTGCCCACGTTCCGTCTGCCGCGCGCCGTGCTCGACGAGGAGATCGCCATGATCCTCGAGCGCGGCGTCGAGATTCGCTACAACGCGGCCATCTCCAGCATGAAGGGCCTGCTGGATGGACAGACGGAGGGCAAGCCGGCGTTCGACGCCGTGTTCGTCGGCACCGGCGCGCCGCGCGGCAAGGAGCTGGAGCTGCCGGGCCGCAAGGAAGCGGCCGCGAACATCCACATCGGCATCGACTGGCTGGCTGGCGTCGCGTTCGGACACATCGACAAGATCGGCGAGCGCGTCCTGATCATCGGCGTCGGCAACACCGCCATGGACTGCTGCCGGACGTCGCGGCGCCTCGGCGGCAAGGACGTGAAGGTGATGGCGCGGCGGCCGCGCCAGTTCTTCAAGGCGTCGCCGTGGGAGCTGGAGGACGCGGAGGAAGAGCAGATCGACATCCTCGTCAACCACGTGCCGAAGCGCTTCGTCATCGAGGGCGGCAAGCTGCGCGGCATGGAGTTCGACCGCGTCGAGTACGTCGACGACGGCCAGGGCGGCGCCGGGCAGAAGGCGAAGACCATCGACACGGTCGTGCTCCCAGCCGACGACGTCATCCTGGCGATCGGCCAGGAGAACGCGTTCCCGTGGATCGAGCGCGACACCGGCATCGAGTTCGACAAGTGGGGCCTGCCGGTCGTCGACGCGGTGACGATGCAGTCGACGCGGCCGGGCGTCTTCTTCGGCGGCGACTCGGCGTTCGGGCCGAAGAACATCATCTGGGCCGTCGCGCACGCGCACGAGGCGGCCATCTCCATTCACAACCACTGCCAGGGCGTCCCGGTGACGGAGCGGCCGCCGCAGGGGATGAACATCCTGACCCAGAAGATGGGCCTGGCCGAGTGGAGCTACAGCAACGACTACAACCCGGCCAAGCGCGCGAAGATGAAGCACGTCGACCTGCGCGAGCGCTTCAACAAGCTGGCCATCGAGGTCGAGCTCGGGTTCGATCCCGAGCAGACCGCGCGCGAGGTCGAGCGTTGCCTGAACTGCGACGTGCAGACCGTGTTCACCGATGCGAAGTGCATCGAGTGCGACGCCTGCATCGACGTCTGTCCGACCACCTGCCTGACCATCGCCCCGAACGGCGACGAGGACGAGCTGCGCAAGCGGCTGACGGTCCCGGCGGCGAACCAGGAGCAGGCGCTGTTCGTGTCGGGCGGGCTGCCCCAGACCGGGCGCGTGATGATCAAGGACGAGGACGTGTGCGTGCATTGCGGGCTGTGCGCGGAGCGCTGCCCGACGGCGGCGTGGGACATGCAGAAGTTCGACCTCAAGCTTCCTCACGCGGGACAAAACGGGTGGAATCAGACCAAGTAGAACGTCGCGCCCTGGAAAACGCCGACGGCGCCCGCCCGTCGGGGGCGCGCGCGGGGACCGGCAAAGCCGGGGCTTCGAAGGGGCCGGCCGTCGACGTGCGCGTCAACGACTTCGCGCTCAAGCTCGCGAACGTCAACGGCACCGGCTCGGCCAGCGCGAACGGCCTGCTGATGCAGGCGATCTTCCGCATGGGCATCCCGGTGTCGGGAAAGAACCTGTTCCCGTCGAACATCCAGGGGCTGCCGACCTGGTACGAGGTGCGCGTCAACAAGAACGGCCACGTGTCGCGCGCGCTCGACTACGACCTCGTCATCGCGATGAACGCCGAGACCTACGTGCGCGACGTCAAGGAGGTCCGCTCGGGCGGCTGGCTGCTCTACGATTCGACCTGGCCGCTGGACGCGTCGCTGTCGCGCGCCGACATCACCTTCCTGGGCGTGCCGCTGGCCCAGATGTGCAACGAGATCTTCAAGGATTCGCGGGAGCGGATCCTGATGAAGAACATCTCGTACCTGGGGGCGCTGATCGCGCTGCTCGACATCGACATGCAGGTGGTCGACGCGCTGCTCGAGGAGAAGTTCTCCAAGAAGAAGGCGCTGCGCGACTCGAACCACAAGGCGCTGCGGGCCGGTTACGACTACGCGAAGGAGCATCTTCCCTGTCCGCTGCCGATCCGGCTCGAGAAGATGCACGCCACCGACGATCGCATCCTGATCGACGGCAACACCGCGACCGCGCTCGGCTGCGTCTACGCGGGCGCCACGGTGGCGGCCTGGTATCCGATCACGCCGTCGACGTCGGTGATGGACGCGTTCAAGGAGTTCTGCACCGACTACCGCCGCGACCCCGACACCGGGAAGAACAACTTCTGCATCCTGCAGGCCGAGGACGAGCTGGCGGCGATCGGGATGGTGATCGGCGCTTCGTGGAACGGCGCCCGCTCCTTCACGTCGACGTCGGGGCCCGGCATCTCGCTGATGAGCGAGCTGATCGGCCTGGCGTACTACGCCGAGATCCCGGCCGTCATCGTCGACGTCCAGCGCACCGGTCCGTCGACCGGGATGCCGACGCGCACCCAGCAGGGCGACATCATGATGGCCGCCTACGCCTCGCACGGCGACACCAAGCACATCGTGCTGTTCCCGGCCAGCCCGGAGGAGTGCTTCACGCTGTCGGTGGCGGCGTTCGATCTGGCGGAGCGCTTCCAGACGCCGGTGTTCCTGCTGTCAGACCTGGACATCGGGATGAACGACTGGGTCTGCCCGCGCTTCAAGTGGGACGACGAGTACCGCCCGAACCGCGGGCGCGTGCTGGGCGCCGCCGAGCTGGAGAAGCTGGCGCGCTTTCACCGCTACGCCAACGAGAACGCCGATCACGTCGCCGCCCGCACGCTGCCCGGCGTGCACGCCAAGGGGGCGTTCTTCACGCGCGGGTCGGGGCACAACAAGTACGGCGGCTACACCGAGATCCCGGACGAGTACCAGGAGGTGATGGACCGCCTGCTGCGCAAGCACAAGGCGGCGGCGCAGGCGGTGCCCGAGCCGGCCGTCCGGCTGCAGACCGACGCGCGCTTCGGCATCATCTCGGTGGGCGGCTGCGATCCGGCCGTGCGCGAGGCGGTCGACGTCCTCGCCGAGCGCGGCATCGTCGCCGACTACATGCGCATCCGCGCCTTCCCGTTCGGCGAGACGGTGGAGAAGTTCCTCGCCTCGCACGATCGCGTCTTCGTGGTCGAGCAGAACCGGGACGCCCAGCTGAAGTCGCTGCTGACGCTGGAGACGAGCGTGCCCAAGGAGAAGCTGCGATCGATCCTGGTGTACGGCGGGTTCCCGCTGTCGAGCCGCCACGTCGTGGACGGCGTCACCAGCCAGCTGCAAGCGGAGCGGAGCTAGCCAGGGCCATGCCGACGCCGAAACCAGGGATCGCGCACCCGCACCTGAAGCCGAACAAGCTGGGCCTGACGTTGCGCGACTACGAGGGCGCGCCGTCGACGCTGTGCGCGGGCTGCGGGCACGATTCGGTCACCGCCGCGATCGTGCGCGCGTTCTACGAGCTGGACACGCCGCCCCACATGATCGCGAAGCTGTCCGGCATCGGCTGCTCGTCGAAGACGCCGACCTACTTCGTGGGCGGCGCGCACGGGTTCAACTCGGCCCACGGGCGCATGCCGTCGATCGCCACCGGCGCGGCGGCCGCCAACCGCGACCTGACCTACATCGGCATCTCGGGCGACGGTGACTCGCTGTCGATCGGCATCGGCCAGCTGGCCCACGCGGCCCGCCGCAACATCGACATGGTCTACGTGATCGAGAACAACGGGGTCTACGGCCTGACCAAGGGGCAGTTCTCGGCCTCGGCGGACGTCGGCTCGAAGAGCAAGCGCGGCGAGGCGAACCGGTTCGCGCCCATCGATCCCTGCGCGATGGCGCTGGACCTGGGCGCCACCTTCGTCGCGCGCAGCTTCTCGGGCGACAAGGCGCAGCTGGTGCCGATCCTGAAGGCGGCGCTGTCGCACAAGGGCTTCGCGCTGATCGACGTCATCTCGCCCTGCGTGACGTTCAACGATCACGAGGGCTCGACCAAGAGCTACCTGCACACGCGCAAGCACCTGCTCAAGGTGGTGCAGGCGGACTTCGTGCCGCCCGCGCAGGAGATCACCACGCAGTACGAGGAGGGGACGACCATCACCGTCACCCTGCACGACGGCAGCACGGTGCGGCTGCGCAAGCTTTCGGCCGAGTACGATCCGTCGGACCGCGCGCGCGCCACCGAGCTGCTCGAGCACCACCGCCTGCGCGGTGAGGTCGCGACCGGCCTGCTGTTCGTCGAGAAGAGCGGGGCCGACATGCACGACATCGCCGGCACCACCGACGTGCCGCTCTGCAAGGTGCCGTACGAGAAGCTCTGTCCCGGCAAGGCGGAGCTGGACAAGCTCCAGCAGGCCTTCCGGTAGCCGGCGCGCTCGGGAGCGATCCGGACGGCTGGGGCTCCGAATTCGTGCCGTCCGCGCGAATTCGCGATCCGCGCGGTGGCGGCGGGCGCGCGCGTG
>DATBHU010000360.1:0-4684 GCA_036557265.1 Polyangia bacterium
CGTCGCCGCGCCGGCGCGCGTGGCCGGATCGTGCGCGGCGGCGGTCGTCGAGCTGGCCGGGGGCGCGCCGCGCTTCGTGGCGGACGGCGCGCCGCTGTTCGCGGGGCTCGACGCACGCGCCGTGCGCGGGCGGGGCGCGCACGAGCACGCCGGACCGGACTCGGAGGAGGCGCGATGCGCATCGCTTGCGTTTTCGTGCCGCAGCTAGCGCTGCAGGCGGTGCTGCGCCGGACGCCCGAGGCGCGGGGCGGGCCGGTGGCGGTGCTGGAGGCCCCTCTCCCTAACCCTCCCCCCGCAAGCGGGGGGAGGGGATCGGAGAGAAGCGAGGGGAGGGGATCGGAGAGAAGCGGGAGGGGATCGGAGAAGGCGCGGGCGAAGCGCGTCGCGCGCGTCACCGAGATCTCGCCCGAGGCGCGCCGGGAAGGCGTGCGCGCCGGCATGACGGGCGCGCAGGCGGCGGCGGTCTGCGCCGGGCTGCGCCTGCTGACCGTCACCGCCGCCGATCGGGAGGCGGCGGTCGCGGCGCTGGCCGACGTCGGCTACGCGTTCGCGCCGCGCATCGAGCGCGACGGGGCTCGCATCTTCTTCGACAGCGAGGATCTGGCGCGGCTGTATCCGGCCGGCGAGACGGCGATCGCGCAGGCGGTGCAGGCGGCGGCGGCGCGCGTCGGCCTGGGCGTGCGCGTCGCCATCGCGGCGTCGAAGGGGGTGGCGCGCCTCGCGACGCGGGCGCGGGAGCTGGCGCTGGTGCCGACGGCGGCCGGGCCGGCGCGGGCGGCGCTGGCGCCGATCCCCGTCGAGCAGCTGGTGGACGACGCGGCGCTGGCGGCGGCGTTCCGGCGCTGGGGGCTGCGCACGGCGGGCGACGTCGCGGCGCTGCCGGAGGGCGCGGTCGGGCTGCGGCTGGGGCCGGCGGGCGCGCGCGCCGCCCGGCTGGCGCGCGGCCAGGACGACGAGCCGTTCGTGCCGCGGCTGCCCGACGACGCGCTGGAGGAGGCGATCGAGCTCGACTACCCGGTCGCGGAGCTGGAGCCGTTCTCGTTCCTGCTGCGCGGGCTGGTCGATCGGGCGCTCGGGCGGCTGCGCGAGCGCAGCCTCGCCTGCGCCGGGCTGACGCTGCGGCTGGCGCTCGATCCGCGCGGCGTCGACGTGCGCACGGTGCCGATCGCCGCGCCGACCGGCGACGCGGCGACGCTGCTGCAGCTGGCGCGGCTGGATCTGGCGCGGCGTCCGCCCGCGGCGCCGATCGTCGGCGTGCGCCTGCTGGCGCTGCCGGCGCGCGTGCGCGCCACCCAGCTCGACATCCTGCGCCCGGCCGGGCCGGCGCCCGACCGCCTGGCGGCGACCATCGCGCGGCTGGCGGCGCTGGTCGGCCCCGACAACGTCGGCGCCCCCGCCGTCGAGGAGACCTGGCGCGAGGAGGCGGTGCGGGTGACGAATTACGAACCGGCGTCTTCTTCGCCTCTCCCTGTGGGAGAGGCCGAAGGCCGAAGGCCGGCGGGTGAGGGGGCCCTCACCGGACCCCTCTCCCTAACCCTCTCCCCGCTTCGCGGGGCGAGGGGACCGGACGGGGAGAGGGGATCGGAACTGACGATTCGGAGGCGGCGGCCGCCGGAGGAGATCGAGGTGCTGCTCGATCGCAAGGGGCCGACGGCGTTCCGCGGGCGCGAGACGACGGCGCGCGTGCTGGTCGCTGCCGGCCCGTACCGCCTGTCGGGGGAGTGGTGGCGCGAGGAGGAACATTTCCAGCGCACGTACTGGGACGTGCACGCGTCGGACGGCGCGGTCTATCGCGTGCATCAGGACGCGCGCGACGGCCGCTGGTTCCTCGATGGCTACTATGATTAGGCCCGACTACGTCGAGCTGCGCTGCCGGTCGGCGTTCAGCTTCCTCGACGGCGCGTCGCTGCCCGAGGACCTGGTGGCGGCGGCGGCGGACGGCGACCACGAGGCGCTGGCGCTCGCCGATCGCGACGGGGTCTACGGCGCGCCGCGCTTCTTCGCGGCGGCGCGCCGGACCGGCCTGCGGCCGATCGTCGGCGCCGAGATCTCGCTGGCGGCCGGCGCGCCTCCGGTCCTCCTGCTGGTGGAGGATCGCCGCGGCTACCAGAACCTCTGCCAGCTGATCACGGCGGCCAAGGTGGACAGCGGCAAGCAGAAGTCCGATCCGCTGGACGCGCCCGCCGAGCTGCTGGCCGCGCACGCGGGCGGCCTGACCGTGCTCGCCGGCGCGGCGCCGCGCGCCGATCTGCCCGCGCTCGTCGACATGTTCGGGCGCGACCGCGTCTGGCTGGAGGTGCAGCGCCACTTCGACGCCGCGCAGGCCCACCGCAACCGCGACGTGCTGGCCCAGGCGGAGGCGCTGGGCGTCGGTGTCGTCGCCACCAACGACGTCCGCTACGCCACGCCCGCGCAGCGGATCGTGCACGACGTGCTGACGTGCGCGCGCGAGAAGGCGACCGTCGACGAGATCGGGCGCCGCCTGGCGCCGAACGCCGAGCGCTGGCTGAAGCCGCCCGCCGAGCTGCAGCGGCTGTTCGGCGATCTGCCGGCCGCCGTGCGCGCGACGCGCGCGATCGCCGAGCGCTGCGCGTTCACGCTCGCCAACCTCGGCTACGTGTTCCCCGACTACGACGTGCCGCCCGGCGAGACGCAGCAGAGCACTCTCGAGCAGCTCGCCTGGGCGGGCGTGGGCCGGCGCTACGACGCGGGCGATCCGCTCCTGCCCAAGGTGCGCCGCCAGCTCGCGCGCGAGCTCGGCATCATCGATCGCCTCGGCCTGGCCGGGTACTTCCTGATCGTCTGGGACATCGTCCAGTTCGCGCGCTCGCGCGGCATCATGGTGCAGGGGCGCGGGTCGGCCGCGAACTCGGCGGCCTGCTTCGTTCTCGGCATCACCGCCGTCGACCCGGTGCGGATGGACCTGCTGTTCGAGCGCTTCCTGTCGGAGGAGCGCGTCGCCGCCGCCGACAATGCCGCCGATCGCATGCCCGACATCGATCTGGATCTGCCGTCGGGCGATCAGCGCGAGCTGGTGATCCAGCACGTCTACGAGAAGTACGGCGCGCGCGGGGCGGCCATGACCGCGAACGTGATCACCTACCGGCCGCGCATGGCGGTGCGCGACGCGGGGCGCGCGCTCGGCCTGGCCGAGGAGCAGCTCAATCGCATCGCGCGCCACCTCCCCACCTGGCTGATGGCGGGCGACGAGCCGCTGGAGTTCCACCTGGCCGCCGCCGGCTTCCCGCCCACCGAGCACCGCAACCGCCTGATCGGCGAGACGGCGCGCGCTCTCCTCAACCTGCCGCGCCACCTCGGCCAGCACTCGGGCGGCATGGTGATCGCCGCCGGCCGCCTGGACGCGGTCGTGCCGCTCGAGCCGGCCAGCATGCCGGGCCGGGTGGTCGTGCAGTGGGACAAGGACGACTGCGCCGATCTCGGCATCGTCAAGGTCGACCTGCTCGGGCTCGGGATGATGGCGGTGCTGGAGGAAGCCGTGCCGATGATCCGGCGCCACGAGGGCGTGACGATCGACTACGCCAAGCTGCCGCCCGACGATCCGAAGGTCTACGGCATGCTGCGCGCCGCCGACACGGTCGGCGTGTTCCAGGTCGAATCGCGCGCGCAGATGGCGACGCTGCCGCGCATGCAGCCGACGCACTTCTACGACCTGGTGGTCGAGGTGGCGATCATCCGGCCCGGCCCGATCGTCGGCAAGATGGTCAACCCGTACCTCGAACGCCGCAACGGCCGCGCGCAGGTGCGCTACCCGCACCCGTCGCTGGAGCCGATCCTGGCGCGGACGCTGGGCGTGCCGCTGTTTCAGGAACAGCTGATCAAGATGGCGATGACGGCGGCCGGCTTCACGGGCGGCCAGGCCGACGAATTGCGGCGCGCCATGGGGTTCAAGCGCTCGCAGGAGCGCATGAACACCATCGAGATCGCGCTGCGCGAAGGGATGGCGAAGAACGGAATCCACGGCCCGGCCCAGGACGAGATCATCCAGGGGATCAAGTCGTTCGCGCTCTACGGCTTCCCGGAGTCGCACGCGGCGTCGTTCGCGCTGCTCGCCTATGCGTCGGCGTACCTGAAGGCGTACCACCACGCCGCGTTCACGGCCGCGCTGCTGAACGCCTGGCCGATGGGCTTCTATCACCCGGCGACGCTGGTCAATGATGCCGTCCGCCACGACGTCGAGGCGCGGGCGATCGACGTGACGCGCTCGGGCTGGCGCTGCGACGTCGAGGACGGCGGGCGGGCGCTGCGGATCGGGCTGCGCTACGTGTCGGGGCTGCGCGAGGAGACCGGCCGGCGGATCGAGGCGGCGCGCGCGGCGGCGCCGTTCGCGTCGCTGGCCGACCTGGCGGCGCGCGCGCGGCCGAACGAGCGCGAGCTCGCCGCGCTGGCGGAGGTCGGCGCGCTGGCGGCGCTGGGCGGGACGCGCCGGCAGGCGCTCTGGCAGGTCGACGCGCTCGGAAAGTCGGGCCCGCTGTTCGCGCGGGTGCCGTCCAACGACGTCGCGGCAAGCGACATCGGGCCGCTGCCCGAGATGACCGCCGACGAGGAGATGGCCGCCGACTTCCACGCCGGCAGCGTCACGACCGGCCCGCACCCGATCTCGTTCGCGCGCGCCGCCCTCGATCGCCGCGGGGTGACGCGCGCCGGCGACCTCGGCCGCGTCGCC
>DATBHU010000361.1:0-1700 GCA_036557265.1 Polyangia bacterium
GGTACGGCCGGCGCAGGCGGCACGGGTGGCGCTGCCGGGCGGGGCGGTGCGGGCGGGGGCGGCGGCACGGCGGGCGGTGGCGGCGGTGGTGCGGGCGGCGGCGCCGGCGCGGGCGGCCGCGGCGGCGCGGCTGGGAACGCCGGCGGCGCGGGCGGCGGCGGTGGCGCGGGCGGCGGTGGCGGCTCGAGCGGCGGCAGCGGCGGCGCGAGCGGCGGCACCGGTGGCAGCGGCGGCGGTGGCGGCAGTGGCTCCGGCGGCGCGGGCGGCAGCGGTACCGACGGCTCGGCCGACGGCGCCACGGACTGACCCAGCGCACAGCCTGGCCCCCGGCGCCGCGGATTGAGCCCGGGCGCACAGGCCGAGCCCCCGGCGCCCGGGATTGACCCCCGCATTTCCGCTAAGATGGCGGAATTCTGAGCCGTGCTGGGTGGCAGCTGACTCCACCCAGGAAGATGCTTCGCTGGAGGTCTACCTTGTCGCGTTCACGTAGCTTGGTTTCGTTTTCGCAGGTCTCGCCGCTCATCGTTTGTGCGCTCGCGGTCCCGGTCCTTTCCGGCTGCAGCACGCTCTTCCCGTCCAGCGACAAGCCGCCGCCTCCGATCACCGAGGTCTGGGAGGTCCACCCGGTGCGCGCCGACTCGGTGGGGTACGTGTCGACGCGGGCCAAGAAGGTGACCATCGTCTTGCCGTCCGGCATGACGACGCTGCCACAAGCCAGCGCCGACGTGCGCGACGCGGCGACCGACGCCGTCGTCTGGACGTGCGACGTGCAGGGGCCGATGACCGACAGCGCCACGATGTCGACGTACTACGTCGGTGACTTCACGCCGTTCACGACGCCGGGCAGGTACTACATCGCCGTCCCGAGCTTGATGACGTCGAAGGGCATCGCCAAGTCGGCGCCGTTCAACATCGCGGCCGACGCGTTCCGCGATCTGCTGACCCACGCGATGATCGCGTTCTACGGACAGCGCTGCAACACCCCGGTGACCATCAACCTCGACGGGCAGAAGTGGTCGCACGGCATGTGCCACGCGGGCGACGCGTCCCAGAAGTTCCTCGACAACGTCCTGATGGACACGATCAAGCCGAGCCTGCACGGCTGGCACGACGCCGGCGACTACGGCAAGTACGTCACCAACGGCGCGTTCGCGGCGGGGATGCTGCTGGAAGCGTTCGAGCGCTTCCCGGCGCTGCTGTCGACGCTGTCGCTGCCGCCCATCCCGGAGCACGGCGGCGCGCTGCCCGACTTCCTCGCCGAGGTGAAGTGGGAGCTCGACTGGCTGCTGACCACGCAGGAGGACGACGGCTCGGTGTCGTTCAAGGTCACGGCGCTTCAGTTCGAGTCGTTCGTCATGCCGGAGACGGACGGGTCGCGGCGCTACTACACCGGGATCAGCACGTCGGCGACCGCCAACCTCGTCGCGGTGATGGCGCAGGCGGCGCGCGTCTACATGCCGTACGACGCGACGCTGGCCAGCCAGTACCTGGCCTCGGCGCAGCTTGGTTACACGTTCCTCAAGGCCAACGGCCGCATCAGCCCCGACCTCTCCATGTTCGGCACCGGCGGCTACGACGCGACCAGCCCCGATTCAGACAACCGCCTGTGGGCCGCGGCCGAGCTGTGGGAGACGACCGGGGATCCGCAGTACCTGACCGACTTCGAAGGCGCGACCGTCGCCAGGACGGTCAGCGACAAC
>DATBHU010000362.1:0-9548 GCA_036557265.1 Polyangia bacterium
CGACCCGCGACACCGGCGCCGGACGTGCCTGCAGCGCCGCCCGTGCCCGCGGCGCCGCCGCTCCCGCTCGCGCCGCCGCGTCCGCCGACGCTGCCGCCCGCGCCGCCGGTGCCGGCCGCGCCGCTCACGCCCGCGCCGCCCGCCGCCCCCGTCGTGCCCGCGCTGCCGCTTGTTCCGCCACCCGCGCCGCCGGCAGTCCCACCGCTGCCGCCGGTCCCGCCGCCGGAGTCGTCCGAGCCACCGCACGATACGGCGACGAGCGCGAGCGCGAGCGCGTTCGCGAGCGCGACGGCCAGCCGCGCGGAACGACCGGGCCTGGAATCCTGCGTGCTCATCGTCAGCTCCTCCGCGGTATGCCGTAGGTGAGCACGACGCGATCGCCGACGACCGCGACGCGGTAGCCGGGCGTCACGCTGGTGAAGCGGCCGCTGACGCCCCGGCGCGCGCGCAGGATCGTCCAGGCGTCGCCGGAGCGCGGCGTGAAGCCGTCGCGCGCGTCGACGCGCAGCGCGCCGCCCAGCCGCGCGGCGCCGTCGACCTCGACCGCGTCACTCCCCTTCCCGGTCACGCCGATCGCGAGCGCGCCGCGGGTGATGCTCAGGTTGGCCGCGATCCGCGTGCGTCCGAGGCCGGCGCCGCGCCCGGGCGCGAGGACGCCGCCCTCGTCGACGAGATCGAAGCCGACGGTGTCGGCGTGCAGCGTGCCGCCCCTGAAATCGAAGGCAAAGCGCGCCGCCGGCCGCGCCTTCTCCAGATCCGTCACGTCGAGGACGCCGCCCGCCAGCGCGACCCTGCCGCCCGCGGCGATCGTCAGCGGCCCCCGCACCACGAGCTCACCCGCCTTCACGGCCAGCGACGCCGCCACGCGCACTCGGCCCGCGCTCTGCCCGCCGGCGTCGACCACCGCCGTGCCCGCCGCGATGACGGCGCTGTCGTACCGGCTCGGCTGCCAGATCGCCGTCGCGGGCGCGCCGCGCACGCGCCAGTTGCCGATCTCGGCGTAGCGCACGCCGCGCGCGCCGTCGAAGATCAGCTCCGCCATCGCGGGCCAGGCGGCGACCTCGTTCAGGTACTCCTCGAGGTTCGTGTAGCCGTCGCCGTCCGCGTCGCCGCTGTCGTCGGCGACGTTCGGGTTGAAGCCGTGCTGGCTCTCCCACGCGTCGGGCATGCCGTCGTTGTCGCTGTCGTAGCCGGCGGGCTGCGACACGGTCGGCGTCGCCACCAGCGCGCGCCACTCCGTCCCCTCCGACGCGCTCGCGTTGAACGGATCGTCGGCCCACGCGACGATCTTCCCGGTCCCGGCGCGCGTCTCGCCGACCAGGCGCGCGTCGACCGCCGCGCGGCTCCACCAGCGCGCGCCCGAATAATCGGTGACGCGCTTGAACGCCGTGGCGGCGTCGTCGGTCGCGCCGTAGTACGGCGTCTGCGTGTAGGCGGCCGACTCGAAGCTCGACGACCCGAAGTCGCTGTTGGCCAGCGCGGTGCCGTCGCTGGCGTCGCCGTCCTTGTTGACGTCCTTGACGTTGCCCGAGTGATAGACCTTGGTGTTCGTCGAATCGCTGCCGTTGAACACCGAGGTGCCGCCCGACGCCGTCGTGATGGCGGTGCTGGTGCCGCCCGACGGATTGTCGCCGCCCGGCCCCGCCAGGTAGAAGTTACCGACGAAGTTGTTCTGGCTCGCCTGGCCGGACGCGCCCGTCCCCGCCGTACCGAGCCAGTTGTAGAAGACGTTGTTGCGGAAGTCGTTGAACGCGCCGACGCCGGCCGTGGTCAGCACCGACGACTCGGTGCCGACGCGCGGCAGGCGGCCCTTGAGGTGCGCGTACAGGTTGTGGAGGAAGCTGACCTTCGCGTTCGAGCCCGCCTGCAGCAGCGACCCGAGCGCGTGGCCCGTGTACGTCAGGCTGGACGCCTCGGCGTCGGCCTGCGGGTAGTTCTGGCCCTGCGCGATGGTGCAGAACTGCACCGTGACGTTGTTGGCGAGCTCGTTCATCGAGACGGTCTCGTCGGTGCCGTAGATCGCCGTGACGTGATCGATCATCACGTTGGTCCCGCTGATGTCGATCGCGTCGTAGGTGTACGAATCGGGGAAGTCGCCGGCGACCGGCGGCTTGCCCGGCTCGTCGAAGGTGCGGCTGCCGTAGCCGACGGCGAAGGTGACGTTGCGGATGATGATGTTGTTGCCGCCCGGCTTGATCGTGCCGCCCATGATGATGATCGGCCCCGGCGCGGTCTGGCCGGCGATGGTCGTGTCCGACGGGATGTTCAGGCGCGACTGCGTGTCCCAGCCGTTGCCGTTCGCGTCCCAGCCGGCGACGGCGGGGCGGCCGAGATGGATCACGCCGCTGACGTCGAACACGATCGTGCGCGGACCGGTCAGCATCGTCAGCCCGTAGCGCAGCGTGCCCACCGCGACGTCGTTGAAGTCGGTGTCCAGCTTGGTGACGTGATAGACGGCGCCGCGTCGGCCGCCGGTGATGCGCGCGGCCGCGCCGTCGGCGCCCGGGAACGCGGGGATCGGACCGGTCACCGTTCCACCGCTGCCACCGGCGCCGCCGCCGCCGGCCGTCCCGCCCCCGCCGGTGCCGCTCGTTCCGCCGGCGCCCCCGCGCGCGCCGCTGGCGCCGCCTGCACTGCCGCCCGCGCCGGCGCCGCCGCTCGCGCCCCCGCGTCCGGCGCCGCCGCTGCCCGCCGCGCCCGTACCGGCCGAGCCCGAGGCGCCAGCCGTGCCGGCGCCGCCCGCGGTCCCGCCCACACCGCCGCGCCCCGCGCCGGCGCTGGCGCCCGAAGCGCCGCCGCCCGCAGTGCCGGCGCCGCCCGCAGCGCCGGCGCTGCCCGCCGCGCCTGATGCGCCCGCGCTGCCCGAGACGCCGGCGCTGCCGCCCGTGCCCGAGCCCGCGCCCGCGGCACCGGCGCTGCCGCTCGTGGCGCCGCCACTACCGCCCGACGCGCCGCCGGTCCCGCCGGCGGCGCCGCCGCGGCCGCCCGTCTCGCTCGAACCCGCGCCGCTGCCGCACGCGCCAGCGAGAGTGATCGCCGCGAGGGCGAGCGCGAACGAGCGCGGGAGACCTGCTCCGTCCCGGAAACGTTGCACCGTCGGTTCCTCCATCGTCCATGTCCGAGCGGCCGAGATTCGATCGAGAAATCGCCGGGTTTCGGGGCAGACCCGAACGGCATTCGTGACGAAAGTGATTCTTCGCCTCCGATCCAGGGCTTTCCCGGTCGGGACCAATCTACGGCGATGAGGCTGGCAAGAAGCTGGCCGCGCTGCTGCGCGATCACATCCTGATGAGCGACGGCATCATCAAGCAGAACCCGCACAAGGTGATCCACCTGTCGGAGCGCTGAGGGCGACTCCCCTCACCCGCGAGCCTTCGGCTCGGCGGCCTCTCCCGAAGGGGAGAGGCGAAGAATCAGTGGGCGATGCGGGCGACGCGGTCGGCGACGGGGCTCTGCGGGTAGCGCGCGAGAAAATCGCGCGCCAGCGCGCGCGCCTCGGCGCCGTGGCCGCCGGCGTCCAGCGCCTCGATGCGCAACGCGAGGGCCTCGGGCCGGAACGCGCCTCCCGCGTAGTTGGCTTCGTACCGGCGCAGCAGCGCCAGCGCCCGATCGGTCGCGCCGGCCTTCACCGCGGTCCGGGCGGCGTCGATCAGAGCGATCTGATCGCGCAGATCGGCCGCGGGCGCCGGCGGCGTCGCGCGCCGGTGAACCTTCTCGGCCCGCTTCTCGACCCGCGCGGGTTCCGTGTCGGCCGGCGGCGGCGCCTCCTCGACGCGCGCGGCGACGATCCCCGGCGCCTGCGCCGCGGTCTGCGTCTGCGGGGCGCGATCCGCCGCGCCGCCGCCCGCGTGCCTGCTCGCCAGACTCACCCCGACCACCCCCGCGGCGACAGCCGCCGCGAGCACGGTCGCCGGCACCCACGAGACGACCGTCGCCTTGGCGACGACCGCCGACGCGGCCGCCGCCGGCGCCGCCGCCACCGCGGCGGAGATGCCGAGGCCCGCCGCCATGCGCCTGGTCAGCTCGGGCGAAGGTCGCTCCCGGCGCGCGGCCTGCAGCAACGTGCGCTCGAGATCGGTCGCACCGACCACGGTCAGACGCTTCGGGTCTATTGAACGTTGCGACACGGTGTCACGCGTTCCCTTCCCGCCGCATCGCCAGCTCGAGGCGGCCCACCACCGTTCGGAACTGCTCGCGGGCGCGCCGCAGCCGCGACGCCACCGTGCCGAGCGGGATCTCCAGCAGCGCCGCGATCTCGGGCGACGTCAGATCCTCCAGCTCGAACAGCACGAAGATCTCCGCCAGCTCCGGATCGACCTTGGACAGCGCCAGGTCGCACAGCTGGATCGCGGTCTGCTCGTCCAGCATGTCGCGGCTCGCCGCCGCGCGCCGGTCCATGTCCTCGTCCAGCTGCCAGCGCACCGTCTTCCGCCCCCACGAGAACGCCACCCGCAGCGCCGTCCCGACCAGGAACGCGCGCTCGCTGTCGTGGTTGATGTCGGGCAGCCGCTCCGCCGCGACCAGGAAGGTCTGCTGGGTCGCATCGGCCGCCGCGTCGGCGTCGAGGCCGCGCCGGCGCAGCGTGCGCCAGACCAGCGCGTGGTGCGCGGTGAACATGCGTTCCAGACGGGTGCGATCGACGGGCGCGCGCGGCGGCGCCGCCTTCTCGTCATGACCGACCGCCCGCTCGGCGGCGGCGCCCGACTTCACGAGAGCCAATCTGGTCATGTCCCGATTCTTCATGCGCCGGCCGTCATCAACCGATCACGGAAACCGCACGCCCAGCCCCACGTCCCCCACCAGAGTAACCGAAGCAACCCGGTGAAACACGTCACGATCGAACTGGAACGCATCGCGCCAAAGCGGGACGCCGGCCCCGACCCGGACGCGCACCTGAACGCGTGATCCGGACGGCACCGCCAGACGCGCCGCCCCACCCGCGGTCGCGAACGCGCGGGCCACCGAACCCGGGTCGAACGTCCTCGAACCCTGCGCGGCGAGCCGCCCGAGCGATCCGGCCGCGCAGGCGCGCGCCTCCACGCGGAGCACCACCAGGCGGAGCGGGCAGGCGTCGAGGGAGACCAGGTCCAGCGTGAACGCAGCCGTCCCGAGGGGCTCGACGACGTCGCCGCTCCAGGCGTGCGCGAGCGTCAGCATCATGGCGGGCGACCAGAGCGACGCCCGGTCGAGCCCCGCCTCCAGCTCGAGGGCCGCGCCCGGCATCAGCGTCGGCGCCGGCCCGGCGATCGCTTCTCCCGACACGGCGGCGCCCAGGTAGGGGGTCGAGGGCACCGTCGGACCGGTGCCCTCCGCGGGCGCGGCGGCGCGCGCGTGGACCTCCGCCTCGGGCGGGGCGGGCGGCGGAAACCTGGGGGGCGCCGCGGGCGGCGGCGGGGGGGCAGCGGCCGGCGCCGGCGGCGACGCGGCAGGTGAGGCCGGCGCGGACCGGGGCGCAGCGTCCATCACGACTGTCGGATCCAGCGTGATGGCGACGACCAGGGCGAGCGCGTCCGTCGCCGCCGCGCACGACGGCGCCTCGATCCGGCGGGTGAACTTGCGCCCGTCCGGCTCGACGACGGTCAGCCCCGCGATGACGCCGCCGCGCGCGCCGGCCTCGATGCGCGCGGCCAGCGAGGGGATGCCCGCCCCGTCGGTGACGAAGCGAACCCGCGTCGAGCGCGCGGCGACCCGCGCCACCAGCTCGTCGCGCGTCGAGCAGGCCGGGCTGGCGTCCAGCTCCAGCCGGGCCACCGGCGCCGGCGTGGTCTGGGCATCCGCCCAGCTGGCGGGGAGCAGCACCAGGGCCGCCAGGAGGGCGAGCGCGACGCGTTCCGAACGCAACCGCGACCGATGCTAGCATCAACCCGATGCCGCCATCCGGTCCGTGTCCGCGCCCGGTCTCGTGGGCGATCGCGGCGCTCGCCGCAGCGATCGCCGCGTGCTCGGGCCAGACGCTCACGCTCGGCAGCAGCAATCCCCGGCGCTATCACTTCGATCCGCCCCAGGTGGTCACGGCGCTGCGGTCCGACGCCCCGGCCCGCACCGACAACCCGACGCTGACCGCCGACCTGCTCGAGATCTTCTTCACCAGCGACCGCGGCGGCGGCAGCGGCAGCGGCGACGTCTGGTCCGCGCGCCGCGGCGACGTCGCCCACCCGTTCGGTGCACCGGCGCCGCTCACCGAGGTCAACTCCAGCACGTTCGAGACCAGCTCGGCGATCTCCGCCGACGGCCTGACCCTCTGGTTCGGATCGGACCGCCCGGGCGGCGTCGGGTCGACGGACATCTGGGTGTCGAGCCGCGCGAACCGCAACAGCCCCTGGTTGTCACCGGGCAACGTCGTGGCGCTGAACACCACCGCCGAGGACATCCCGCGGCCACCCGGCCAGCACGGCCTGGTGATGCCGCTGTCGTCGAAGACCGCGACGGCTGCCGTCTACCAGACCTTCTTCGCGACGCGGTCGAGCGAGGGCGCGCCGTTCGGCATGCCCGTGCTCGTGTCGCGGCTCGCCTACCCGGATCGCAGCACCGTCGACGGCTTCCTGAGCGACGACGGGCTGACGCTGTTCTTCTCGTCGGCGTTCCTGCAGGCCCCGCCCGACGCCGCGGCGCCCGACGGCGGCACGCCGACCGCGGATCTGTACGTGGCCTACCGCCGCTCGGTCGACGACGAGTTCGAACAGACATTCCCGCTCGAGGAGCTCAACACGGCCGGCGACGAGCGCGACCCGTGGCTCACCCCCGACGGCAAGACGCTGTACTTCACGTCCGATCGCGACGGCGCGCTCAACATCTACACCGCCGCTGTCCAGCCGCGCTGACGTTACTCCGGATCCGCACGCTGGGGCGTGGCCGGGGGCGCGGGCCTGGCGGGAACGACCGCGGGCTCGTCGTCCGGCGGGGCACCGCCGTCGGGACCGTCCGCGGCGCGCGAGGCCCGCGCCATGTCGGCCGCCCGCGCGCGCACCGCCCGCTCCTCCTCTTCCTCGTCCAGCTTCTGCTGCGCAGGCGTCGGCGGGTTGAGCTTCCGGGGTGGCGGCGGCCGGGACGCGCGCGGCCGCGCCCGCGGCGGCGGGGACGGGTATTCGGCCTCCAGCAGCGCGTCGCGACAGGCGCTGGTCTGGTGAAACCCGATGATCGACGAGGCGGCAAACAGCGCCAGCAGCGAGGCGCCGATGGCGACGTCGTCCGACCGGCTGAGTTGCGAGTTCCGGTAGTCGGCGTCGCTGGCCGACAGCGCGAACGCGATCCGCACTGTCTGGTAGCTCGCGATCATCATGTCGATCAACGGCGCCACGTTCGATTCCGTGCAGTGAACGATCCGCCCGCGCTCGTCCTCGGGCGGCGGGCCTTTGACGAACAGGATCGAACATCCGGTCGCCTGGCCGAGCAGGGCGGCCAGCATCACCGACGTGACCCCGAGGCGCCTCACCAGCGACGATGATTGACCGCGAACGCCTCCCGCGGCAAGCACGCACGGCGTCGCCGCGGCAACCGGCCGTCAGTTCGCGGGCGGCTGCCAGCCGCCGAGGACGACGGTCGGATCGCGCATCATCGCCGCCTGCGAATCGGAGATCTGCTGCGATCCGGCCAGCCGCTGGCTGACGTTGATCGGGTTGCCGGAGGCGTCGACGCTCTTGTACTCCCAGAAGCGCAGCGACGACGACGGCGAGCCCGCCGTCAGCTGCCAGCCGACCGCCGAGACCGACGTCATCTGGCAGTTGATGTACGCGACGTGGCTGCCCGGGTAGGTCCCGGCGTCGATGCGCGCGAGGTTGTTGCTCGTGCTCGCGGCGTCGGCGGTCAGCTTGGTGTCGACGAACACGTAGCCGTAGCCGGAGGGCGTGTTGCGCGACTGCACGATGACGCCCGAACGGCCGATCGTCCGGATCTCCGAGTTCACGAAGTAGGCGGCGCCCGTCCCCCAGACGTAGTCGACGTTGCCTTCGATCAGGACGTTGCTGGCGTAGATGCGGCCGCTCCAGAGCAGCGTGTCCTGCAGGCTGATGACGGTCGCGTCGCGGACCACGCACTTGTCGCAGCTCTCGAGGCGCAGCGCCTCGGCCTGCGACCCGCCCTGCGGGGTCAGGTTCTTGATCGTGAGGTTGCGGATCGTCACCGTGTTCGAGCCGTCCACGCCGAACAGCGAGCGGCCCTTGGTGCTCGCGTTCAGGTTGTTGTTGTTGGTCGCGGAGATCACCGTGCCGTTCCGATCGGCGCCCGCCAGCGTGACGTTGTTCTTCGCGTTGACGCGGATGATCTCGTGGTACGCGCCCGCGCCGACGGTGATGGTGGTCGCCGCGGTGTTGCTCGCCGGGACGAAGTCGAACGCGCCCTGCACCGAGCAGAAGCTGCCGGCCCCGTCCAGCCCCACGCTGATCGCGGTCTTGTTGGCGGGGGCGGCGGCCATGGTGGTGAACCGCCAGGTCGTGCTGTCGGTGATCGAGAACGCGCCGCCGGCGGTGATGGCGCCGCTCTCGACCTGCACGTAGTACGTCATGCCGTAGCCGAGCGACCTGGGCGGCAGCGTGACGCTGACGGTGTTGCCGTCGACGTAGACCGGACGCGACACCATGAACGTCATGCCGCCGATCGACTCGCTGACGGTGGTGGCCGCCATGTCGACCGTCGCGACGACGGAGCCGCCGCTCGTGAAGACGCGGAAGCGTCCCGCCGTTCCGAGCGCCGGCGCGCTGTTGAACGTGATCTTCAAGGGCGGATCGGGACAGAGGTTCTGTCCGTTCGGCGCCGGGAACAGCGACTTCACGCCGGCCGGAAGGTTGCCCTGCCCGCCTGTTCCACCTGGTCCCGCTGTCCCGGCCGTGCCGCCCGCACCGCCGCGGCCAGCTGCGCCCGCTGATCCGGCTGACCCGGCTGACCCGGCTGACCCACCTTGGCCCGTCGTCCCGGCGACGCCGCCCGCGCCGGTGGTGCCGCCGCGCCCCGCAACGCTGCCCGCCGTGCCGCCGCCCCGTCCGCCGGCTCCAGTGCCGCCCTGCCCCGATCCTCCGGCGCCGCCGCGGCCCGCCGATCCGGCTGTTCCTGCCGATCCGCCTTGTCCGGCCTGGCCCGTCGTACCCGCGTCGCCCCCGCCCGCGATGCCGCCGGCGCCGGCCGTGCCGCTGGTCGTACCCGCGGCGCCGCTCGTAGTGCCCGCGGCGCCGCCGCTCGTCCCCGCCGCGCCGGCCGTCGACGATCCGCCCGTTCCAGTGGTTCCCGCGCTGCCCGTGCTCCCGCCCGCCGAAGCGCCGCCGCGGCCGCCGTTGCCCGGCGTCGGCGTGTCATCGCTGCTCCCGCACGATGACATCGCGATCGCCGCCACCCCGATCAGCGCGATGCGCAGCTTCATCGTCAGGACGGGCCGCATCTACTAATGCGGCCCCGCGCCCGCCATCACGGCCGCCTGGATCCCGGAGGCCGCCTCGACAGTGTACGTGTACGTCGGTGAGAACACCGAGCTGGTCTGGCTCGTGTTGCCACTCGTGTTCGTGAAGATGTTCGCGTTGGCGCCCGACTTCGGCGCGTTCATCAGGCCGTTCTGGCTGACC
>DATBHU010000363.1:0-10508 GCA_036557265.1 Polyangia bacterium
CGCTGCCGCGCCGCCCGCGCCGCCCGCGGATGATCCGCCGTTGCCACCGCCGCCGCTGCCCGCGGTTCCGCCGCTGCCCGCCGCGTTGCCGGCGCCCGCGCTGCCACCCGCTGCGCCGCCGTTGCCGCCGATCGAGCTCCCGCCGGTGCCGGCGAGCGCGCTGCCGCCGCCGCCGCCGACAGAGTTGCCGGCGGTGCCGCCGCCCGCGCTACCGCCCGCGCCGGGCGAGCTCCCGCCGGTGCCCGCCGCGGCGCTGCCGGCGGTGCCGGGATCGGAGCCCGGCCGCGCGCCGCCGCCGCAGCCGATGACGCCAGTCGCAAACAGCACGACCCCAGCTGCAATCTGCAGATCTCTCCACATCGTCGAGGCCTCCAGATTCCCATTCGCGCGCGCTCTGATCACCGCAATCGCTGGAACCACCGGCGATCGGGCCAATTGTCCCTTGCGAAGTCGCTTCACGCGGCGCAACTATCCGCCCGTGTCGTGAGTCACGGACGGTTGGACAAAATTTCTTGGAGGTCCAGATGAAGCTCGGTCGCTTCGGATTGCTGATGTGCGCGTCGTTGTCGTTCTCGTTGTTCGCGGCTTGCGGCGTCGATACGCCCGACCCGACGGACGACAGCACCGAGGGGATCGTCCGCGGCAAGATCGAGAAGAAGCTGCCGCAGGTGGTCGGGATCCGGACCAACCTCTTCAACGGCGGCTGGATCTTCTGCACCGGCACCTACTTCGCCAAGCGCGTCGTCGTGACGGCGGCGCACTGCCTCCGCCCCGGTCAGTCGATCCCCGGCCAGACCTTCGTCTACTTCGGCGACGACTATCCGACGGACGTGAACTCGCTGCCGGTGATCCCCGCGCCCGGCCAGCCGTCGGTGTGGGCGCGCGCGGAGACCGCGGCGCAGCACCCCGCCTACGACGCGACCCTCAACTATCCCGACCTGGCGATCCTGCACCTGGATCGCGAGCTGCCGTTCGATCCGATCCCTCTGCTGCGTTCGCCCGTGACCGACGACGACAAGAAGGGTGACATCGCGGGGTGGGGCGGCAGCAAGGCGCTGACCGCCGACATCTCGCAGGTCGAAGGCGCCTTCATCAAGCGCAGCGCCAAGGTGAAGATCCTCGGCTCGCCGACCGACGCCGACTTCCACCCCGACGATCCCAACCCGGGCATCCTCGATCCCAACATCCAGCCGAACCTGCTGAAGACCGACGGCATGGCGCCGTCGGCCAACACCTGCGCGGGTGACTCGGGCGGCCCGCTGTTCATCAAGCGCAAAGGCACGACCTACCTGGCCGGCGTCGGCTTCTGGACCGGCCTGTTCTGCGAGGACTACGCCATCTTCACGCGCATCGATCCGTTCCTCGACTACCTCGACGACGCGGTCGCGCACGCCGGCCAGGAGCCGATCGTCCCGCGCCTCGAGTGCGTCGAGCCGCAGGCGAGCGGCGCGTTCACGGCGCACTACAGCTACCGCAGCGACAACGCGCTGACCGTGAACATCCCTTACGGCCCGAAGAACCAGCTCGCCGCCGACACCGCCGGGGCGCGGCCGCGCAACTTCAAGCCGGGCGACAACGTGTTCGTCTTCGCGGTGCCGTCCCCGACGGGCGCGGCTCAATCGTGGACGCTGAAGCCGCCCGGCGGCCCGTCGACCACGGTGACGGCCAACGCGTCGTCGCCGGCCTGCAACACCGCCGACCCGACCTTTGTCTGCGCGAAGGCCTGCGACGCCCAGTTCGCCGCCGCGTGCGCGGACCAGAACGCCAGCCGCCCGCAGTGCATCGCCGACTGCGTCTCGAACACGGAGTTCTTCAACACCTACTTCCCGTGCGGCGCCGAGTGGAACGCGTACCTCGCCTGCGTCACCGCGCTGCCGCCCCCGGCCGCGAACTGGGACTGCTCGTTCCCGGGCTTCCCGCCCGTGCCGCTATCGCCCGCCTGCGACGCCGAGACCGGCGCGCTGTTCACCTGCCTCGGGTACTAGCGGCGGTCGTCGCGCGTGGCGCGGCCGGAGTTGGCGCTCCGGCCGCTACGCCGCGGCGATCGCCTTGAAGCTGTCGGGCACGAGGCCGGGCGGGATCCTGAGCTCGGAGATGACGGCGCGGCAGCGGGCGCGTTCCTCGTCGGTCACCTTGCCGTCGGCGAGCACGTCGTCCTGCACGGCCCGCAGGTAGCGGCCGAGCACCTCCTTGACGTCGCTGACGGTCAGCAGCGCCTGCCGGTAGAACGCCTGCATCTCCTCCCGTTCACCGGGCTCGATCTTGCCGTCCGCCATGACCCGCTGGATGAGGGTGGCCAGCTGCTCCTTCGCCTGCGCGCGTGCGTCGCTCATGACCGTGCTTTTCGGCTTCCGGCGGCCCCCGCTTGAGCCGCCGGCGCCGCGCCGTCACATCGGGCGGAGGCGGGCGCCGGCGGCCTCGCGATCGCCGGCGCGGTGGGCGATGCGGTCGAGGATCTGACGCAGCCGCCGCACGGCGGGCGCGCCGAGGTCCCGGGCCAGCTCGCGCTCGAACGCGGCGTGAAAGCGGCGCGCCGCGCGCAGCGCCGCCTGGCCGCGGGCGTCCAGCGCCAGGCGGTTCACCCGGCTGTCGTCCGGATCGGGGCGGCGCGCCACGTACCGCCGCGCGACCATCTCGGTGATGATCTTCGCCATGCCCTGGTCCGTGATCCCGAGGCGCCGGGCCAGCTCGCGCTGGCTCGGCTGCGCGTGGGCCAGGGCGCGGAACACGTAGCCGTAGGCGCCCCCCAGATCGTCGAAGCCCTGCCGCTCCAGCTCCGCGCGCAGCCGGTCGACGAAGCCCTGATAGGCGAGGCCGAGCAGGATGCCCAGGTCGAGCGGCTCAGTCGCTTCGTTCGTCTTGTGATTTTGTTCAACCATGGTTGATCATCCGAGGTAGAACGAGTATACCGGAGGGGCGAGCTCTCACGACAAGGAGACTGCCCATGCACCTCATCAAGGCTTCCGCGGCGCCCGTCTTCGAGATCCCCGGGCTGAGCGTGATCGGCTACGCCGCCCCCAGCTGCGGCGCGGCGGAGACCTGCGTCTGGCGTATCACCCTCGCGCCGGGCACGCCGGCGACGCCGCACGCCATCGATCGGGAGGAGATCTTCGTGGCGCTGTCGGGGGCCGCGCGCGTGGATCTCGACGGCCGCGCGCAGGTCATCGCCCCCGGCGACACCCTGGTGGTGCCCGCAGGCCAGACGTTCGCGCTCTCGAACCCGAACGCCGAGCCGTTCACCGCCCTGGCGGTGCTGCCGGTGGGCGGGCGGGCCGTGCTGCCCGGGGGCGAGCTGTTCAGCCCGCCCTGGACGCTCTGATCGCGGCCCCCCGGTGTCGAAAGCAGGGCCGGGGCGACCGCGTCAGGACGGCGCGCGCGGCGTCAGCAGCTCGGACAGGCCGACGCGGTGGAGCATCTCGGCGCGCACGCGATCCATCACCGCGAAGGCGACGGCGGCGCCGTCCTCGGTCGGATCGACGTGGACGCGGAACGGCTTCTTGCCGAAGGGCGCGTCGACCACCGCGACGATCGAATCGGCGACCGCCCCCGGATCCGCGTCGTCCGGCACGATGGCGGCGAACGCCTTCTGGATCTCGTCGCCCAGGCCCTTGGTGGGACCGGCCTCGTACGCGGCGGCGCGCGCCGCGTCGGCCGGACGGCCCGCGTGGGCGAAGTGGTTCGTGCCGCGCGTGAAGGCGCCCGGCACGATGATCGACGTCTCGATGCCCCAGGGCGACAGCTCGCGCGCGTACTGCACGGCGAGCGCGTCCATCCCCGCCTTCGCCGCGAAGTAGGGCGACAGATAGGGCGGCGTCCCGCCCGCCGAGCTGCTGCTCGAGACCCAGACCAGCAGGCCGGCGCGCTGCTTGCGCATCTGGGGCAGCGCCGCGCGGTTGACCCGCTGGGTGCTCAGCACGTTGACGTCGTACAGCTCCGCCAGCTGCTCGGGCGTGAACGCCTCGGCCGGCCCGAACACCATGTGGCCCGCGTTGTGGAGGACGACGTCCAGCCGCTTGTGCGTCTCGATGATCTTGCCGATGCCGGCGTCGACCGACGCCTGCGCGCCGACGTCGATCTCGATGGCGCGCAGGTCGACGCCGTTCTCCTGCGCGAACTTCGCGACGTCGGCGGCAGCCGCGGCGTTCCGCCCGCCCGCGTCGCGCATCGACGCGTAGACAGTGTGACCCGCGTGGGCGAGCGCGCGCGCCGCCAGCGCCCCGAACCCGCTCGACGCGCCCGTGATGACGATGATCTTCTTCATGTTCGCTGGTTCTCCTTCGGATGAATCAGATGATTCCGCCGTTGGCCCGCAGCGTCTGCCCGTTGACCCAGCCGCCGTCGGGCCCCGCCAGGAACGACACCATCGCGGCCACGTCCTCCGGCTTGCCCAGGCGTTCGAGCGGCGCCGCCTTCGCCAGCCGCTCCACCACCTCGGGCGGCTTGCCGTTCAGGAACAGATCGGTGCCCGTGGGGCCGGGGGCGACGGCGTTGACGGTGATCTGGCGGCCGCGCAGCTCCTTCGCGAGAACGCTCGTCATCGCCTCGACGGCCGCCTTCGTCGCCGCGTAGACGCCGTACGTCGGCTGCAGCAGCCCCACGACGCTCGACGACAGGTTGATGATCCGCCCGCCCCGACGCAGGCGACGCGCCGCCTCGCGCAGAGGGTTGAACGTCCCCTTGATGTTCACGCTGACCTGACGATCGAAGGTCGCGTCGTCCATCTCGGCGATGCTCGCCAGCAGCATGACGCCGGCGTTGTTGACCAGCACGTCGACGCTCCCCAGCGCGCCCTCGATCTCCGCGAACATCCGCCCGACCGCCTGCGGGTCGGCGACGTCGGCGCGCACCGGCAGCGCGCGCCCGCCGCCCTTTTCGATCTCCTGCGCCAGCGCGCGGGCCGGCTTGTCGTCGCCGGCATAGTTCAGCGCGATCGCGAACCCGTCAGCGGCGAGCCGGCGCGCGATCGCCGCGCCGATCCCCTTCGACGCGCCCGTGACCAGCGCGACCTTCCCGTTCTGTGTCGCCAATGCCGTCGCCCCCCTCCGCGAGATGGATGTGGCGAACGTGCGGCCGCGTGAGCGCGGCCACAATCGGGTTGCGCCCCGTCGCGCGCCGCTGTCAGGCGCTGCTTGACGTTCAGGGCCCCGCGCCGGCGTCGCCGGCGGCGAGGCGCACGAAGTTGCCCGCGGAATCGCCGAAGTCCAGCCGCACCTGGCCGCTGTCGGTGAAGGTGACGACGTAGCCGGCCCCGCCGCCGGTGGCCTTGAGCAGGTTGAACTGGAAATGCACCGGGCTCAGGTCCTCGTCGGTCCAGGTGCCGTATCCGTCGAAGCCGGTCGTGATCGGTTGAAGGGCTCCGCCGTCGCCTCCCTCCAGGCTGTTCCAGGTGTGATCGGGCGAGATGCGAACGCCGATGCCGGGGAAGAAGACCGTTCCGCTGCACTTCAGCCAGTCACCCTCGATGAGCGCCTCCAGATCCGCGAGCGTCGTGTACGGCAGCGCGTGTCCGTCGGGCGCCGCGCAGTCGCCGGGCCCGGGGATCGTCACCGTCGCCCCGCCGGCGCCGCCGCCAGCGCTGCCGCCGGAGGCGCCGCCCGCACCACCGCTGCCGGAGAAGCCGCCGATGCCCCCCGAGAGACCGCCGCCGCCGGCGGTGCTGGCAGAGCCGCCGGCGCCGGCGGCGCCGCTCCCGACGCAACCGCCGCCGCCGCTCAGGCGCACGTAGTCGGGCGGCGTCGCGTTGCCGTTGTCGAGGCGCATCTGCCCGGTGTCGGTGAAGGTGGCGAAGCCGCCCGTGCCGCCGCCGCTGACGATGAGCAGGTTGATCTGGATGTGATCCGCGTAGACCTCGTCGGCCGTCCAGGTGCCATATCCGTCGAAGCCGCTCGTGATCGGCTCGAGCGCGCCGCCGTCGCCCGTCGCCAGCGCGCTCCAGGTGTGGTCCGGCGAGATCCGGAGCCCGGGGCCGAACTGAGCGGCGTAGTCCGTCCCGCTGCAGCGCAGCCAATCGCCCTGGATCAGCGCCTCGAGGTCGGCGACGGTCTTGTACGGCACCACGTGCCCGGCGGGGGCCGCGCAGCTGCCGGGCCCGGGGATCCGCAACGTTCCGGCGGGGCAGCTGCCGGTCGTCGCGACGCAGACGTCGCGGGTCGCGTCGCACGTCCACCCGGGCGCGCACGGACACGCCTGGTTGTCACCGAGCGAGTGCTTTCCGACGCAGCCGACCAGCGCGGACGCGAGCAACATCAATGAGAGGGAACGCCACATGACTGACCTCCAGCTCCTTCAGGGCAATAACGAAGCGCGCGCGCCGCCACGACGAAAGAATCTCCGAAATCAGAAACGGCCGCCCCAGCCCAGGGCCGCCCCGCCGGTGAAGACGTCGACGCGCACGGACGCGATCGCCGGCGCCGGCGCCTCCTGGCGCCGCGGCCAGAACAGCACGACGCCGCCCGCGATCAACGCGGCGGCCGAGACGCCGTAGAGGACGCGGGCCCAGTCGTTGCGGCGATCGATCAGCTGGTTGGCGCGGAACGCGTCGGCCTGCGTGGTTTCTGCCTGGTGCTCGAGCGACAGCGCCGACAGCACCGCCCAGGTTCCGCCCGCCGCCGCCGCCGCGCCGAGGCCGAGCAGGCCGAACCCGACCGCCCGGCGAACGTGCTGCCGGGGGCGAGCGGCAGCCGCGTCGAACCCGACGTCGGCGACTTCGGCGGGCGGTCGCGCTTCGACGAACGCGTCGACGATCTGTTGCGAGAAGGGCAGCGTGAACAGCAGGCGGAAGGACTCCTGCAGCGCGCCGCGGTTCTGGACGGCGGTGGCCTGCGGCTGCAGATCCGCGAAGCGGACGACCGCGGGCGCCTCCTCCAGCACGTACTCGACGTCGCTGTCGGGGCCGACCTTCCGCAGGAAGAGGCGGCCGGCGCCGGCCGGGCGCACCAGGTGGAGGGCCTGGCCGCTCGCGTTGTTGAAATCGGCCAGCCGCACGCCCCGCGAATCCTCGATGAAGTAGCGCCCGGGATGATCGCCGTCGATCTCGAACCGGCGGGCGAGCCCCTGCCGGAGATCGAGCAGGGCGGCGGTCGGCGCGGGCGGCTTGCTGTAAACCTCGGGCCGGAATCGATCGTTCGGGATCGGCGAGTTCGCGCGCTGGACGAACGCCGCGATCTCGCGGTAGCTGATGCGGCCGTCGCCGTCGGCGTCCGCCGCGCCGAGCAGGCCGGACCTGACCTCGTGACTGAACACGCCCGCCTGGAACTCGGACCATTCGTGGCTCTCGCGCGCCGACGACGTCGACAGCAGGAGGCCGACGCCGGGGCGCGCGGCCAGCCCGCCCAGCGCCGCGAACCCGTGCACCGGCTGGCGCTCGCCGCCCGGGCCGCGTGAGAACGCCAGGACCACCGAGTCGCAGGCGTCGACGATGAAGTGCGTCTCGGCGCCCCCCACCCGATCGACGATCAGGCGCTCGAGGTCGGCGCCGTAGAGGCGCGCGTCCTCCAGCGCCAGGTAGCCGCGCCCGTTCTCCACCCCGCCGTGCCCGGCGAAGACGAAGTAGACGACCGTCGCGACCCCGCGCCCGCGGGCCAGCGCCACGTCCGCCGCGACCTGCTCGGCGAGCCGCTCCAGCTCGTGCCGCCGCGGATCGAGGCCTTCCGCCGCCGCCTGCGGGTGAAGCCGGCGGGTGGCGTCGTCGAACCGGCTCAGCAGGTAGGTCCGGGCGCCCAGCGTCCGGAACAGCTCCTGGTATCCGGCCGCGTCGTCGTCCGCGTAGCGCAGCTCGCGCACCTCGGGGTCGACGCTCTTGTTCGCGCCCACCACGATCGCGAAGCGGGCCGGGGCCTGGGCGTCCGCCGCCGGCGGCTCGTTCGCGAGCGCCGGTCGCGCGAGCAGCGCCGCCGCCGCCGCCGCGATGACCGCCGCGCCGCGCGTCTCATGACGACCGCGCGTCATGGGACCGGCCTCAGCGCCACCTGCACGTGGCTGATGTCGGCGCGGTCGACGGCGAGACGGATCCCGCCCCGCCCGTCACTGGGGGCCTCGGCGATCCAGGCCTCCATCTCGCGCACGGACGTCGGCTGATCGAGGAAGACGCCGAACACCTGCAGGCGGCGCCCGGAGAACCGGTGGGTGGTGGCCTGCGTGATCTCGTGCAGCGCTCCGTCGCGCGCGATCTCGATCGCCACCGGGTTCTCGGCCGCGGATCGCCAGGCCGGCTGATACCAGTACGTCTGTCGATTCTCGTCGACGGCGAACACCATCAGGCGCGCCTTGCGCGCGACGTTCGCGTACGCGAAGGCGAGCGCGCTGTCCGCCCGCATCTCGGCGGCGATCGGCCGCGGCGCGGCCCCCCTCGGGACCTCGTAGGCGAGCAGCTGGCTGCTGGAGCCGAGCGCGGGCCCGCGCGGCTCGAAGTCGGACGGTGGGTGGGTGCGCACGACGATCGCGATGGCCGCGGCGGCCGCGCAGGCGCCCGCCGCCAGCGACAGCCAGGTCTTGAGATGGTGGGCGCGCGCGCCGCGGGTGCGAAGGCCGAGACCGCGGGCCAGGCGCTCCGCGGCCGGCAACGATCCTCCCGGATCGACGGCGGCGAGGTGCAGGTGACGATCGTAGTAGGCGCGGCAATCGACGCACGTCACCAGGTGCGCGCGCATCTCGCGCTCGTCGCGGCCCGAGATCCGGCCGCGGAAGTGCGCGTCGACGAACCGGCGCGCGTGTTCGGAACGTCCGTCGATCCTGGTCGCGGGCTGCGTCGTCATCTCGATTCTCCTTCCAGCACGAAGCGCCGGAGCAGCCTCCGGATGCGATATTCCTGGTACGCGAGCGTGGTGCGCCTCATCCCGAGCATGCGCGCGGCGGCGGCTTGCTCGTGCTGAGCGACGATGCGGGTGTCGAACACGGGCCGCCACTTGGGCGGCAGGCGGCGCTCGCGAAACCGCTCCAGCGTGAGCCGGACGTCGACACTGCGTTCCATGCCGCCCGAGACGGCCGGCGCGCCGGGCGGCTCCGGCTCGCTCACGAAACGGATCTCCAGCCGCCGCCGCCGGACATAGTCGATGGCCTGGTTGCGGGCGACGACGCGCAGCCAGGCCGCGAACGCGCCGCCCCGGAACGCGCGCCGCAGCGATTCGTCGGTCAGCAGCCGGAAGAACACCTCGTGGACGAGCGTCTCTCGATCCGCGCCGACGACCAGCGGCGCCACCGCCCGGTCGACCGTGGCGAAGTGATCCCGATAGCACGCCTCCAGGCAGCCATGCTCGCCCCGATGAAAGGCCTCCAGCCAGGGGTGGGCGGCGAGATCGGCCCGATCCGAGCCGTCGCCGGAGAGCGACGCCATCGGCAGCGACAGGGCCGGCCTCGTTCGCAGCGGTGCCATCGGTCCAGAAACGAATATCCGGGGTGTCGGTGACGAAAAAAAAAGCCGGCGAGCGTCGATCCGACCCGCCCGCCCGGCCGCTCAGGGCGGCGTGCCGATGATCGGGGCGTGCATGATCTGGAGCGGGCTGTAGCCGCCGAGCAGCGCGACCGCGTCGCCGCCCAGGTAGGCGAACTGGTTCAAGGACAGGCCGCTCAGCGAATCGGGCAGCGTCACCGCGCCGACCTGAATGAAGTTGCCGCTGTCGAGCACGCGGAGGAGCGGCCCGCCGGTGCCGGCGGGGTTCGGGCACAGCATCATCACGCGGCTCGCGCTGCGGACCGCCAGGAAGCAGCCGTTGAAGGCGAAGCGTCCGACGGGCAGCGGCGCGTCGGGGTTGGTCAGGTCGACGACCTCGCCCTGGCTGCCGTAGACGAAGCCCGCGTCGTAGGCGAATCCGGTCTGGGCGCTGCTGACCAGGCCGCCGTAAGACTCCATCGTCGCGCCCACGCTGCCGAGCCGGTACACGAGCAGGTTGTCCGATACGCCGACGCCGAGCAGGTAGCCGGGAGGCCCGTTGATCAGGAACGACGTCCCGACCTCGGGCGGCTGGATGAAGTTCGCGCGCGGCTGTCCGTCGTCCAGGATGAAGACGCCCTGACCGCCGTAGCTGAGGCCCTGCACCGCGACCGCGATCGACCCCGGCGTCCCGGGCAGGACCACCATCCACACCGGCGCCACCGACTCGCCGGTGGTCAGCAGCGTCGGCAGCGCGTAGGCGGGGCCGGGCGCGGGCGTGGTCCCGGGCGTCATCCGCCGCACGCGGCGCTCGCCGGCGAGGCCGACCCACAGCGCCGAGCCGTCGTCCGACAGCGCCAGCGGCTCCGGGTCGTTGCCGACGGGGACGATCGAGGCGACCGCGCCGGCGGCGGGATCCACGGTGACGATCGTGCTCGGGTGCAGCGCCGCCTGGGCGCCGGCCGCGATGTAGACCAGGTTGCGGCCCGCGTCGTAGGCGAGGTGCTGGCCGTAAGCCTGCACGCTCGTGAACGTGCAGCCGGGGCAGCGGTCGGGCGCGCCGCCGGCGCCGCCCATGCCGCCGGCGCCGCCCACGCCGCCGGCGCCGCCCATGCCGCCCGTGCCGCTGTCGCCGCCCGTG
>DATBHU010000364.1:0-6526 GCA_036557265.1 Polyangia bacterium
CGACACGTCCTGCGAGTCGACGAAGGTCCCGGACGGCGGGATGTAGGGGACGTGGTTGGCGGGGTTGATGAACTGCCAGCCGAGGGCGATGAACAGCAGGACGATCGCGACCTTGGTGATCACGATCAGGCCGTTGACGAAGGCGGACTCGCGGATGCCGCGGATCAGCAGCAGCGTCAGCATCAGCACGATGAACACCGCCGGCACGTTCATGATCCCGTGGGCGACGACGACGTCCTTGACGACGCTGACGCCGTTCTCGATCACGGTCTGCGGCTGCTTCAGCACCTCCAGCGGCGAGTGGCACCAGGCGTATGGGATCTCGGCGCCGAACCGCTTGAGCAGCTTGTTCAGGTACTCGGCCCAGGCGATGCCGACCGTGGCGGCGCCGATCGCGTATTCGAGGATCAGATCCCAGCCGATGATCCAGGCGGCCAGCTCGCCCATGGTCGCGTAGGCGTAGGTGTAGGCGCTGCCCGCGATCGGGATCATCGCGGCGAACTCGGCGTAGCAGAGGCCCGCGAAGGCGCTGCCGACGGCGGCGACGATGAAGCCGAGGGTGACCGACGGCCCGGCGTTGTTGGCGGCGGCGGCGGCGGTGCGGACGAACAGGCCGGCGCCGATGATGGCGCCGATGCCGAGCCCGATCAGATCGAAGGGCCCGAGCGTGCGCTTGAGGCCCGCGTGGCCCTCGGCCTCGGCGCGCAGCTGGGTGATCGATTTGGTGCCGAACAGGGGGTTATTCGACATTGGGCGCCTGCCTCTCCACATTGCGGACGCCGCGTGCAGCGGAGCGGAGCATCGCGATCGCAGTGTAGACCACGACCACGACGACCAGCCACTTCACGGCCTGGAGCGGCAGGCTGCCGACGATCAGCCCCGCGATCAGCACCGCCGGCGTTCCACCGATGGCCAGCCCCAGCGCGGCGCGCAGATTGTAGCGGCCCGAACGCACGAAGCGGACGGAGGCCGCCGGCATCAGGAACGCGCAGGATCCCATCATGATCGGAAACGCGGCCTTCTCGTACATGCCGAGGAGCGCCACCAGGATCATGCACGGCGCGTAGAGGCCGATCCCGAGCGTCATCAGCGCGCCCAGCACGAAGTTGCCGGCGATGCCGAGCGCGAGGCGGGACCCTTCCAGCCCGAGCGCGTCACCCTCCCAGCGAACGAGATTGGCCTGGCGCGCGATCATCACCGCCGCCGCGACGAACAGCAGCAGGCCCATGCCGATCTGGATGCGGCGGCGCGGCCAGCGCGACACGAACCCCGCGCCGAGCCAGGCGCCCGCCACGGCCGCGCCGATCATCAGCACCAGCGTCGACATGTCGACCCGGACCAGCGCGATGCTGATGAACGCCTGCGCGAAGGTCGGAATCGTGTGGCCGACGTTCAGCGTCCCGGGGATCTCCGCGTCGTCGACGACGCGCCCAAATTTGAAGAGGGAGGTCGTGGTGGCGAACGATCCGATCCCGAGCATGTCGAAGAAGTTGGTCAGCGCGCCGACCCCGATCTGTTTCCAGGTCGGCCACCCTTCCCACTTCGCGCGCGCGCGCCCGAACCAGAAGACGCCGAACGCGACGGTCACGGTCGCAAGCACGACGAACAGAGCCGCCTTCGCGCTCATCTGCCCCGATTCTTACCCGGAACGCGTCCGGGTTCCTCAAATCAATTGATCGAGCTCGGCCGTGCCCCCCGCTCACAGCGGCGGCGGCGGGCAGATCATGTCGGCGGTGATGATGCCGCCCGTGCCGGACGTGCAGCTGGTGAAGCAGGTGTTGGTGTTGGTGTCGCAGACCGCGTTGACGATCTTGCACGCGCAGAACTGCTGCTGGCCGCAGTCGTCGATGACGTAGCCGCACGCGATGCCGGCCCGCGCGCAGGCCTGCGCCGGCGTCTCGCCGCAGACGCACTGGCCGCCGTTGCAGATGTAGGGCGGGAAGCAGGAGGTGCCGCCGCACAGCTGGCCCGTGCCGCCCGCGCCGGTGGTGCCGCCCGCGCCGGTCGAGCCGCCCACGCCCGGGCCCGCCCCACCCACGCCCGGCCCCGCACCGCCCACGCCCGCTCCGCCCACGCCTGAGCCGCCCATGCCCGCCGCGCCCGACGCGCCGCCGATGCCGGCGGCGCCCGTGGTGCCGCCGCGGCCCGCGTTGCCGGTGACGCCGCCCGCACCGACCATGCCGCCGATGCCCGCCGTCCCCGTGGTGCCGCCGCGGCCCGCGTTGCCGGTGACGCCGCCGCTGCCGACCATGCCGCCGGCGCCGGTCATGCCGCCGGCACCCGCGGTGCCCGTCACGCCGCCGGTACCCGTCGCGCCCGCGCTCCCCGTCGTACCGCCGCGCCCGGCGCCGCCGCTGACACCGCTCGTGCCGCCGGTTCCCGGCGTTCCCGCGCTGCCGCCGCTCCCGGCGCCGCCGTCGCCGATCGGGATGCAGGACGGTGACGACGGGTTGATGAGCAGCTGGATCGGCTGCGAGGTCTCGCCCGACTGCACGCCCGTCGCGGTCGCCGTCCCCATGCCGATGATGCAATCGCCATTGTCGATCTGCGCGGCGAAGGTCACCGTGCCGCTCATGTCGGACGGCAGGTACATGCCGATCTGATAGGCGGTGTCCGTCTGCAGGCGGATCTTGTGAAAGCGCGTCGTCAGATCGCGGTTCGCCGTCAGCGTCAGCTGCACGTTCAGCAGCTGGCTGGGATCGGTGAACAGGGTGCTCGCCTTGACGTCTAGCAGGACCAGCGATCGCTGCCCGCACGACAGCGCCGGCACGATCACCGCCGCCGCCGCCAACCCGACTCTCTGCCAGCGCTTCATGTTCATTGCCCCGGGTTCATTGACACTGTCTGCCCGACGGACAGGAAGGATCTCGATTCAACAGCAGCGCCAGCAGCACGCCGGTCGCGACCACGCCTCCCACGGCCGTCCAGAACCACCACTTAGTGTAAAACGGATGGTCGTCGGCTGGCGAGGGGGAGGAGCCCGGCGGGCTGGTGAGCATCGCGTCGGATTGCGACGGCGGCGGCGGGCGCGCCTCCAGCGCCAGCGGCGCCGGCGCGGTCGAAGGTGGGCGTGACGGCGACGTCCCCGCACCACCGGAGTCTCCGGATCTCGGAGGAGAAGGCGGCGAAGGCGGCAGCGGGTGCGCTCCGGTCAGCTCTTCCGCGCCGAGCGCCGCCTCCAGGTCGCGAATGTGCTTCTCCGCGACGGGACGGTTCACCGCCGTCGGCGCGTCGCTGAGGTAGCGCTTGTAGAAACGGATCGCCTCGACCCGGTTGCCCATCAGGCGGTGACATTGGGCGATGTTGTAGAGAAAGCTCGGGTCCTGTTTGGCGAGGTAGGCCTGTTCGAACTCCTGTAGGGCGGTCGCGTACTTGTCCAGCTTGAAATAGGTGTCGCCCTGCTGGAAGTGGGCGCGCGCCTTCTCCGCGTTCGGATCTCCAGCGCGCGCGACGCCGCCCGTAAGCAACAGCACCACCGCTAGCGTCACCACTGCGCCGAAGACTCTGATCACCGGAATCATATCTAAGGACCGCGTGCGTCTGAAGTCAACGCTTCGCAGCGCGGCGGCGTTACACTCGACCCCTCGTGCCCATGCCCTCGCCCAAGGAATTGCGGCGGCCCGCGCAGTCGTCGGCATCGGACTCGGCCGCGCCGAGCGGCGGCGCCTCGGCGTCGAAGGCGCGCGAGCGCGTGCTGCTGGTCTGCGCGGCGGTGATCCTGCTGTTCGCGCCCAGCGACGTCTACACGCTGGGCCGCTTCAGCTGGATCCCGTTCATGATCCGGATCGAATGGGCGGGCAGCATCGTGGTGACGGTGCTGGCGCTGCGGCGGGCCGAGCCCCACGGCGTGCGCATCATCCTGAACGCGCTCGCCGTGCTGTCGACGGCGCTGTACGGCGCGTTGGCGATGCTGACGGGCGGCATCACCAGCCCGCTCTTCCACTGGAGCCTGGCGCTTCCGATCGTGGTGGCGCTGGTGCTCCCCGATCTGCCGGGCGCGATCGTCGGCTGCGGGTTCACGCTGGTGCTGTGCGGGACCGGCATCCTCGGCATGGCGAGCGAATCGTTCATGTCCGTCGTGCGCTGGGTGTCACAGGTGGTGGTGGTGACGTCGCTGGCCTACTACGCCTCCGCGACCTACCGCCGCTTGCGCACGCGCGAGCCGCGGACGCCCGACGCGCACGAGGTCGCGGCCGCGCGCGTGCGCGCCTCCGAGGCGGCGGTCGCCGCGCGCGACGAGTTCCTGGCGGTCGCGGCGCACGAGCTGCGCACGCCGCTGACGTCGATGCTGCTGCACATCGAGGCGATCGAGCGGACGCTGCCCGTCGAGCCGCCCGCCGACCCGAGCGGGCAGACGCCGACGACCGAGCAGAAGCGGATCGCCGCCGTGGCGCGCCAGGCGCGCCGGCTGTCCGGGCTGATCGACAGCATGCTGGACGTGTCGAAGCTGACCGGCGGGCATCTGTCGCTGGAGCTGGCCGAGGTCGACGTCACCGGGCTGGTACGCGACGTCGCCCACCGGTTCGCGCCCGACGCGGCCGCCGCCGCCTGCGCGATGACGCTGCACCTCGATCAGACGCTGACCGCGGTGCTGGACGCCACCCGCCTGGATCAGATCATCACCAACCTGATCGCCAACGCGCTCAAGTACGGCGCCGGCGCGCCCGTCGAGATCCGCGTCGACGGCGACGAGCAGACGATCCGGTTGACCGTCCGCGATCACGGCATCGGCATCTCGCCGCAGGACCAGCAGCGCATCTTCCTCCGCTTCGAGCGCGCCGCCGACGAGCGGCAGTACTCGGGCGCCGGCCTGGGCCTCTGGATCACCAGCGAGCTGGTCAAGGCGCTGGGCGGACGCATCAGCTTGCACAGCGTCCCGGGCGCGGGCGCGGCGTTCACCGTCGTGCTGCCGCGGCGGCCGTCGACGCTGATCGAGCGGCGCCGCAGCACGGGCGGCCGGCGTTCTGCCAGCTGACGCGCCGCCAGCTGACGCGCGCTCGTTCGTTGGTATAGTCGCCCGTTCCAATGCCGTCCCTGGATCTCGCGTCGTATCCGCTCGCTGCCCTGGCCGACCAGGTCGGCACGCCGTTCTTTCTTTATGACGGGCGCGAGCTGGGGCGCCGGCTGGTCGAGGTGGCCGCGCTGACCGCCGGCGACGCGCTGCAGGCGCGCTACGCGATGAAGGCGAACTCGAACCGGCGCGTGCTGGAGGCGGTGCGCGCCGCCGGGCTCTGGATCGACGCGGTCAGCGGCAACGAGGTGCTGCGCGCGCGGCGCGCCGGCTTCGCGATGGGCGCGCGCCCGCCCGTCGTCATGCTGACCGCCGACGTGCTGCGCGACAACGCGCTGACGGTGGTGCTCGAGCACGGCGTGATGCCCAACGTCGGCTCGCCCGCCATGATCGACGAGCTGCGCGGCGCCGGGTACGGCGGGCCGATCGCGGTGCGCGTGAACCCCGGCTTCGGCCACGGCCACGTGCAGTCGTGCGACACGGGCGGCCCGTCGTCGAAGCACGGCATCTGGCACCAGGCGCTGGCCGCGCTGGGCGCGCGCGCCGGCGCGGCGAAGCTGCCGATCGTCGAGCTGCACACCCACCTCGGCACCGGGCCCGACGTCAGCGAATTCGACGGCAACCTGCGCCGGGCCGTCGACCTGATCGCCGAGGCGCTGCCGCAGTTCCCCGACGTCGAGGCGGTCAACCTGGGCGGCGGCATCCCGCACCCCTATCGCCCCGGCGTCGCGCGCTACGACCTCTCCGGCTTCCGCGCGTTGCTCGTCGACGCGGCGGCGCGGCTGGCGGCGGCGGCGCGGCGCCCGATCCGCGTCGAGATCGAGCCGGGCCGCTATCCGGTGGCGGGGGCGGGCCTGCTGGTCTGTCGGGTCAAGGACATCAAGCAGACCGAGACGAACGCCAAGGGGCCGGGCCAGAAGTTCATCATGGTCGACGCCGGCTTCAACGATCTGATCCGGCCCGCGATGTACGGCGCCTACCATCACATCTCGATCGTGGGGCGCGGGGCGGACCGCGCCGAGGAGCCGTTCGTGGTGGCCGGCCCGCTGTGCGAGAGCGGCGACGTGTTCACGCGCGACGAGCACGAGCTGCTGGACCCGCGCCCGCTGCCCCGCCCCGAGCCGGGCGACCTGCTGGTGCTGCACGACGCGGGCGCCTACGGCTACGCCATGAGCTCGAACTACGTGTCGCTCGGGCGCGCGCCGCAGGTGTTCTGGGACGACGGGCGCGCGACGCTGGTGTCACGGCGCGAGATGCTCGACGACGTGCTGCGCGCCGAGTGCAACGAGCCGCTGAACGTCTAGCCGCGCTGCCGGCGTCCCGACCTGCTAGCAGGGGCAGTCCATGAAGGAGAAGCCGATCTCCTCGTGCTTGTCCCACAGCTCACCGTCGAGGAGCACGCGCGCTTTCTCGGCGCCGAGGCTGAACGGCCCGGGGTCGCACAGCAGCTCGGAGTTGCCATCCCCGTCGCTGTCGGTGACGGCGACCGGCTTCACCGACGTCTTGCCCGGCGTG
>DATBHU010000365.1:0-6706 GCA_036557265.1 Polyangia bacterium
GCCGCGGCGGCGCGAGCGGAGCCAGCGGGCGCGGCGGCGCCGGCGGCACGGGTGGCGGCGGACGCGGCGGTGCGAGCGGCGGCGGCGGAT
The DNA here is from genome assembly GCA_036557265.1 of Polyangia bacterium. Taxonomy (GTDB): domain Bacteria; phylum Myxococcota_A; class Polyangia; order Fen-1088; family Fen-1088; genus JADGRB01. The sequence goes on from DATBHU010000365.1 coordinate 91, forward strand.
CCGGCGCGAACACGGTCACGTTCGTCACCCGCACGCTGTCGACCGCCAACACGGCCGAGGGCGCCGACGTCGGCGACATCAACGGCGACGGGATCCTCGACCTCGTGGCGGGACCGACCTGGTACGCGGGCCCGGACTTCGCGCTCGGCGGCACCGTCATGCCGAACCCGCCGGCGTTCCCGATGGATCAGTACTCGACGTTCTTCCTGACGTTCGTCGACGACGTCAACGGCGACGGCCGCCCCGACGTGATCGCGATCGGCGACGCGGGCGGTGGCAACGGCACGGGCAACCCGAACGCGTTCTGGTACGCGAACCCAGGCGCGGGAAATTTCTCGCAGGCCTGGACCAAGACCGCGATCTTCAACGGCCTGGTCGCCAACGAATCGCCTGCCTTCCTCGACCTGGTCGGCGACGGCAAGCGAGAGCTGGTGTTCATGACCAGCATGCAGCTCGGCTACGCGCGCCCCGGCGCCACGGCCGCCGCGCCCTGGACGTTCACGGCCGTCAGCGGCACGACGTCGTTCGGCACGCCGTACGTCCACGGCCTGGGCGTCGGCGACGTCGACGGCGACGGCATGCCGGACATCGTCGAGCGCAGCGGCTGGTGGCGGCAGGTCGCCGGCGCGACCTGGGAGCGCCACGCCTTCGACTTCTGGACGGGCAGCACGTCCGGGCGCGCCAGCAACTGGGGCGGCTCGGAGATGTACGTCTACGACGTCGACGGCGACGGTGACGCCGACGTCGTCAGCGTGCTGGCGGCGCATCAGTACGGCCTGGCCTGGTTCGAACAGCAAGGCACCGGCGCGTCGTCGACGTTCGTCGCCCACCAGATCCTGTCGACGGCGCAGTCATCCAGCAACCTGTCGCAGATGCACGCGATGGCGCTGGCCGACGTCAACGGCGACGGGCTGCTCGACATCGTCACCGGCAAGCGGTACTACGCGCACCCGTCGACGAACCCCGATCCGGGCACCACCGATCCGGCCCTCACCGTCTGGTTCGAGCTGCAGCGGGGCGCGGGCGGCGCGACCTTCGTCGAGCATGTCGTCCACATGGCCAGCGGCGTCGGCTGCAACTTCATCGCGCGCGACGTGACCGGCGACGGCAAGGTCGACATCTTCACGACCAACAAGCACGGCACCTTCCTGCACGTGCAGCAGTAGCGCCGTCCGGTCACGGCGCCGCGAGGCGCGCGCGCGCCGCCGCGAGCCGGTCCGCGAACGCCTCGGGATAGGCGGCGGCGAGCTCCTCGTACAGCGCCGCCGCCTCGCTGTCGGCCGCCCGCGCTTCCGCGCGCCGGCCGGCCGCCCCGTGAATGGCCGCGGCGGCGTGCAGGCTGTCCGCGAGATCGTCGATGATCCCGCCCCGATTCGTGGTGGCCAGCCCCCGGCACAGGGCGATCGCCTCCGCCACCGCGAGGCTCGCGTCCGGATCGCCCGCCGCCAGCCGCGCGCGCGCCAGCTCCTCCAGCGTCTTCACCAGCAGCGGCCGATACCCACGCTCGTTCTGCGCGACCCGCGCGCGGACCAGGCCGACCGCCTCGCTGGCCGCGGCGAGCGACGCCTGCGCGAGACCGAGCTCTCGTTCGGCGCGCGACAGGTGCCGCAACGCCGCCGGCAACCACGGCCCGGCGACCCCGGCGTGCGCGGCCGCGACCTGCCTCCAGAGCGCCACCGCCTCCTCGGCGCTGGCCCGCGCCTCTGCGAAGCGACCGAGATCGTGCTGGCGTCCGGCCAGGTTGGCGAGGCTCGCCGCCAGCGAGGCGGCCGTGCCATGCGGGTTCTCGACGGCGAGCCGCCGCCAGATCGCCACCGCTTCTCCGGCGCTGGCCACCGCCTCCTCGAGGGCGCCGAGCTCGGACTGGGCGAACGACAGCTGGGCGACGGCCATCGCCAGGTCGTCGAGAAAGCGCTCCGGATCTTCGGCGGCCAGCTTGCGGCAGAGCGCCGCCGCCTCCGCGCCGGTCGCGGCCGCCTCGCGCCGCCGGCCCAGGCTGCATTCGAAGGCGGACAGGGAGACGAGCGCGGACGCCAGGGTCTGCAGCGAGGTCTCCGGGCTGGTGGCGGCGAGCGTTCGCGCCAGCGCGACCGCCTCCTGCCCCGCGCGGTGCGCCTCCTCGCAGCGTCCCAGCCGCGCCAGGCTCATCGCCCGGCTCATCAGCGCGCCGAGCTTCTCACCGAGCAGCTCCTCGGTCTCTCCGCCGAGCGTCTCGAGCAGCTCGACGGCCTCGGTGCTCGCCTCCATCGCGGGGTCGCTGAGATCGAGCGTGCGTTGATAGTAGGCGAGGTAGGCCAGGCTGCAGGCCAGCGCCCGCCGGACCGGCGCCGCGCCGGCGTGGGTCGGATCCGCCTCCAGCCGCCGGTGGATCTCGATCTCCTCGCGCGCCGATTCGAGGGCGAGGTCGTACATGCCGAGGGCGTAGCGATCCCGGGTCAGGTTGGCGAGCGTGTACGCGAGGTACGGCAGGAACTTCGCGTCGGCGGCGGCGAGCTTGCGGAACAGCGCGAGCGCCTCGGTGGCCGCTTCCAGAGCCTGCCGGCGCCGCCCGCGCATGCCCTCGGCCGCCGCCAGGCTGGCGAGCGCGTCGGCCAGGCCCGCCGGCGCGTCGTCCGGGGCCGGCGCAGCGATCGATCGAAACAGATCGACCGCGGCCTGCGCGGAGTCGAGGGCCTCACGCGTCGCGCCGAGCTGCAGCTCCTTCTTGCTCAGGGTCGCGAACGCCTGCGCGAGGTGAGCCGTCGACGACGCCTTCCCGTCGCCCGCGAGCTCCCGGTAATGTCCCAGCGCTTCCAGCATGGACGCGTGCGCGGCCCGCGCCTCCCCGTGCTCCGACTGACAGGTGGCCAGGTACTCGAGGCTGGCCGCCATGGACTCCAGCCAGTAGTCGAACGCCCATTTGAGCTGGCGGCCGAGCGCCACGACCTCGGCGAACGTCGCCAGCGCGTCGTCGCCGCGGCCGAGCGCGTACTGTTCGACGCCCAGGCGGTAGAGCGAATCCCACAGGTGAGGGCCGAACCGCCGGTCCCGGGCGAAGAGCTCGCGGAACTTGCCGGCGGCCTCGCGCAGCGAATCGATCGCCTGGGCGCGCTGGTTCGCCGCCGCCTGCAGCCTGCCGAGGTACGCGAGCGCGGCCGCGACGTCCCCGCGGTAGCGCGGCATCGCGGCCCCGACCCGCCGGAACAGGCCGATCGCCTCCTGCTGCACCGCGAGCGCCTGCTGCGACCGCCCCGCCTGGCTCTCGGCCGCCGCGCGCCGCTGCATCCGCCTGGCCCGCTGCAGCGTCGGGTCGCCCCAGATCGCGTCCGCGAAGCGGCGCAGCGATCGCAGCACGACGTTTTGACGACTCGCCATCGAGCCGCCTCCGATGTTAACGCAGGTCGCGCGCGCGGCGCGCGCGGCTAGCGAACGGCGTAAAGCATCGTGACCTCGGACGCCGTCAGCGCGCGGTTGTAGACGCGGAAGTCGTCGACGAGGCCGGCGAAGTACGGGTCGGCGGTGAACGCCGAGCGGCCGATCCAGTTGTTCGCGGTGTTGCCGAGGTCCTGCGGGTGAAGGGTCATGTTCGTGTTGGTGCCGGCGGAGACGCCGTCGATGTAGAGCGTCCCGGTGTAGGGCGAGCCCCCGCCGAGCACGACCACGATGTGGTGCCAGGCGCCGGTCGACAACCGGCCGGCCGAGGAGATCTGCTCCTCGGCGGCGTTGGTTGTCGTCGTGATGGCGAAGCGCACCGAGTTCGGCGTGTTCTGGCCCTGATAGGTCGTCAGGAACATGTAGCCGGTCATGCTGGTGTTGTTGAAATCCCAGACGCGCGCCCACATGCGGTCGGTCGTCATGTTGATCCAGCACGCGATGCTGACCGCGCCGGTCGCGCCCATGGCGTTCAGGCTCGCCGGCAGGTTGACGTAGGCGCCGACCGTGCTGCTGGTGCCGTTCAGGGTGACGGCGTGGGTGCCCACCTGGTGCGTCGACGAGAACGATCCCGTGCCGCCGCCGGCGGTCACGATCGCGCCGTTGCGCGAATTGCCGGACGCGTCGGCGGCGGTCGTGCCGCTCGACTCGTCGAACTTGTACCAGACGACCGTGCCGGAGCCGATCGTGCCGGCGGCGCCGCCACCGCCCGTGCCGGCGCTGCCGCCCGTGCCCGCGCTGCCGCCGGTGCCGGCCGAGCCGCCCCTTCCGCCGGAGCCACCGGTGCCGGCGCTGCCCGCCGAGCCGCCGCTGCCGCCCATCCCGCTCCCGGCGCTGCCGCCGCTGCCGGCCGAACCACCCGCGCCCGGCGTCCCCGTGCCCGCGCTGCCGCCGGTGCCGGCCGAGCCGCCCGCGCCCGGCGTTCCCGTGCCCCCGCTCCCGCTGCCGGCCGAACCGCCCGCCCCCGGCGTGCCGGTGCCGCCGGCGCCGCTGCCGGCTGAACCGCCCGCCCCGGGCGTCCCGGTGCCCCCACTCCCGCTGCCGGCTGAGCCACCCGCGCCCGGCGTTCCGGTGCCGGCGGAGCCGCCCGCGCCCGGCGTTCCGCTCCCGGCGGTCCCACCTTTTCCCGCCGTCCCGCTGTTGCCCGCCGTGCTGATTGTTCCGCCGGTGCCCGCGGACGAGCCCGCCACACCCGAGCCCGCGACGCCCGCGCCCGAGCCGCCGCGCCCCGCCAATCCGGAAATTGTCCCGCCCGCGCCCGGCGCCCCGCCGGCGCCTTCGCAGGTGGTGCAGGTCTCGCCGGCGCCGCCACAGCCGACCAGGGCGGCGGCGCCGATCGCCGCCATCAGCGTGAGCCCGAGCGTCAGACGAGTGATCACGTAGTCTCCGAGTCGGCGCGTTTGACGAAAACCCTTAAATAGTAAGCGACCTTTACTAGCCTGTACGGCTCACGAATGCGCTCCGGCTGTATCGATCGCGCGGGTGATGTCGTTTCCTTTCCCACATCGCGCGCGAGCAACATCGGGCCCTATTGCAGGATTGGCCGCCACCTTGTCATTTTGTGGCGTCTTCCGACGCGGCGGTCAGGTTGTCGGGCGACTTTGCCGCGCCCGCTCGCTAGAGGTCGAGGTCAGCCTGAGCCGCGCGCTCCATGATGAACTTGAAGCGCGCCTCGACGTCCTTGCCCATCAGCTCGCCCAGCACCTTGTCGGTCTCGCTGGCGTCCGCGACGGTGACGCGCAGCAGGCGCCGGGTGTCCGGATCCAGCGTCGTCTTCTTCAGGTCGTCGGACATCATCTCGCCCAAGCCCTTGAAGCGCATGATCTCCGGGCGCGCGTTCTTGGGCAGCTCCCCGACGATGCGATCGCGATCGGCGTCGTCCAGCGCCCAGAACGTCTCCTTGCCGTGGTCGATCCGGTAGAGCGGCGGCTGCGCGAGGAAGATGTACCCCCCGGAGATCAGCGGCTGCAGGTGACGGTAGAAGAACGTCAGCAGCAGCGTCGAGATGTGGTGGCCGTCGGAGTCGGCGTCCATCAGCAGGATGATCTTGTGGTAGCGGAGGCGCTCGATCTTGATGTCGGCGCCGATGCCGCAGCCGAGCGCCGACACCAGATCCTGCAGCTCCTGGTTCGACAGCACCTTCTGCAGCGAAGCCTGCTCGGTGTTCAGCACCTTGCCGCGCAGCGGGAGGATCGCCTGCGTCTTGCGCTCCCGCCCCTGCTTGGCGGTGCCGCCTGCCGACTGGCCCTCGACGATGAACAGCTCGCTCTTGCCCGGATCGGTCGATGAGCAGTCGGCCAGCTTGCCCGGCAGGTTCATCCGGTGCGACACCGCCGTCTTGCGCGACACCGCCTGCGCCGCCGCGCGCGACGCCTCGCGGGCCTTCGCCGCCAGGGAGATGCGCTCCACGATCTGCGCGCCCGCGGTCCGGTTCTCGAGCAGGAACCGCTCCAGCGCCGGGCGGACGGCGCCGTCGATCTGGGCCTGCGCCTCCGGGCTGCCGAGCCGCTCCTTGGTCTGGCCCTGGAACTGCGGCTCCTGCATGTACATCGACAGGATGCCGACGATCCCCTCGCGGATGTCCTCCGCGGTCAGCGTCACGCCCTTGGGCGCCAGGTTCTCGTGCTCGATGAACGCGCGCACCGCCTTGACGATGGCCGCGCGAAAACCCTGCTCGTGCGTCCCGCCCTGCGTGGTCGGGATGCCGTTCACGTACGAGCGGATCGTCTCCTCGTGCGACTCCGTCCACTGCAGCGCCGCCTCCATCCGGAAGCCCTTCTCGCCGGCGCGCTCGAAGTAGAAGACCTGCGGCGTGGTCGGCGCCTTGGCGCGATCGTTGACCACCTTGCCGAGGAAGTCGGCGATGCCGCCCGCGTGCTCGAACGTCTCGGTCGTCCCGGCCGCCTCGTCGGTGAAGACGATGGTCAGGCCCTTGTGCAGGAACGCCTTGGCGTCGAGGCGGAAGCGGATGGTCTCGGCGGAGAACTGCTGCTTGCCGAAGATCTCCGGGTCGGGCCGGAACATGATCTTCGTGCCGGTGCCGCGGGCCGGGCCGACCTTCTTCAGCTTCGAGGTCGGCTTGCCGCGCTCGTAGGTCTGCTCCCAGCGCGTGCTGTCGCGCTTCACCTGCGCGACCATCTCCTCGGAGAGCGCGTTGACGACCGACGACCCGACGCCGTGCAGGCCGCCCGAGAACTCGTACTAG
>DATBHU010000366.1:0-12568 GCA_036557265.1 Polyangia bacterium
AGGCCGCGCGGCGCGCCACGTCCGCCACCACGGGCCGGTGGTCCGAGCCGGCGCCTTCGCCGACGCGCACGGCGCGGACGCCGAAGTCGCGCGACAGGAAGACGTGGTCGAGGCGGATGGGTGGAAACGGGAACACGCCGTTCGGCCAGGTGAAGCCGAAGCCGCGGCCGCCCGCCTCCCAGGCGTCGTCGGCGAGATCGCGCATCCGCGCCGCGAAGTCGGAGTCGGGCGTCGAGTTGAAGTCGCCCGCGACGATGAAGCTGCGCCCGGCGAGGCGGCGGACGATGCCGAGCAGCTCCTCGGCGCCGGCGTGGTAATAGCGCACGTACTCCTGCGTTCCGGGCGGGAGCAGGTGGATGCTGACCAGCTCGACGTCGCGATCGCCGACGCGCAGCACGCCGCGCAGCTGCGGCAGCTCGGCGCTCCAGAACACGTCGAGGTCACGGACGGGGAGCCGCGACGCGATCGCCGAGCCGAACGAGTCCTCGCTGGTGACGCGCCGGTTGAACGGGTAGCGCGCCCAGAATCCCCGGCGTTCGAGCTCCTCGTCCCACCTGCCGGACAGCTCCTGCAGGAAGTAGACGTCCGCGTCGATCCGTTCCAGCTCGGCGGCCAGCACCGCCGGCGTCTCGTTGACCATCAGCAGGTTGGCGCTCACGACACGCAAGGTCGGTCCGGTCGTCGCCGGTTGCGATCGCGGCACCAGCGGCAGCAGCACCCAGTGGCAATGGAACAGGACGAGCGCCAGCGCGACGCCGAACAGCCGCCAGCGGCGGGCGAGGGCCGCGGCCGGCGCGATCAGCCAGGCGGGTAGGTAAAGGTACGGCGTCGCGATGTTGCAGAGCAGGAAGAGCCACAGGCCGTCGTGCCACGCCAGCCGCATCACGACGACGATGCCAAGGGCAAAGGTGATCGCCCAGGCCAGCCGCCACGCCCAGGCCCGGATCGCCGGGGGCAGGGCGGGGCTCACCCGCGTTCTTCCCGGCAGGCCGGCCCGCTGCCGAAAGCAACCGCGCGCCGGAGCGTCGCGCGCCATTCTGGCAGCTGCGTTCGCGACGCGACCGCGATCTCCGCGGCGGGCGCCGCCCGCGCGCCTGGTCTCGCCATTGCTTCAATTCGGACGCATGCGGTTCAAGCTCGTCGCGTTGGCGTCGGTGGTCGTTGCAATCGGTGCGCCGGCATCCGCGTCCCGGGCGGCCCGGCAGCCACCGGCGGCCGCCGCCGCGCCGGCCCGCGCGGCGGACGACGGCGACTCGTGTCAGCGGTTGCCGGCCGGCAAGCGCCTGAAGCTGAACCTGAAACCGAACACCGACCTGGTCGACCTGGTGTCGTGGATCTCGGCGATCACCTGCAAGCAGTTCATCGTTCCCGGCACGATTCCGCCGCACAGCAAGACGGTCACGATCGTGTCACCCCGGCCGATCACGGTCGCCGAGGCGTACGACCTGTTCCTCGAGGCGCTCGAGTCCGTCGGCTTGACCGCCTATTCGTCGCACGGCGTGATGCGCGTGGTCGAGACGGCGAAGATCGCATCGCACCCGATCCCGGTCGTCGTCAAAGATCAGGATTGATGGCGATCGGACGGGCGGCGGCCGGTCAGCAGCAGGGCGAGCAGCGCGCTGCCGCCGAACAGCAGCACCATCGTCCAGAACAGGCGATCGGCGGGGTGGGCCACGTAGCGGGCGAAGCCGCGGCCCAGCGCGGGCGCCGCCAGCAGCGTCAGCGCGATCTGGCGGCCCGCGTGGTAGCGGAGGCCGCCCAGGCGCTCGACGACGAACTCCAGCGTGACCGGCAGCGGCAACAGGTACAGCAAGGTCCGATCCCACGCCTCGGGCCAGTGCGCGCCGGCGAGCGACGCGATCGCGACCGCGAAGGCGAGCGGGTACAGCACCGCGCAACGCCGGCAGACGTGGTGGCCGCCGATGCGGAAGCAGCGGTCGTACTGGTCGGGCGGGTGATGGGAGAGAAACAGCGGGCTCATCGCGCCGGGCGCCTGGCCACGCGGTCTACTCCGCGCCGCCCGGCAGCGTGTACCTGCGCTTGAACGTCTCGCCCGGCCTGACGACGATCGACTCGCTCTCCGCGATCTGCAGATCCGGCCGCTTGAAGTCGATGCGGTGCGGCCCGCAGCCGATCTCGACGTCGACGAAGGGCGTGTGGCGCCCCGTGTTCTTGCCGTCGATCCAGACCTCCGACCAGGGCACCGAGTTGACGCTGACCAGGCAAGACGCGGGCTCGGCCGCTGCGCCGGGAGCGGCTGCAACGGCGGGCGCGGCCGCGGGCGGACGGGAGATCCGGCTCGGGCGTCGGGCCGCGACCGGCGGCGCGACCGCGGCCGTCAGGTCGGTGCCGGAAGCGCAGGCCGGAATGGGAACGATCCAGGGGCTGACGGCGCCGGCGGAGATCGCCCGCACCGCGACGCCGCGCGACCGCCCACCGCCCGACGCGGCGGCCCAGACCAGGAGGACGAACAGCGAAAGGATCGCGACGCCGCCCGAGACCGGCAGCGCGAGATCGCGCGGCCGCCTGATGCGCAGGGTCGCTCCCGTCATCCGGCGCCACGGGCGCGCTGCCAGCATCCTCGACGCGGCTGCCCGCAGGCGCCGCCGCAGGACCGCGTAGCGCGCGCGGGGCGCGCGAGCGCGAACGGGCGCCTCGCCGCCCGCGCACCCGGCGACCGCCTCCAGCAGCTCGCCCGCGTCCTTCCAGCGCTGGCCCGGCGCCAGCGCGAGCGCCTTCGCGATGACGCGCTCGAGCCCGCCCGCGTCCACCCCCTTGCGGGCCGGCGTCGGCCGGTCCGCCGCCGTGATCTGCTCGAACAGCACCTCGTCTCGTTCGGCGGCGAACGGCGGGTCGCCCGTCAGGAGCTCGGTCAGCAGGAGCCCCAGCGCGTGCACGTCCGTCCACGGCCCCGTGCGCGCGTACGTGATCTGCTCCGGCGCCGCGTAGTCCGGCGAGAAACCGGGCGCGCCGCTGCCCCGCCCGGGCCGCGTGTCGCCGATCGGGTCACCCTCCATGATCTTCGCGATGCCGAAGTCCAGCATGCGCAGCATCGGGCCGGCGTCGCTGTCGACGATCATCATGTTGGCCGGCTTGATGTCGCGGTGGACGACGCCGCGCCGGTGCGCGTACGCGACGGCGTCGATGACCGGGCGCAGCAGCGCCACCGCGTCGGCGACGCTGCGTCTACCGCTGCGCCCGCCGCCCCCGCGCCGCCGATCCAGCTCGTGCTCCAGCGTTTCGCCGTCCAGCCACTCCAGCGCCATCCAGGGCGCCGATTCCCCCGACGGCATGGGCGAGACGCCGTAGTCGTAGACGTCGACGATGTACGGGTGCTGCAGCTTCGCGATCGTGCGCGCCTCGGTCGCGAACCGGCTCTCGAAGCGGACGCGCGCGGCATCGCCGAGGCCCGGCGGCGTCTTCAGCACCTTGAGCGCGATCGGGCGTTCGAGGGCGATCTGGACGGCGCGGTAAACGACCGCGAACCCACCCTCCGCCACCTGGCGCTCGACGCGGTAGCGTCCCGCCAGGGTCGCGCCCGCGAGACCGAACCGATCGGCGCTGGGCGCGTCCATGCCGGCCATTTTACACCCCGGCGCGGCGGGCGATCACAACACGAAGTTCACGAGCAGCTTCTCTTCACCGCGCAGCAGATCCTCCGGAAATCGCCAGCGCTTCAGCCGGTTGGCGTAGCAGCGCTTCACATCCTTCGGGGACGCGTCGGCGCCCAGGATCTGCACGAAATCGACGGCGCCGTCCGACCCGATCTCGAACGCCGCGCCCAGCTTGAAGGGCGGACCCCGATCGGGCTCGGCGATGCAGTCCCGCAGCTCGGGCGCCTTCTTCTCGGCGAAGGCGCGCAGCGCCTGCGTGCGGGCGCCCTCGTCCATGGGCGCCTGCTCGGGCAGCGGGGTCAGCGCCTTCGGGGCGGCCGGCTTGGCGCGCTTCCCGGCTGCCGTCACGTGCGCGTGCGCGATCGCGGTCGGAGCGGGCGGCGGGCAGGCGACGGCCGGCGGGCAGACGGGCGCGGGCGGTGGCGGGGGCGCCGCCGCGACGTTGCGGCGCGCGAACAGGATGCCCGCGCCGGCGCCCGCGCCGAACAGCACCAGGGCGAACGCCGCGGTCGCGGCGGCGTTCCGCTTCGTCGCGCGCGGGGCCGCGCCCGCGCGGCGCAGCCAGGGAGGGAGATCGGATGACGGCGACATTGCTGCGACGATCCTCTCTCGCGCTAGTGGCTGCCGAGCACGCCCGCGACGCTGGTGCCGAGGCGCATCAGCGCCGCGTCCGGCTTCGCGCCGATCAGCTCGCAGAAGTCGCCCATCGTGCCGGTGCCGTGATTCGCGCCGTTGAGCGCCGCGGTCAGCGGGCCGAAGTAGGCATTCGGCGACGGCGCGATGACGTCGAACGCGGTCTGCGGGAAGCCGGGGACCTTCGCGCAGCGCGTGCGGAACGAGCTCAGATCCTCGCCCTCCTTGGTCGCGATCGCGACGTGCAGGATCTGCTCCGGGAGGATGCCGGTGCCGTTGAAGTTCAGCCAGGCGGCCGTGTCGTCGGACCGCCGCTCCGCGAAGATGTCGGCCGGGCTGCGGCCGTCGACCATGCAGTCGGCGCTACCGAACGCGCAGTGGCGCGGCAGCGGCTGCAGATAGAGGACGATGAACAGATCGCGCGGGCGATCGAACAGCGCGCTGCGATCGATGCCGCCCTGCAGAGGCGACAGCGGTTCATTGTTGAGGCCGCGCCCGAACCCGATCACGTTCGCCGCCTCGGAGGTCTGGCCGTCGCCGTCGAAGTTGCCCGACGAGGCGAGCAGCCTGAGCGCGTACGGCAGATCCTCGTCGCTGATGTTGCCCAGCGTCGAACCGATGAACGGCAGCAGGCCGTCGTAGTCCGCGACGTTGACGCCGCTCTGGGTCGCCTGCGCCACCGCTGCCTCCAGCACCGGGCTGGGCGTCGCGCCCGCCCGCCGGCCCAGCAGCAGGCGCGGCCCGAACTGGTCGCCGTAGGTGGCGATGAGGCCCATGTTCTCCAGCTGCAGGCCGACCGAATCGAGGTAGGTGGCGAGGCCGGTCATGACGGCGGCGTACTGGTCCGCGAGATTCGCCGACGACCGTTCCAGGTTGGCGACCACCAGCACGCTCGCCTCGAGCGGCTTGGGTGGCGGCAGCGCGTCCGGGCGGATCGGGATCGGGATGATCATCGTCATCGCCGCGTCGGGGTTGCCCGGCGCGACCACCGTGCAGCCTGCGCCCGTCGCGACGACGAGACCGAGACCGAGACCGAGAGCGGTCATTCCAAGCAAGCCCAGGGACTTCATAGCGCCACCACCTTTCCTTTGTCATTTCCGCTCGCGAGCGCCAGGTTCGGCGCCGCGAGACCGCGATCGCGCAGCGCCTTGCGCAGCGCCGAGAACATCGTCCGTCGCGCGTCCGCGAGCTGCGCCGGCGTCGGAGAGACGTCCAGCGACAGGTCCTCCTGGATCGACGCGGCCACGGTGGGCGGCAGCACCGCCATCGCGCGGCCTCCGACGGACTCGGGGACGTCCCGCAGGAAGCGCGCCAGCACCTCGGTCGGCACCGCCATCGCCGCCGCGGTCAGCACCTCGTCGGACACGCGCTCGAACGACTGCTCGTTGATGAGCGCCGCTTGCACCGCGCGCGCCTTGGCCGGGTCGCCGCGCCGCATCGCCTCCAGCATCTCGGCTTGCTCCGCGGGCGGCCGCTCCTCGATCAGCTCGACGGCGAGATCGACGTCGCCGGTCTCGCCCGAGTCGATGTGGGCCTGGTCGGCCGCGCGCGCGCGCAACGTCGCCGCCACGTCGAGCAGGTGGTCCTTCGACAGCGCCTTGGGCGACGCCAGCGCAGACGCCAGCGCCGAACGCTCGGCGGGCGAGCGCTCGGCCAGGTAGGTCGAGCGCAGGTGGCCGGGCGCGTAGCGCAGCGCCGCGGCCTGCACGGTGGCCGGCTCGCTCGCCAGCACCGCGGACAGACGCTGCGGCGACAGGCCGAGCAGGAACGCGAACTCCTGCTCGACGGGATCCTCCGCCCCGACCATCCGGTGCTTGAGGATGCGGCGATGCAGCTGGGTGACGATCTCCTTGGTGTCCTTGTCGGAGCGCGGGCGCGCCTCGACCAGCAGCGCCGCCGCCTCGCGCAGCGGGATCGCGCAGGTCGGGTCGCCGCGCAGGTCCTCGACCACCATCGGTCCGACCAGCTCGACCGCGATGGCGACCTTGTCGACCTGGTTCTCGCGCAGCAGCTCGCCCATCACGCGGCGCGCCAGCACGCGGTCCTCGCGCAGCGCGCGCCGCACCTCGGGGAGATGGTCGGCCGCCGCCGCCGCCGCGGTCGGCGTCGCCTTGCCCGTCGCGTCGGTCCCTTCGCCGCGCCCCCGACCCGATTCGTCGCGATCGCGGCGACGAAGGGCCAGCAGCCCGACCAGGAACGCCCCGATCAGGAGGCCCAGCACGCCCAGCACGACGGCGAGCCACAAGGGAATGCCCCGCAGGCCCGTCTGTTCCGGCTGCGGCGGCGGTGTCGCCGGGGCAGGGGCCGGCTGCGCCGGGGCAGGCGCCGGCTGCTGCATCTGCGGCATCGGCGGGTAGCGGAACGGGATCTCCGGCGGCGCGGTCGGCTGCGGCCGCGGCGTCGGGAAGGGGATGACCGTCTCCTTGATGTCGATCGGGACGGCGATGCTCTCCAGCCGGTTCTTAATCAGATTTTTGAGATCCTTCCGGAACGGCACCGGCAGCTTGGCGTCCAGGGTCAACGCCACCTCCGCCTTCTCGGCGACGAACTCGCCGCCGCCCGGTCCGGTGTCCTCGAAGCCAGGTGCGGCCCCGGCCGGCAGCGCCGTCGGGCGCGTTACGCGCACATCGACGTACTTCAGCTCGGCCTGGCCCGGCGCCATCTGCTCGAGCAGGGGGCCGATCCGGCGCTCGATGTTCTCGCGCACCTGGGCTTCCAGCATCGCCGCGTCCATCCCGTAAGGGGGGCGCCGTTCGGCGCGCGCGGTCGCCGCCGTCAGAGCGCTCGCGGCGATCACGACGGCTGCGACAGGTAGGACGAATCGTCGCGTGGGCGAGGAGAGTCGTTTGCTGCGCGTCATGGGATTTGAACCCTCCGTCTCGTGAGTCGGCTCCGACCGATCTTTCAATCTTTCTTCAATAAACACGAATCACCACCCTCCGATTTTCGGAGCGCGCCCGCGAGTACGACGCGCTGTCGCCCTGCAAGATCGCGGCCGGCCGCGTGTCCGCATACCCCTGCGCCGACAGCCGCTGGGGGCTGATGCCCGCCGTGGTGAAGGACTTGAGGACGTTGATGGCCCGCGCCGACGACAGGTCCCAGTTCGAATCGAACCGCGCCGTGTGGATCGGGACGTCGTCGGTGTGGCCCTCGATGGCGATCTGATACCGCTGGTCGATGGTCGGCAGCAGCTTCACCACCTTCTCGATCGCCGCCTTGCCTGCGGGCGTGATGTCGGCCTGACCGCTGTCGAACAGCAGCGCGTTCTTGAGCTCCATGCGCAGCCCCGCGTCGTCGACCACCGTCTTGATCTGGCCGACCAGCCCCTGCTGCTCGATCATCTGGTCGATCTTCTCCTTCAAAGCATCCAGTGACGGCGGCGGGGCGGTACGTGACAGCGCGGCGGACACCAGCTCGAAGCGGTGCAGGCTGACCTTCGACATCGCCAGCGCCAGGATCAGGAACGCCAGCAGCAGGCTGATCACGTCGACGTAAGGCAGCAGCCAGGACGTGTCCTCGTCCTCGCTGTAGGCGAGCAGGTCGAGCGGTTCACGCGAGGGCTTCTTGGCCCGCCGGTCGCGGAACGGCCCCGCCTGGGGCGCGTCGGCCACGCTCATGCCGCCTCCACCGACGGCGCGGCGCCGCCGCTCGAGCCGGCCAGCAGCCGCAGATCATAGAGCGAACGCCCCTCGGCGATGCTGGTCAGGCCGCGCTCCAGCAGGCGCGCCGACACCGACAGGTTGCGCCCGTAGTTCTCGATGCGCTTCGCGAACGGCGCCCAGATGCCGTACGCGAGGATCAGGCCGTAGAACGTCGCCAGCTGCGCGACCGCCATCGCTGGCCCGAGCTGCTCGAAGTTCTTCAGGCTCATCAGCATGTTCACCAGGCCGACGATGGTCCCCATCAGGCCGACCGCGGGCGTGGTGCGCGCCAGGAAGCGGAAGATCTCCTCGGCCGCCTTCACCTGCGCGAGCCGCGCGTAGGACAGCGTCACCACCGTCTCGCGCGCGTCGGCGCCGCCGCCCGGCTGTAGCAGCAGGGGGCCGACCTCGCGCAGCAGCGGATCGTCCGCCTCGCCGAGCACCTTCGACGCCTCGACGTTGCGCCCCTGCTTCAGCTCGCGGCCGAAGCGATAGAGGTCGGCGATCATGCGCGACTCGGCGCGGCGCTGGTTGTGGCGCAGCGCCTGCGACAGGATGACGATGCCGCGCCAGATCTCGGAGAGGTCGTGGCCGACGAGCAGGATCGAGGGCGGCGCGCCGAGCAGGAGGATCAGCGCCGCGGGATGGAAGAATCCCGTGAAGCCGGTCGGCATGTGACTCTTGGTTTCGACCAGGGTCACGATCAGACCTGCGAGGCCAAGGATGATGTGCATCGGTCGTCTTTCTTATTTGCCGAGGCGCTGCAGCGCCTCCAGCACGGCCAGGTTGTAGGGGTTGATGCGCAGGGTCTGTTGCCAGGCCTCGCGCGCCAGGTTCTTGTTGCCGAGCCGCTCGTAGAGCGATCCCTTCATCGACAGGATGTGCTCGTCCTCCGGGTACTGCTTGTCGAGCTCGGCGAGCTCGACGAGCGCCAGCTCGTACTGGCGCGACCGGTAGAGATCCTTCACGCGCGCCAGCGTCAGCAGGTAGCTCGCCTTCGCCGACGGCGGCTTGTCGTCGCCGGGCTTGCGCGAGGCGCGCTTGGGCGCCGGCTTGCCGTCGCCGCTGTCGTCACGCGCCGCCGCCCGCTTCAGCCCCTCGGCGTCGCTGGGCGGCATGTCGCTGTCGCCCTCGGCGCGCGCCGCCGCCTCGCGCTCCTGCAGGATCTCGCGGTCCGCCGCGGTCATCGTCGGCATGTCGACCGCGAGCCGCGTCGCCGGCTTCCCCGACAGCGGCACCTTCACCTCGTACGCCGTCGACACCTCGGGCAGCTGGATCTCCCAGTCGCGCGTGCCGTCGGTCATCCGCACGACGTAACGGGTGCGCGGCGGTTCGCCGGACGACGTGTACGACGGCCCGCGCAGCAGCTCGGGCGGCACGCGCACGTCGGCCGGGACCGGTCGGGTCAGGGTGCAGGCGGCCGGCGCGACGGCCGCGAGCGAGAGGAGGATCGAGATGGTTCTGGTCTTGTTCATTGCATCACCGTTTCGTCACCAGTTCATCGCGGCGCGCAGCCGGAAGCCGACGCCGCCCAGGTCCTCGCCCGAGAACTTGGTGTGAAAGACGTACATGAGCCCCCCCTGCAGCGACAGGCGCCACTTGAGGTGCGTGTCGAGCCCGCTCTCCAGGTAGAAGGTGTTGCCCTCGTTGCCCGAGAACATGCCGCCGCCCTCGCCGTAGACCCAGACCTCCGGGCGGTTCAGGTTCGGCGGCGACAGGTCGTACGAGTAGTAGGCGCCGAGCAAGATCGAGTTCAGCGCCTGCGGCTGCTTGTTCTGGCTGGGCGGGCCGGTCGTGAAGATGCCGGCGGTCATGCCGAACAGGCTGGTGTTCTGCTCCCCGAACTTCTCGTGAAATCTGAGCGACGCCTGCGCGCCGGCGATGTCACCGGTCGCGCCCGAGTAGCCGATCTGCGCGACGCCCAGCGAGATCGCGTAGCCGTAGTTGGGGCGCGCATCCAGCTTGCGTTGCAGCTCCTCGGCGCGCTCGGCGCGCGACGGGATCACCTTCCCCGTGCGCAGCAGCGCGGTCATCGTCGCGTCCGATCGGTAGGCGTCGCTCCAGACCACGCCGCCGTCGGAGGCGCGGTAGACCACCGCCGACATCCAGACGACGTTCGAGCCGGGGCTGTAGGTGAAGTCGATGTCCATGAACGTCTTGACGCCCGACTTCGCGCCGATGCGCCGCAGGTCTTCGCCGTTCACCGTCCCGAGCGACAGGATCCAGTTGCCGTCCTCGACGCGCGAGCGCAGCGAGTTGCACTCCGGGCAGACCGTCATCTTGACCGGCGTGGACTGGGTCAGGCGGGCGATCATCCGCGTCTCCAGCGTGTTCGCGAACTCGGGCCGCAGGTTCGACGACAGCCGGACCTGCTTGATCGCCATCGGCGACATCAGCCGCGCGTCCTCGCGCGAGAGCTGGCGCGCGATCTCGTCCATGATGTCGTCGACCAGCTCGAAGAAGTCGATGGTCTCCTGCGAGCGCTGCACCAGCTGCTCGACCTGGCTGGGCGGGGCGACGCGCGCCTTCGGCTGCGGGTCGACCTGCACGCGCGCCGCCGTGCCGGGGTTGGAGGCCGATTCGTAGACCGTCGGGCGCCGCCCGCTCGGATCGGGGGCGTAGGGATCGGCCTGCGGGCGGAAGCGGAGGCGCGGGTTCTCCGCGTCGTAGCGCTGCTGCACCGTCTGGCCGTTGCTCGGCGCCGGCTGGCCCGAGGCGGAGGGGCGCGGCTCGCCGGGATAGTAGGCGCGCGCGGGCGGTGGCTGCGCCGGCCGTGGTTGCGCCGGCCGTGGCTGCGCCGGCGCTTGCGGCTGCTGCGCCCCCGGGAACGTCGAGGTCCCCGGCGGAGCAGCGGCCGGCGGGGCGGCGGGCTGCTGGGCCCGGGCCGCGCCGGCCGGCAACCAGACGGCCGCCGCCGCCAGCACCCAGGCCACGGAGGGGGGGCGACTAGAACGCAAAGCCCACCTGGAAGCGGACGCCGTGGCGATCCTGCTTGAGACTGTCGTTCCACACGCTTCTCAGGTCCTCGCTCGGCGTCTGTTGCATGTCGCTCAGGTTCGCTCCCGTATAGAAGACGTACTCGAAGATGTATTCGACGCTCAGCCGTACGTTGCTGACCGCCAGCTGCACACCGGCCGACGCGTTGCCGCTGTCGGCGCCGCCGTGACCGTCGAGGGGCATGGACTGCATCGTCTGCGCGTTGTAGTGGTAGATCTTCAGCGGCGCGTGCGTCGTCGCGAATCCGACGCCGACGAACGGGGTGAAGTCGCGGTCGCCGAGCATCCAGCGCACGTTCAGCCCCCAGGTGGTGCGCGTGCAGTCGTCGCTGGCGCTCGTGGCGCTGGCGCAGCTCATCTGGCGCTGGCCCACGCGCCCGGACAGCTCGAGCTGCCGCAGCACGGTCCACGAGAAGGCGACGCCGTAGTTGACGATGCCGCTGCCGGCGAACAGCTCGATGGCCATCGGGTTGATGACCCGGGAGGGCTGGGTCCCCTGCATCCATTTCTGGACCCAGGCGTCGCGCGCGACTTCCTGATTGGCGACGGCGCGGCGCCGCTCCTCCGCCATGCGCGCCTCGAACACCGCCAGGCGGCAGGCGCGGCGCGCGTGCTGGGCGTCGGCGCTCCCATCCTGGGGATCGAACGAACGGGCGCGATCGCAGGCGTCCTCCGGGAGCTGGTCGACGAACGTGTACGCGCGCGCGGCGCCCGCGGACAGCGCGGCGGTCAGCCCGCACAGGGCCGCCGCGACCGACGTCGCGTGGCGCCGCGCGGTCGTCACGATCGGCTCCCCGACCAGGCGACGCCCAGGCGCCCGGGCCAGCGCACGATCGACGCGGAGCTGGCGTCGTTTCCGCGGCGCGGAACGAACACCATCGTCCCCATCTCGTCGATCGCCGACGACAGATCGATGGCCGGCGCGGGGACGTCGTACTTGCGGCCGATCAGGACGTCGCCGAGCAGGATGGGGCGGCGCTCGCTGCCGATGGTCTCGGCGTAGGCGCGCGCGCCGCTCTTGAGGTGCGCGCTGGCGGCGCGATAGAGGGTGGTCAGCTCCTCGTCGACCGGTCCCCGGCCACCTTCGCCGAGGTGGCGCTTCAGCGTGTCGACCAGCGTGGCCAGGTTGGCCTGGTCGTCGTTCTCGACCAGCCCCGGCAGCGCGTCGCGGGCGACCACCAGCAGCGCGCGCTGCCAGTTGACCGAGCGCGTGGCCCGGCGCTTCTCGCGCACGTGCTCGCTCTCCGCGGAGGCGATCATGGCGCCGTCGCGCGGCAGGCGGTCGGCCGCCTTGGCGCGCGCGTCGCGGCCCTTGTCGTCGGGCCTGTCATTTTTCTTGTCAGGCCTGTCGTTTTTCTTGTCGCCTCTCTTGTCGGCCCGCTTGTCGGACTTGTCGCCCTCGGCGAGGGCGTCCTCCTGTCCGGCGAGCAGGCGAAAGGTGCGGGCGAACTCGGCGCGGTCGCCGGCCCGCGCCGCCGAAACCGACGCGCGCGCCAGGTTCTGCAGCTGGCGGTTCGGGTCGTGGTCATTCTCGTACAGCCAGACGAAGGTGGCCATCGCCGATCGGGGGGCGCCCGCCTCCAGCGCCGCCTGCGCGAACGCCTCGGCGCGGCCCAGCCGCTCGCGCGGCGGTCCGAGCGACTCCAGCACCTCCAGCGTCGCGTCGGAGACCGGCGACGCCAGC
>DATBHU010000367.1:0-1935 GCA_036557265.1 Polyangia bacterium
TCGCGCTCGGCCGGCCGCTCGCGCGCCGACAAGGCTACGTCGTCGGGCTGGTCGGCGAGCGGGCCCATGCCGGCTTCGAGCGGCAATCCCTCCGCCCGCCACGCCGCGGTGCCGCCCGCCAGCACCTCGATCGGCCGCAACGTGCGCAGCTCGGCGGCGGCGAAGCGCGCGACCGTGCCGTCCTCGCTGGTCAGCACCAGATCGCCTGCCGCCGGCAATTTGGGCAACGCCTCGGCGAGCCGCGCCCGGATCGCGAACCACGCGTCCGGAATATGGCCTGCGCGGTGGTGCCGGCTCAGCGCCAGATCGACGACAACCGCCCGCGTGCTTGCCTGCAGCTCCGCCGGCGACACTGCCCTCGGCTCCGGCCCGCCGAGCGGGAACATGCTCGCATCGGCCGCCGGCATCCCTGCCTCCAGCTCGACGCCGTCGAGCCCGCCCTCCAGCACCGCCGCGTCCCAGCCCATGCGCTTGAGCCACGACGCCGTCATCCGCGCTCTGACGCCGGTGTCGTCCACCAGGACGACGCGCGCGCCCCAGACGCCGAGCCAGCTGTCCGTCTCCTGCACCAGCTGCCCGCCCGGCGCCATCGCCGAGCCGGGCAGATGGCCGGCGCGGTATTCGGCCGGATCGCGCACATCGAGCACGTAGAGCGTGCGCCGATCGGCTTCTGCCCGCCAGCGGGCGAGCGTCGCGCGGTCGATCGCCGGCACGCCGTAGCGCCGCGCCACCGCGTCCGCCCGCCGTCGCGCCGCCTCGATCCCCTCCGCCGTGACCTCGGGCGCGCGCCGCGCGGCGCCGGCGACGACCTCGAGCCCAGCCAGATGCCAGGCCATCGTCCCGTCCTTCAGCGACACGACCCGGTTCGGCACCTGCGCGTCGATCAGCGATTGCGCGCCGATGATGCTGCGGGTGCGGCCGCCGCAATTCACGACGACAAAGGTATCGGGCGACGGCGCCAATTCCGCGAACCGGTAGACGAGCTCGGCGCCGGGAACGCTGACCGCCCCCGGGATGCTGTTCGCGTGGTATTCCTCGTATGAGCGGCTGTCGAAGATCGCGAGCTTCTCTCTCGCCTGCTGTCGCCGCGCCAATTCCTCGGCGGTGATCCACGGTGTCCCGCATTCGTGCTCGACGACCTCGGCGAAAGCCTTCGACGGCACATGGACGCCGCTATAGACCGGGAAGCCGGCCGCCTCCCAGGCCGCGACCCCGCCTTCGAGCACCGACACGTCACGCCAGCCGCCCTCGCCGAGCCGCGCCGCCGCCCGCTCCGCCAATCCTTCACCGGCGTCGCACACGACGATCGGCGCCGACCGCCGCGGCAGCAGGCTTGCCGCCAGCAATTCGAGCCGCGACAGCGGCAGACACGACGCCATCAAGAGGTGCTTCTCGTGAAAGCTCCCTTCCTCGCGCGCATCGACGATCGCGATCTCGCCACCCGACCGAAGTCGGCTCCGCAGTTGCGCTGGCGTCGTCATCCCGACCATTCCCGCTCTCCTTCGGTAATGCCATTCCGTTTGCCCGAATCCGCGGCAGGCGTCAAAGTCCGCCACAGGATGCCCTGAAGCAAGGTGGAAGGCATGTCCGAAGGCAGACGCGCGCGGCCAGCGCCGACGCCGGAGACGCAGCATTTCTGGGACGGCACGCGGGCGGGCGAATTGCGCCTGCAGCGCTGCAATGCCTGCCAAAAGGTGTATTTCCCGCCGCGGCCGTTCTGCCCCGCCTGCGCTGCGCGCGACGTGGGCGTCTTCGCGGCGAGCGGCAAGGGCCGGCTCTATTCCTATGTGATCCACCATCGCCCGGTGCCGGGCTTCACGCCGCCTTACGCGATCGCCGTCGTCGAATTGGACGAGGGGCCGCGGATGATGACCAACATCACCCAATGCCCGCAGACCCCGGAGGCGTTGGTGCTCGACATGCCGGTCGAGGTCG
>DATBHU010000368.1:0-3923 GCA_036557265.1 Polyangia bacterium
TGGACCGGCATCGGGGTGGTGGTCGCCGGCGGCGTCGTCGCGGCGCTGCTGTTGTCGAGCGGTGGCAAGTCGATGCCGCCCTGCACGGCGCCAGACGGGTGCATGTGAGCGGTCGGGGCGGCCTCCGCGCGCTGATCGTGCTGGCGGCGCTCGCCGCCGGCTGCAGCAAGGAGAAGGAGTCGCTGATCCTGGTCAGCCTGACCAGCTCCGACGCTCAGGCGAACCAGGTGCGGGATGTGACGCTGTCGTCCGAAGGCGTCGTCAAGACGTACCACCCGCCCGACGGTCTATCGACCACGCCGCACACCTTCGGGATGTACGTTCCGTCGGACGTGAGCGGCTCGGTCGACGTCAGCGTCATCGCCGTCTCGCCGTCGGACTGCTCGATCGGGTACGTCGGCACGACCCGGACGATGTCCTTCAAGGTCGGCGACACGACGCAGGTGACCATCACGCTCAAGCGCGCCAACCTGTGCAGCATGGGGGGCTCCGGTGGCAGCACGGGCGGGACGACGGGAAGCGGGGGCACCGGCGGCAGCGGCACCGGCGGCAGCGCGACGGGCGGCAGCGGCACCGGCGGCAGCGCGACGGGCGGCAGCGGAACCGGCGGTAACGGAACCGGTGGCAGCGGCACCGGCGGCAGCGGCACCGGCACCGCCGGGCAAGGCGGATCATCCAGCTGCGCCGGCCCGGCGCCGCCCGCCGGGACGCCGCCCTCGCTGACCTGCTGCACCGAGTACGATCACACGCTGCTCGGGACCGCCTGCGACGACAACGACACGTACATCTACAACCTGGCGTTCGCGCCCGACGGCACGCGGCTGGTGACGGGCGGCGACGACGGCCGCTACGTGTTCTGGATCTTCGACGGCAAGACGCTGACGCCCGAGGTGCACTACATCACCGGCGGCGTCTACGGCTACCTGGGGATCTCGCCCGACAGCGCGACGCTGGTCGCGGGCGGCAACGACGTCCACCTCTTTGGCATCCCGACCTCGACGACCGCGCCCTTGACCGACGTGGGATCGCTGCCGATCGACTACACCTCGTACGGGGTCGCGTGGGCGCCCGACGGACAGCGGGTGATCGACATCGACGACACGTATCTGTACGTGCACGCGGTCACGTCCATGTTGCAGATCGGCAAGGCGGCGCTGATTCACACGCCCTGGGCCATGGCAGTGTCGCCGGTCGCCGTCGGCGGCGGGATCGGCGTCGTCATGCCCAGCACCAGCGGCTACGCGACGATCTACAGCGTCAGCGGGACGACGACCGCGGCGACGATCGGGCCGCCGCTGGACGTGAACGTCAGCCCCACCGAGCTCTGGTCGGCGGCGTTCTCGGCGAACGGGACGCAGCTGGCGATCGGCGGCTACGACTCGTTCGTCAACATCTGGAACTACCCGCTGGCGAACGCGTCCGCGACGCCCGCGCTCAGGTTCAGCATCGACGAGCCGATGGAGCTCGAGGACGTGCAGGGGATCGCCTTCTCGCCCAACGGGCGCTACCTGGCCGTCGCCACCGGCTACTACAACCAGGGCCACGCCAGCATCTGGGACCTGACCACGCAGACCCTGGTCGGCCGCGTCGCGCTGCCGACGCGTTACGCGCTCTCGGTGGCGTTCTCGCCGTCCGGAAACGCGATCGCCGTCGGTGAGCACGGGTGCGGCAAGTTCCTCCTCTGCGCCACGCAGTGACGGCGGCGCCGCGCGCGCGCTGAGAACCCGGCTCGGGGGGCCCGGCGCCCGCCCCCCCGTCATTTCCCGATTTTTGACATTTTCGTGGCGTGACCGGTCCATTTTCAGCTGATGCGTGTATAGTTTCCGGACGTGATGCGGCGGGTCACCCACATTGGGCCCCCTGTTTTCGGGACCCTGCTCCTCGCGATGGCTGCAAATCCGGCCAGCGCGTGGGCGCGTCCCTGGGAGGCGCGCGAGCCGTCTGTCGAGCCGAAGCCGGCTCACCAGCTGCGCAACCCGGCGAAGTGGCCGGCGGAGCCGGAGGTGCCGGCGGCGCCGCTCGATCAGATGAAGTTCACCCTCGCGTGGGCGTCGCTGTGCGGCGTCTCGTCCGATTCAGCGACGGCGGCGCTGGCGCCGAAGATCCTGGCCGCGGCGGCCGCCGGCAAGAGCGATCCGTTCACGCTCGCCGCGCTGGCGCGCTACAGCAGCCACTGCGATCCCGCGTACAAGGCGAAGAAGGGCGGCGCGTACGGCCTGCTCGGGATCGAGCCGAGCATGTACCGCACGGAGGGCGCGCCCGAGCTGCCCGTCGACAAGAGCGACCTGACGTCGAAGCGGCTGCTCGATCCCGACGTCAGCCTGACGGTGGGGGCGCAGCTGCTCGAGATGTGGAACGCGGCGCACAAGGAGCTCGACGCTGCGTTCGGCGGCGGGCTGCACCGCAGCGGCGTCTCGCACTTCATCTGGGGCGACGTGGTGCGCTCGAGCGGCCAGGAGGATCTGGTCCTGACGGCGCGCCGCCGCATGATCGAGAACTACCAGGGGAAGAAGGACGAGCCGCGGCTGGCCCAGTACATCGGCGTGCCGATCGTGTCGCCGCTGGAGGCGACGCCGCGGGTGGCGACCAGCGGACCGGGCGACGACCGCTCGGGTGGCGCGCGCCGGCACGCGGGGCTGGACATCGCCGGCATGCTGGGCGAGCCGGTGCGCGCGATCGCCGACGGCACGGTGATCTTCGCGGGCGTCAACAGCCCGAACAAATCCCGCATGAGCGGGATCCCGCCCGAGAAGATCGCCCGCTACAAGCACCGCCGCATGGGCGTGGGCGGCATCTACCTCTGCATCGAGCACACGCCGGAGCCGAAGCGGGTGGTCTCCTGCTACATGCACCTCGGTGGCTACAACGTCGCCGAGCACGACCACGTGCTGGCGGGCCAGGTGATCGGCGAGCTCGGCCGCACGGGCGTCAAGGTGTCGCCGCCCCACCTGCACCTCGAGGTTCGCATCGGCGATCGCCACACGAATCCGATCCGCACGCTGGGTGATCTGGTGATCCCGCCCAAGGACACGATGACCCATCAGTACAACGTGCGCGCCCAGCGCGCGCGGCTGCGCGCCCTCCGTTCGTAAACATCGGCGCGCGGGGTGGGGGGTCGCGCGCGGGCGCGAATCGGCATACGCTCGGGGTATGAGCGGTCAAAATCCCTACGAGCCGCCGAAGGCGGAGCTGTCCCACCAGGCGGACCCAGGCCAGCTGGACGAGCTGCCGACGGCCGGCCTGGGTGCGCGCTTCCTCAACTTCATCATCGACAGCATCATCTCGCGCGTCGTCATCATCGTGGTCGTGGGCGGCGTGGTGCGCGGCATCGGTCCCAGCGAATCGGGACCGGCGCTGGCGATCATCCTCGCCCTGGTGGCGTTCGCCGGCTACTACGTCGTCCTGGAGGCGGCGTTCGGGTGGACCGTCGGCAAGCTGATCACCGGCACGCGCGTCGTGCGGTTCGACGGCAAAAAGCCGAACGTGCCGCAGATCCTGGGCCGCACCTTCGCGCGCTTCATCCCGTTCGAGCCGTTCTCGCTGCTGTTCGGCAGCTCCAACCAGGGATGGCACGACTCGATGTCCGGCACGCGGGTCGTCCGCGTCCGTCGCTGACTGCTGTCAAGCGACCGAGTGATGGTACTGTTACGTTGAAATGATCCGACGTAACGACGCGCTCGACTACCACCGCAGCGGGCGGCCTGGAAAGATCGAGGTCGTTCCCACCAAGCCGCTGGTCACGCAGCGCGACCTTTCGCTCGCGTATTCTCCGGGCGTGGCCGAGCCGTGCCTGGAGATCGCGTCGGCGCCTGAGCTGGCCTGGGAGTACACGGCGCGCGGCAACCTGGTGGCCGTCGTCACCAACGGCACCGCCGTGCTCGGCCTCGGCAACATCGGCCCGCTCGCCGGCAAGCCGGTGATGG
>DATBHU010000369.1:0-20366 GCA_036557265.1 Polyangia bacterium
TCAGGCCGCGGCGGCGCGGCGGGCTCGGGCGCGGCGGCCGGCGGCGGCGCCACGGGGAGCGGCGGCGCGGCGGGCAGCCCGGCGCCGGCGTGGGACTGGACCGGCGTGATCGGCACCGGCCAGAGCCTGTCCGTCGGCGGCCACGGCAACGCGCCCGCCATGCCGATCGGCGCCGCGACCCAGCGCTTCCACAACCTGAAGCTGTCGCTCGGCAGCGCGACCGTGCCGCCGTGGGACGCGAACAGCGCGCAGCTCTCGATGGTGCCGCTGGTCGAGACGTTGCGCGCGATCGCGACCGGCTACCCGAGCCCCTACCCGCACAACATCTACGGCGAGTCGTATCACACGGCGATGGCCGACGAGATCACGTCGCTGGTGATGGCGGGCTCCAGTCGCGATTTCGTCGGCGCGCACACGGAGGTCGGCGAGGCGGGCCAGGGGATCGCCATCCTGCAGAAGGGCGCGACCGACACGGGCACGACCGGCCGCGCCTATGTCGCGTCGGTGTTCGAGGTGACCGCCATCGCGCGCCTCGCCAAGGCGCAGAACAAGAGCTACGGCGTCGGCGCGATCGTGCTGACCCACGGCGAGGCGGACAACAGCAGCGCGACGTTCGAGGCCGACATGGTGAAGCTGTGGCAGAGCTACAACCAGGATCTCCCGGCGCTCACCGGCCAGACCGCGAGCATTCCGATGCTGCTGTCGCAGCAGCACTCGGCGCCGACGACCGCGGGCAGCAGCTCGACCGGGACGCTGGCGCAGTGGCGCATCGGCGTCGATCACCCGGGCGACATCATCTGTACCGGCCCGAAGTACCAGTACGCCTACGTCAGCGACCAGACGCACCTGACCAACCCGGACTACGAACGGCTGGGCGAAAAGTACGGGCAGGTGTTCACCCAGCGCGTCGTCCTGGGCAACGCCTGGCAGCCGCTGGAGCCGACCAGCGCCGAGCGCAGCGGCCGCGTCATCACCGTCCACTTCCACGTGCCGGCGCCGCCGCTGGCGTGGGACACGACGCTGCCGATGCCGCACCAGACGGCCAACACCGAGTGGGCGCAGGGCCACGGCTTCGAGGTGAAGAGCGGCGCCACGCGCATCGCGATCAGCAGCGTCGCCCTCGCGGCCGACAGCGTGCAGATCACCTGCGCGACCGACCTGCCCGCGTCGGGCCTTGTTGTCGGCTACGCGTCGACGACCGACGGCACATACCGCCCGAACGGAACCTATCGCTGGGGCCAGCTGCGCGACTCAGATCCGTTCGTCGGCTCGCTGACGCGCTCGGCGCAGCCGAACTACTGCGTCGCCTTCGAGCTCGCCGTGCCGTGACGGCAGCGCCCCGCGCTAATGGCGCTTGAAGTACTGCACGGCGCGCTCGTGCTTCTCCGCGGCGGCCCGCGACGCGAAGGTTCCGAGGTTGCGGCGTCTGCCGGTCTTCGGATCCTGCTTGCGCGAGTACAGCCGGTACTTCCCGGACGACAGCTTGCGGATCATGCGCGGTCGCCGGCCTTCAGTTACGCGCCGGCGCTTGCGGCGAAGAGATGTCGAGCCGCAGCTGATCGTTGAGGCGCAGGACGCCGGGCGTGCTGCGCACGGCCTCCAGCGCCTGATCGCGCGCGAAGTCGTTCGGCACGGTGCCGGTCAGCGTCACCACGCCGTCCTGCGTGGCGATGGTGACCTGCGCCCGGTGCAGCAGCTTGCTCTGGTCCATCTTCGCGTGGATCTCGGCCGTGATGGACGAGTCCGTCACCGCCGGCTGCACGTTCGGCTGGACCGTCGGAGCCGGCGGGGTCCCGTACCCCTGCGCGTGCGCCGCCCCGGCCAGCGCGCCGATCAGCCCGACCGTCAACCCCATAGCGCCGATCGCGACGACCGCGCTCCATGAACTCATCCGCCCGACAGACTTCATACTCGCCCCCCCTTCCACGAAGGTGGGGACGGGGTACACCCGACGCAATCCCCATCCGGGGCTTAGTTTCAGCCCAGGAGGGAGCCATGAAAATCCGGGACTTGATGACCAAGCAGGTGGCCAGCGTACGCGCGACGGACTCGACCGCGGTCGCGGCGCGGCTGATGTGGGACTGCGATTGCGGCGCGGTCCCGGTCCTCGACGACGAAGGACGCGTCATCGCGATGATCACCGATCGCGACATCTGCATGGCCGCCCTGATGCGCGACCGCGCCCCGAGCGCGATCCCGGTCTCGGAAGCGATGTCGCGCGACCTCCAGTTCTGCGAGCCCGACGACAACGTCTCCGCCGCCGAGCAGATGATGCGCGCGCATCAGGTGCGCCGCCTCCCGATCGTGGATCGCGAACGGCGCCCGCTGGGCCTGCTGTCGCTCGCCGACATCGTGCGCGCGAGCGATCGGCAGCGCGGGCGCGGCGCCCGTCAGGTGGCGCCCGAGGAGGTCGCCGGCACGCTCGCCGAGATCTGCGCGACGCCCGCCCGGGACGCCGGCCCGCAGCAGGCGGCCTACTGAGCCGCCGCGCGCCCGCAACCCTCGCGCCTCGCGCGAACGCGCGAACGCGCGAACGCGCGAGGGTGCGGCGCCCTCGAACCGTCCGTGTGGGACTCATTGCGCCCGCCCGCGCCCACCGCTCGGTTGTTCCGCGGCGCGGCGTGCGTATGCTTGAGTCATGTCAAGAGTCCTGCTCGGCTTCCTGGTGCTGGCCGCCATCTTCGGTTTCTGGGGGGTGAGCAGCTACAACAAGTTCGTCCAGCTGGACCAGGCGGTGCAGGCGCAGTGGTCGCAGGTCGAGAACGTCTACCAGCGGCGCGCCGACCTGGTCCCGAACCTGGTCGAGACCGTCAAGGGCGCGGCGAAGTTCGAGAAGGACACCTTCACGCAGGTCGCGCAGGCGCGCGCCAGCGTCGGCGCGGTCCAGGGCAACACGTCGCCCAATGACGCGGCCGCCGTCAACCGCTTCAAGGACGCGCAGGATCAGCTGACGTCGGCGCTGTCGCGGCTGATGGTGGTCGTCGAGCGCTACCCCGATCTGAAGGCGACGCAGGCGTTCCGCGATCTGCAGGTGCAGCTGGAAGGGACCGAGAACCGCATCGCCGTCGAGCGGATGCGCTTCACGCAGGCGGCGCAGGCGTTCAACAACGCGCGCAACACGTTCCCGCGCAACATCATCGCCACCGCGTTCGGCAGCAAGTTCGCCGAGAAGGCCTACTTCAAGGCCCAGGCCGGCGCGGAGACCGCGCCGCGCGTTCAGTTCTGACGCGGGTCGCATCCGAGGGGCGCCGTGGTCCGGTTCCGCGTTCGGTTTCAGGGGCTGGCGCTCGCCGCCGTCGTGGCGGCGGGCGCGCTCGCCGCCGGGCGCGCGCTCGCCGCCGACGGGACGCCGATCCCGCCGGCGCCGACCCAGTTCGTCACCGACCACGCCGGCCTGATGTCACCGGGCGGCGCCGCCCAGCTGTCGCGACAGCTCGAGGACTACGAACGCGGGACCGGCCACCAGGTGATCGTCTGGATCGATCGCACCACGGGCGGCGTCCCGATCGAGGACTGGGCCGTCAAGGCGTTCGCCGCCTGGGGCGTCGGGCGCAAGGGCGAGAACGACGGCGCCGCCCTGTTCATCTTCCGCGACGACCGCCGCATGCGCATCGAGGTCGGCTACGGGCTGGAGGACAAGGTGCCCGACGCGCGCGCGGGCCGCATCGTCAACGACGTCATCGCCCCGCGCCTGCGCGCCGGCGACGCGGACGGCGGCGTCAAGGCGGGCGTCGCCGCCCTGCTGGCGGCGATCGGCGGCGCACCCGAGCCGAGGCACGCGGCGCCGACAGGCTCTCCGCTGGCGGTGCTGTCGCCGATCCTGCTCGCCGTCGTCATCCTGCTGATCGCGCGCCGGCATCCGTGGGCGCTGCTGCTGATCGGCGGCGGGCGCGGCGGCGGCTGGGGCGGCGGGGGCGGCGGCTGGGGCGGCGGCGGCGGCTTTTCGGGCGGCGGCGGAAGCTCGGGCGGCGGAGGCGCGTCGGGGGGATGGTGACGCCGGCGCCGACGCCGACACCGGCCGCGGGACCGCCCGCGAAGCGCCACGCCCACGGCATCGACCTGGGCGTGGTCGAGGAGGCGATCCGCGCCGCCGAGCGGCGGACATCGGGCGAGATCCGCGTCGCGATCGCGCGCTCGTGGTTCTGGGGCGACGCGCGGGCCTCCGCCGAACGCGCGTTTCGCAAGCTGGGCGTCGCCAACACGCGCCAGCGGAACGGCGTCCTGATCTTCGTCGCGCCGTCGCGCCGCAAGGTCGCCGTGATCGGCGACGTCGGCATTCACGCCAAGCTGGCGCCCGACTTCTGGTCCGGCGTGGTCGATCGGATGACGGCCGACTTCCGGCGCGGCGACCGCACCGCGGGGCTGGTGGCCGCCGTGGAATTGTTGGGGAATGCGCTCGCCGCGGCGTTTCCCTTCACGCCCGGCGACGTCAACGAGCTGCCCGATTCCGTGTCGCTGCCCGACAAGTGACCGCGCCGCGACCGCAAGACCCCGATCTCGGGTAACATCGGCCTCCCTTTCAAGGAGGCGACTTCATGGCGATAGTCGACCAGGCAACAGTCGATCGCATCAAGCGGATCTGTCTGAAGCCGAAGGACGAGTGGCAGGTCATCGCGAGCGAGACGACCTCCGCCGCGGACTTGCTCAAGAACTACGCCTTGCCGCTGTCGGCGATCGGCGCGTTGGCCGGCTTCATCGGCATGAGCATCGTCGGCGTCGGCTTGTTTCGGATTCCACTCGCGACCGGATTGCTCACCGCTGTCATCGACCTGGCCCTGATGCTGGTCCTGGTCTACGGGCTCGGCTTGATCATCGACGCGCTGGCTCCGCAGTTCGGCGCGGAGAAGAACAAGTCGCATGCGCTCAAGGTCGCGGTCTACTCGTTCACCCCCGGATGGGTGGCGGCCACGCTGCAGATCATCCCGGTTCTGAGCGTGTTCTGGCTGATCGGGCTCGGATACGGCATCTACTTGATGCACCTCGGCCTCGCGCAGTTGATGAAGCCGGCGAAAGACAAGGCGGTCATCTACACGGTGGTCGTCGCCGTGTGTGCCTTCGTCCTGGTCTTCGTGCTGAACTGAACAGGATAACCAGCGCCGTCATGGCGCCGGCGATCACGACGGCAGCTCTGGGCATGCATTAGGCAAGCCCACGAACGTTTTTTGACCCACTAGGTCAAATACGGGGTTGACCCGATAGGAGTCACCCCGCATCGCGATGGACGCTACCCACCGTGGGGGGGATAGGAGACATGCGCGATGCGAGTGCTGTTGGTCGAGGATCACGCGGTTTTTCGGACCGCGTTGAGGGAATTGCTTTCGGCCCGGGACTCCTCGATGGAGGTGGTTGCGGAGGCGGCGACGGCGCAGGACGCCTTGCGGCAGGCGGAGCAACACCGGCCTGACGTCACGATCATGGATCTCATGCTGCGGGGCGAGAGCGGGGTCTCGGCGACCCGCGAGCTCTGCCGGCGGCAGCGCGGCGCGCGCGTGCTGGTGCTGACCGCGATCGACAACCCGTCGTTCGTGCGCGAGTCGTTCGCGGCCGGCGCGCGCGGCTACGCGCTGAAAGAACAGACCGTCGACGAGATCGTCGCGGCGGTGCGCGTGGTCGCGGGCGGCATGCGCTACCTGCCGCCGCGCTTCGATCCCGAGCTGATCGACAACGGCAAGCAGGCCACGCAATCCGAGGGACTGTTCGGGCAGCTGTCGGCGCGCGAGCGCGAGATCTTCGACCTCGTCGTCGCGGGCCACGGCAACCAGCGCATCGCCAACGAGCTGTTCATCAGCGTCAAGACCGTCGAGACGCACCGCGCGCGCATCAACCGCAAGCTGGGCGTGCACTCGGGCGTCGAGCTGGTCCGTTTCGCCGCGCTGCACGGCCGGCTCTGAGCGCGGCGCCCGCGCGATTTTCCGCGCTCGGGCGCGTTATCTGGTTGAAACCCGGGCGCGTCCCGGCGGAGGATCGGCGACCATGCGCTCATACGCTTGGCCGCTGCTGGCGGCCCTTGCCCTGATCACGAATGCGTGCGGCGGTGACGGTCAGACCACGAGCGACGGCGGGCGGGATGGTGGGGATGCGGGCGGTCGCGGCGGCGCGAGCGGGCACGGCGGCGGCGCCGCCGCAGCGGGAACCGGCGGCAGCCTCGGAGGCGGGGGTGGATCCGGCGGCACGACCGCGGGCGCGGGCGGCAGCGGCGGCGGCGGCAGCGGCGGAACGACCGGCGGATCCGGCGGCACGACCGGCGGCAGCGGCGGCGCCACCGCGGGTTCCGGCGGCGCCACCGCGGGTACCGGCGGAGCCACCGGAGGCGCGGGCGGCAAGGGCGGAACGACCGGCGGCTCGGGCGGAGCGACCGCGGGCACCGGCGGCGCCACCGCCGGCAGCGGCGGCAGCGGCGGAGCGACCGCAGGCAGCGGCGGAGCGACCGCGGGCATCGGCGGAGCGACCGCGGGCACGGGCGGCGCCACCGCGGGCGCGGGCGGAGCGACCGCGGGTTCCGGCGGCGCCACCGCAGGCACCGGCGGAGCGACCGCGGGCACCGGCGGAGCGACGGCGGGTTCGGGCGGAGCCACCGCGGGCAGCGGCGGAGCGACGGCGGGTTCGGGCGGAGCGACCGCGGGCACCGGCGGCGCGGGCGGCACGGCCGGCGCCGGGGGCACGGTCCCCTGCACCGACGCGAGCGCCTGCCCCGGCGGACCCGACACCGACTGCCAGCAGAAGACCTGCGCCAGCAATTTCTGCGGCCTCCACTTCACGGCCGCGAACACGCCGGTGACCAGCCAGACCCCGGGCGACTGCAAGCAGGACGTCTGCGACGGCGTCGGCGGCGTGACGCCGTCGATCCTCGACAGCGACGCGCCCGCCGACGACGGCAACGCCTGCACCGCCGAGACGTGCGTGAACGGGCTGCCGTCGCACCCGGCCGAGCCGGCGCACACCGCGTGCGCGCAGGACGGCGGCGCCTGGTGCAACGGCAGCGCGTCGGCGCCGGCCTGCGTGGTCTGCGTCGCCGCGACCGACTGCCCGGGCACCGACTCGATCTGCCACAAGCGGATCTGCGGCAATCAGAGCACCTGCGGCTTCTCGAACGCGCCGGCGGGAACGGCCGCCGAACCGGACGCCACCGGCAATTGCCGCAAGGCCGTCTGCGACGACACGGGCGGCGTCACCTCCGCGCCCGACGACAGCGACGTCCCCGCCGACGACGGCAACAGCTGCACCAGCGACGTCTGCACCGGCGGCGCGCCGTCGCACCCGACCAAGTCCGACGGGACGGCGTGCGCCCAGAACGGCGGCACCTTCTGTCACAGCGCGGCCTGCGTGCAGTGTCTGACCGTCAGCGACTGCCCCGGCTCGGACACCGCCTGCCGCACGCGCACCTGCGACGCGACCTTCGTCTGCGGCCACATGGACAAGCCCCAGGGGACCGCGGCCGGGACCGACGCGGACGGCAACTGTCACAAGCCTGTGTGCGACGGCAACGGCACCGTCGTGTCGGCCGTCGACGACACCGACCTGCCCGTCGACGGCGACGGCTGCACCAAGGACGTCTGCACGAACGGCGCCCCCTCGAACCCGACGCTGCCGCCCGGAGCGATCTGCTCGACCGACAGCGCGCCGCCCGACGGCTCGAAGGCCTGCGACGCGAGCGCCGTCTGCAACCCGCTGACCTTCCGCGTCGTGCGCGTCGGCCCGGGGCTAGTCAGCGTCGCCACCGCGGTGGCGATCGAAGAGCGGCAGCTCGACGGGACGCTGGTCGGAACCATCCCGCTGCCGACCAACTCGGGCGGCGGCAGCAACCAACGGCTGACGATGTCGGGCTCGGCCAACTCGGAGGGGTGCCTGACGCTGTCGGGAGACGGGCACTACCTGGCGCTCGCCGGTTACGGCGCGACGCTCGGGACTGCCGGCGTCAAGGGCACGCTGGGCAACCGCGTCGTAGGCCTGATCGACATCGCCGGCACCGTCAACACGACGACGGTGTTCAACACGGGCGACAGCGGCGACAACGTGCGCAGCGCGGTTACGCTGGACGGCGTCGACCTCTGGGTCTCCGGCGCGGCCATGGTCAACGCGAACGGCGGCATCTGGTACAACCAGCGCGGCGCGACGAGCGGCGAGATGCACGTCGTCGCCACGCCCAACAACACGCGCTGTCTCGGCATCTTCGGCAACCAGCTGTACGGATCGTCGAATACCGGCGCGTTCACGAACGTGTTCTCGATCGGGTTCGCCACGCCGACGACGACCAGCGCAGCGACGTCGCTCAAGGGTATGCCGACGAGCGGCGCTAACCCATTCGGGTTCGTGATGTTCGACCTGCACAACGCTCCATCCGGCGTCGACACGATGTACGTCGCCGACGACGGCATGGGAACCGCGGGGGGCGGCGGCATCCAGAAGTGGACGACCTCCGACGGGACGAACTGGGCGCCCGGACCGGTCCTGAACATCGCCGGCAACACAGGCTTCCGCGGCGTGGCCGGCTACGCGGTCGGCACGAACGTGACGCTGATGGCGAGCACGGCCGAAGACTCACCCAACCACCTGGTCGTGTTCGTCAACGACGGTCCGGGCAGCGTGGTCGCTCCCGCGCCGGCGAACACGACCTTCCGCGGCGTCGCCCTCTCGCCACACTTCGCCGCGCCATAGCCGCCGCCGCCATCGCAGCGGCGACGACCAGCGCTACGACGCCCGGCCCGCGCTCCGGCGCCGCCGCGCTGCAGCCGCACCCCGACGGCGGCCTGGCGGGTGTGCCGCCGTCGACGCCCGCGTCGCCGGGCAGCGGGTTGCACACCTGCGGGGCCCAGATCCGGCGGCCCGCCTGCTCGTCGCACGAATCCTGGCAGGCGGCCATCACGCACGCCTTGACGCCGCTCACCTGGTCGTAGCGCACCAGCGGCTGCAGCGTCCGCCCCTCGTCGTTCGACGCCGCCAGCGCCCAGCCGTCCATGTAGTTGTCGCCTGCCAGGTAGAGCGTGCCGGCGCGCTCGCCGAGCGCGCGCAGCCGCGGCGTCGGGGTCAGCGTCCACGGACCGAAGGTCGCGCCGCCGTCGTCCGAGCGCCAGGTGACACCCGAGGTCGTGCCGGCGTCGCCCGGAATGACGCCCGCCACCAGCACGGTGCCGCTGGCGAGGCGCGCGAACGCGCTCAGGTTGCCGCCGGGGAGCGTGATCGGCGTGGTGAACGACATCCCGCCGTCGCGGCTGACCGCCAGCAGCTCGCTGCCGGCGCCGATCACGCGCAGGTAGAGCACGCTGGCGTCAGTCGGATCGACGGCGATGATGCGCGGCAGGCCCGCGCCGATCGACGGCTCGACGTCGATCGTCATCCAGTGCGCGCCCGCGTCGTCGGACCGGGCGATCGACGGGTGCGACCCCGGCGCGGCCAGCGCCACGTAGATGACGCGCGGGTCGGCGCGCGCGATCTCGACGCCCAGCAACTGGGCGCCGTCGGGCGCGACGAAGATCGGCGTGGCGGCGAAGCTGTCGCCGCCGTCGGTCGATTCGTAGACGGCGGCGCCGGCGGCCAGCCCCGCGTCGCCCGCCACCGCGGCGATCGCCAGCACGTGCGTCGCGTCGGTCGGGTCGGGGAAGACGTCGCTGGCGATCGCCGTCGCGAGCGCGCCGCCGGCGCGCCGCCAGCTGCACGACGCATCGTCCGAGAGCGCCAGGCCGACGTCGGGCGAGCGGCTGTAGATCCGATCGGCGGGCGGCGCGCCCACGATGTACGACGTCGCCATGGACGTCTCGGGCCGCTCGCAGGTCCACTGCCAGGTGCTGCCGCCGTCGTCGGAGATGATCAGCCCGAAGTTGGTTGACAGCACGATCTGCTGCGCGCGATCGGCGGGCAGCAGGATGGCGTCGGAGGCCGGGAACGCGCCGTCGGCGGCGGCGGGCGCGGCGCGCGCCAGCACCGCCAGCCCTGCGAGAACACAAGCTAAGTAAGGAAGCGCCCCGGAACGCATCGGGCAAAACTGATGTTAGCCCAGATCCTTTGCGAGCGAGGCCCGTCACAGGCACGCATGCCCCGCTCGCTGCCCGTCCTGAACGATGCCCCCGACGCGCTGGATCTGGTCGAGATCCCGATCCCCTGCGAGGTCCCGTGGGAGGGCATGCCGGGTGACGACCAGGTGCGCCACTGTGGTCAGTGCAAGCAGAACGTCTACAACGTGGCGTCGTTCACGCGCGCCGAGGCGAACCGCCTGCTGCGGGCGCGCGCGTGCGTGCGCATCTACCGCCGTCCCGACAACACCGTGGTCACGTCCGATTGCCGCGAGCGGCTGCGCGCGGCGCGCAAGCGCGGCCTCCTGATCTTCGCGGGGACGCTGCTGGTCGTGCTGTGGGCCCAGATCTGCGCCCAGTTCGTCGGCCTGATGGGCCTCAAGCGGCTGGTCGGCGGCCGGGCGACGATGGGCGAACCGGCGCCGATCGCGGCGCCGCGCCCGATGCCGGGCCAGATCGCCCTGCCGCCTCCAGCCGCCGTTCGCTTGCCGCCGATCGCGCCGAC
The DNA here is from genome assembly GCA_036557265.1 of Polyangia bacterium. Lineage (GTDB taxonomy): Bacteria > Myxococcota_A > Polyangia > Fen-1088 > Fen-1088 > JADGRB01. The sequence goes on from DATBHU010000369.1 coordinate 10,513, forward strand.
GGCGGGGCTGCCCATCATGGGCGAGGCGCCCCCGGCGACGCCGAAGCCGCGCAAGCACGTCGGCAAGCCGAAGCTGCCGGCGCCCGAGAAGCCGCCCGAGAAGCGGCTGATGGGCAAGATCATGATTCGCAATTTCGACGCCTTCGAAGACTGATCGTCCCGTCCCCGCCTGCGGCGCGCCGCCGTCGCGCACAATCCCGTCGCCCGGCGCGCCGTCCTGTGGTTGGATCGCCGCCGCTCGCTGATGGACGACGATGCCGCCCGCGAACCGATGGACGCCTGTTGCTGTCGCCGCTGTCGCGACGGCGCTGTGCGGAGGCTGGGGCTTCGTGGCTGATCCCGGCCAGGCGAAGACTGCGGCGACGGCCGGGACGTTCACCAACCCGATCCTGCCCGGGATGTACCCCGACCCGAGCATCTGCCGCGTGGGCGCGGACTTCTACCTGGTCACCAGCAGCTTCGAATACTTCCCGGGCGTGCCGATCTTCCACAGCCGCGACCTGGTGCACTGGACGCAGATCGGGCACGTCCTGACGCGCGCGTCGCAGCTCGATCTGGCGGGCGTCTACAGCTCGGGCGGCATCTACGCGCCGACGCTGCGCCACCACGCCGGGCGCTTCTACATGATCACGACGCTGGTCGGCTCGCCGAAGCGCGGCGGCAACTTCTTCGTCACGGCCGAGGATCCGCGGGGCCCGTGGTCGGATCCGATCTGGCTGGACCACGGCGAGCACGGCGGCTTCGACCCGTCGCTGCTGTTCGCCGACGGCGAGGTGTACTACCTGCGCGACGGCAAGGGGGCGACGCAGGACCACCCGCGCGTCTTCCAGGCGCGCGTCGATCCGGCGACCGGTGCGCTGCGCGACGAGATGCGCGTGATCTGGGAGGGGACGGGCGGCATCTGGCCCGAGGGCGCGCACGTCTACAAGATGCACGGGCGCTACTACCTGTTCGCGGCCGAGGGCGGCACGGAGTTCGGGCACGCGGAGATGGTCGGGCGCGGCGCCTCCCCGTTCGGCCCGTTCGAACCGTCGCCGCACAACCCGGCGCTGACCCACCGCGATCGCCGCGAGCATCCGATCCAGGCGACCGGCCACGCCGACCTGGTCGAGCTGGACGACGGCACGACCTGGGCCGTGTTCCTGGGCGTGCGGCCGCAAGAGCGCGTGTTTCACCACCTGGGGCGCGAGACGTTCCTGGCGCCGGTACGGTTCTCGGCGGACGGCTGGCCGACGATCGGCGACGGCGGCCGCGTCGAGCTGCGCATGCCGGCGCCGGCGCTGCCGCCCGCGCCGGCGGCGCGTCCGCCCGCGCGCGACGACTTCGCTCACCCGGCGCTCGCGCTCGCCTGGAACTTCGTGCGCACCCCGAACGCGGCCGACGCGTCGCTGGCGGCGCGTCCCGGCTTCCTGCGCCTGACCGGGTCGGCGGCCGCGCTGGGCGACGCCGCGTCGCCGGCGGCGGTCGTGCGCCGGCAGCAGCACTTCCGGGTGCGCTGCCGGGCGGCGCTCGAGTTCGCGCCGCGCGAGAGCAACGAGGAGGCGGGCCTGACGGTGCGCGCGAGCGACGCCTTCCACTACGACCTGGCGATCCGCCGGGCGGCGTCCGGGCACGGCCGCGAGGCGCTCCTCACCAGCCACGTCGCCGGGACCGCGACGGTCGTCGGCCGCGCGCCGCTCGCCGGCGACGGCGCGGTCACGCTGGAGATCGCCGCCGACGAGGCCTCGTACGCGTTCGCGGTGTCGGCCGGAAGCGGCGGGCGCCAGCCGCTCGGGACGCTGCCGACGCGCACGCTGTCATCCGAGGAGATCGGCAAGCACGGCAAGCATCACTTCACCGGCGCGATGCTCGGCCTCTACGCCACCGGCAACGGCCGCCCGTCGACCGTGCCGGCCGACTTCGACTGGTTCGACTACGCGCCGGAAGAGGACTAGCTGGCGCTCCAGCTGGCGCTAAGCCGCGTCGAGCGAGCGATGGCGCCGGGCGAGCGCATCCTCGAATGGCCGGCAATCCATGTCCATCTCGCGCGCTGCGGCCAGCCCGCGCAAGATCTCCTTGGCCGCATCGGGAGAGCCGTCATAGCGGCCAATCAGGAGGTTGAGCTTGCGCGCGATCCCATCTCGCGTGATCTCGTCGATCTCTCCCTGCTCGTGCCAGCTCATGATCCCATCTCCCCGATGGTCCGAGACCCTTTGAATTGTACGCGAGGGACAAGAACCGTGGGCCCGTCCACACGGTAGAAGACGCGATAGTCTTCAATCCGGAGCTTCCAGGTTGCCTCGGGACACCAGGATATCGGCGCCTGGAGCAGACGTCGCTTGCGCGTCCGGACCTCTGCCTGATCCGCCAGCGCCAGGACACCGTTGCGCACCTTCGCGCGATCGAAAGCCTCCAACGCTTTGTAGTCATCGACATATGCAGACGAATACAGGATCCGGTAGCGTGGCACGTCGCCTTATCGGCTCGGCCCGGCGGGAGGTGCTGATCTCGGTCGCGCTCCTGGCGCTGGCGGCCTGTCGGCGCACGCCGGCGGCGCCGGCCGGCGTCGCGTTCGATCTGCCGGACGCGATCGCCGGGTTCGTGGCGGGCGCGCGCGAGCCCGGCGACGGGTGGGTGCGGCGCACGTACGCCGCGGGCGGCACGCGCATCACCGTGACGCTGGCGCGGCACGCGATGGACGACGCGGCGTGGGACAGCTGGGTGCGCATGAGCAGCGCCGGCTTTCCGCAGGCCGACCTCGAGCTGCCGCCGGGCGCCGCGAACGGCTTCTACCAGTGCGACGACCGCGCGCCCGATCGCTGCGATCTGCTGATCCAGCTCCGGTCGGGCGTGCACGTCGAGATCCGCGGCGGCGGCACGTCCACCCGCCGCGACGTCGATGCGATCCGGCGCGGGCTGCCGCTTGCGGCGCTGGCGGCCGACGCCGGCGCCGCGACGAGGTAGGGTTCCTCGTCGCGCCTCACGTCCCGCCTAGCCGGGCGACCGCAAGCGGCCGTGAATGCGGTGAATCATCTCGAAGCTCGGGATGCGGGCCGGCCCGGCCGCCTGATCGTACGCGACGCGCATCTGGGCGGCGCAGCGTCGCGCGTCCATCGCGCCGATGCCGGTCCCCAGCCCGGGAACCACGACGGAACGGATCCGGTCCTTCGGCCGGTTGAAGCGACGAACGGCCAGCAGCGCCGCCCGGAACGCCAGGTAGGCGTTCAGCGTGTTGGCGATCGGCTCGGGGACGCGCATCGTCGGCGCGACGATCAGGAACGGCCACTCCTCGTGCCCGGTCTCGACGATCTCGGCGGCGCCCACCGGCAGCTCGCCGTGATGGCGCTCGATGATGAGCGCCTGCGCGCGCCGCTGAACCTCGCCGCCCAGGCGATCGCGAATCGCCAGATCCAGGCCGCCGTCCATGATGCCGAAGCTGTTCGCCGGGCTGACCAGCGCGTCCGCCGGCGCGGCGAAGAAGTCGCCGTTCTCGACGCGAACGGCGTCGTACCCGTCGAAGACCTCCGACCAGGCGTCCGTCAGCGGCCGCCACTTGTCGACCAGCCTGATCGCTTCCGGGAAAGACACCGCCCGCCTCTCCGCGAGGGTACCACGCCGCCGGTTTCGGATTCGCCGTTCAGGCCCGGCCGCGCTCGACGGCGGCCACCAGCAGGTCGATCAGCTTCGGGGCCCTGTATCCGCGCGCGACCTTCAACCCTGGCGCGGGATCGGCGCCCGCGTCCAGCAGCAGCTCGATGACCTCCGTGCGTTCATCGCCGGGGTTCCCGCCGTTCTGGTGGGTGCCGTCGATGGCGACGTCGACCGCGTGGGCGAGCGGCGTCAGATCCCCCGCCGCCCGGTGCTCGACGTCGGCGCCATGCTCGATGAGCAGCCGGACGCACGCGACGTCGTCGTTCTCGATGGCGGAATGGAGCGCGTTCCAGATCCGGCCGTCCGCGTCGATGTCGGCCCCCGCGTCGAGCAGGCGAACCACGGCGGCGACATCGCCCTCGAACGCCGCCTGCACGAGCTGGTCAGTCGTCGCCGGCGTGCGCACGTCTCACGGGGTGCTCGTGGCAAACGCGCGCATCAGGGCGCGCCCCTCGGTCGCGGCGCCCGGCGTCGGCTGGGGAACGCCGCTGACGGGCGTCCCGGTCGCCCAGGTTCCCTGCGCCACATCCGTCGAGGTGGGCGCGCCGATCGCGTAGAGGATCGTGGCCGGCAGGTCCGCCGGCGCGGCGGGCTGGCCGGTCACGACGCCCGCGCGCACGCCCGGCCCGACCACGATGAGCGGCGCGTGCCGCGACGACGCGGCGCCGTAGAAGTCGGGCTTGGCGTCGTCGATCGGCGTCCCGCCCGGGCTGGTGACGATCACCAGCGCGTCCGGCAGGCGGGCCGCCACGTCGGCGATCTGCTGCGCCAGCGCGCCGAGCTCGGTCTTGGCGCGCCCGTCGTGGCGATCGCTGGTGCGCGCGCCGCCCATGGCGACGACGGCGAACAGCTTCGCGTTGGCGGCGGCGAGCCCCGCCACGGTGCCGGCCGGATCGGCGGCGAAATCGGCGGCCGCGATGGACATGTCGACCGCGCCGCTGCCGATGTGCGAGACATCGACGTCGCCGACCGCGGCGGTGGTCAGCCCGAGCGCGTGCGCGGCGTCGAACAGGCTGTCGCCCGGGAACACCATCGGCGCACGCCAGGCCTGCAGGCCGTCCGAATTGGCGACGAAGCCGGCCGGCGGCGGCATCGCCAGCAGTCCGGCGCCCGGCGCGAACGTCTGCGCGGGATCGTCCTCCGCGGCGGCCACGAACGGCGAGACCGGGTAACCGCCGGTCAGCAGCTGGTACCAGGTGACGGGCCAGTCGCGGCTGCGCGCCCAGAAGTCCTCGAAGCGCGTCCCGCGCGACGCCAGATCGCGCAGCGGCCCGGCGGCCGACGCCGTCGCTGTGTCGTCGAACACCTCGTCCTCGTAGAGGCCGGCCGCGACGATCACGACGACCTGCGCGGCGGGATTCGCGGGCGGGGTCGGCGCCGGCGCGCCGTAGCCGCTGCCGGCCAGCACCAGGTCGCGCGCGCTGCTCGGCGGATCCGGCAGCGGGATCGTCTCGCCCGGATCGTCGGCGAGCGCGGCCTGGATCGGCCCGCGCGCCGCCGTCGTCAACGCCAGCTTCTCGTCGCCGAACGCCGCGAGCGCGGTGGGCGCGACGTCGGCGTGCTCCACGGGGTGCGGTAGCAGCACGCCCTGCTTGAACGCCGGGCCCGCCATGATCAGCGGTACGTACAGCTCGTCGGCGGAGAAGCCGCCGTGGCGCGCGTAGGCGCTGCCGTACTCCTGGAACGGACCGGGCGCGGTGTTGGTCGCGTCGACCTGGTTCAGCGTCCAGTCGTCCTGCGGGAAAACCACCACGTCGGCCTGGTTCGGGCTGTTGGCGCGGAAGTCGTGGAACCGCCGCGTCCCCATGAACCCGTCGGCGGTCATGGTGCGCGTGATGTCGACCCCCGTCAGCGCGCCGCTCTGGATCAGCGACACCAGCTTGTGCGTGACGTCGGTCTGGGCGGCGGCCCCCGCGGCGGTGCCGGCGCCGTCGACGCGCGCGTAGATCTGGGCGTCGCCGTCCTCGTTCAGGATGGCGTAGCTGGACGTGTCGAGGCCGGTGCTGGCGCCCTGCGCGGCGATCACCGTCGCCAGCTGGCCGTCGGCCGGCATCGTCCCGCCGCCGCCGCGCGTGCCGAGCGCGACCTGCTTGTGCGTGTCGACCTTGCCGTGGTCGAGCGTGAACAGGATGTTGGTGCTGTCGAGGAGGCCGCGGTCGCCGAGCGCCGCCAGCAGCTCGCCCAGCCCCGCGTCGTAGTCCTCGATGATGCCGGCGACGTCGGCGCTGTCGGTCTCCGCCGTGTCGCCGTCGAGGGCGATGAAGTCCCAGACGAACATGTAGGCGGGGACGGTCTTCGCCGCTCGCACGTAGGCGGCGGCGTCGCGCAACGTGAAGTGCAGCTGGGACTCGCCCGTGTCGGGCGGGCCGGTGAACTTGTAGCCGGCGATCACGCTGGGCGGGTAGCCGAGCACGTTGCCGAGCAATAGCGGCGCGTTGGTGCCGTCGATGGTGATGCCGCCGAAGCTGGTGCCGATGATCGTCAGGCGCACGTCGTCGGCGCCGACCTCGAACGGCGGCAGCTCGCCGACGTAGGCGGTGCGCCCGCCCGCCGCGTGCACCGCCTTGTAGACGCTGTCGCCGCGCGTCCGCAGCGGGTTCTTGTCCCACAGCGTGTAGTCGCCGACCTCCAGCCCGGGCAGGTTCACGGGCGAGGCGAAGTCCGCGGTGCGCGACAGCCAGCCGTTGGCCGGGACGTCGTGCCCCTCCGGGAACTGGCCGGTCAGCAGCGTCACGTTGTTCTGGTTGCTGTGCGTCGGCACGTCGACGCGCGAGAACGCCAGCGTCCCGCGCGCGATCAGCCCCTTCAGGTTCGGCGCGTTCGCCATCCACAGCCCCGCCAGGCCGTGATCGTCGATGTCGATCTCGATGACGTGGCCCTTCGGGCCCTGCGCGCCGCTGCCGCCCCCGCAACCCGCGACGCCCGCCAGCGCCGCCGCCCAAAATACGAATCTAGATGGATATGCGATCACCGCGGAAATCTACCGCGCGTCGACGATCGCGGCGGCGGAATCAGCGCGCGGGTGGGCGATTCACGCCGTCCACCGGACGTGCGAGAGGATCCCGGGAACCACCTCCTCGAGACGGACTCTCGGTTTGCGGGCTGGCCGGATCAGCGCCGCGAACGACAGCTCGACGATCGCCCCGCGCGGGTGGTCGATGAAATAGCTGTCCCAATCCGCGACGCCGTCGACCCAGTCGACGCGCACGCCGGAACGCCCGGCCACGATCGCGTCCGCCGGTTCGACCCAGCCCTGGCGCACGCGGCGACGGAACAACCCGTCGACCACGGCCCGGAGATCGCCTCCGCCCTCGACCACGCCGACGCACACCCGGAACCTCGTCCACATGGGATCACCGCTGGCGTCGCTCACGTCCTCTTCGAGCGCGAACAGCGCGCCGCTCGTTCCCTCGAAGCGCCGCCACGCGCCTTCGGGCAGCTCCACCTCCACCAGATCCGCCACCGACGCCTTCATCACGGACCTTCGTCGAATCGCTGGCGTTCGGTCAGGTACGCGCCGACCGCGTGCCCGCCCGTCGGCGTGAAGAGACCTTCGCCGCCATAGGGCTCGTAGGCAGCCAGATCGTCGGCGAGCTCGTCGAGCTCGGGATGTTCCGGGACAAACTCCAGCAGCGCGCTTTCTAACCGGTTGGCGTCCCGCAGCGAGATCGCGTCGCCGCGCACGAAGGCATCCATCAACCCGACCAGCTCATCGAGCGTCATGGTCAACCCACCGGCGACGCGCGTTCGGCGATCCGCAGCCGCACGCCGTTGCGCGGGCGGAGGGTGACGCTGGGGAAGAGGCGCACCTCCGTCTCGGGCGTGGCCTCGAAGCGGAATCGTTGCACCGCGCTGGCCAGCACCAGCTTGGCCTCCATCATCGCGAAGCGGTTGCCGATGCAGACGCGCGGGCCGCCGCCGAACGGGAAGTAGGCGAAGCGCGGCAGGCGGCGCTGCAGATCGCCCTGCCAGCGTTCGGGCTTGAAGGCGGTCGGATCCTCGAACGTGCGCCCGTCGCGGTGCACCGCCCACGTCGACATGACGAACTCCGCCCCCTTCGGGAACGCGTAGCCGCCGATCTCGACCGGCTTCAGCGCCTCGCGCGCAATCCCCCACGCCGGCGGGTAGAGGCGCATCGACTCGAGCACGACCTCCTCGGTCACCGCCAGCTTGTCCAGGTCGCCGAGACCGGGCGTGCGTCCGCCCAGCACGCGCGCGAGCTCGCCGGCGAGGCGCTTCTGCTGCTCCGGGTGGGTCGCCAGCAGATACAGCGAATAGGTGAGCGCCAGCGCCGTGGTCTCGTGACCGGCCAGGAACAGGATGACGGCTTCGTCGCGCACCTGCGTGTCGGTCATCTGTCCACCCGCCTCGTCGCGCGCGTGAATCAGCAGCGACAGGAGATCGTCGCGCGTCTCCTGGCTCCGCTCGCGCGCTTCCCGCTTGCGCGCTTCGATGATGCCGAGGATCAGCGCGTCCAGCTTGCGCCGCGTCCGCCGCATCCGCAGGTTGGACGGCGTCGGCACCCAGGCGGGCGGCAGGAAGCGAACCGTCAGGCCGACCACGCGCCCGAACTGCTCCATCAGATCGCCGATGATGTGCCCGATGTCGCCCGCCGCCGCCGACACGTCGGCGCCGAACAGCGACTGGGCGACGATGTCCAGCGTCACCCCCATCATGTCGGCGTGCACGTCGCGCACCTCGCCGCCGCGCCAGCCGCCCATGGCGCGCGCGATCGCGCCCGTCATCAGCGCCGCGTACGACTGCAGCTGCTGGTGGTGGAAGGCCGGCTGCACCAGGCGCCGCTGGCGCCGCCACGTCTCGCCCTCGCTGAGCAGGAGGCCGTTGCCGACCACCCGCGACAGCAGGCGGCTGGTGCGCTCCTTGCGGAACGCGTCCGCCTTCTTGACCAGGATCTCCTCGATCACGCGCGGGTCGTAGACGAAGTACAGCTGCAGCGGCAGGCGCGTCCGGACGAAGTCGCCGTATTTGTCGCGCACGTAGACCAGTCCGCCCAGCAGATCCCGAGAGAACAGGCGCAGGACCGGCAGGAGATCCCGCCACGGCGGACGGAAGGGCCGCGGCGGCTTCGGTGGCTTGCGCGGCGCGAGCGGCGCCGGAGACGGATCGTGCGGCGGCGAGCCGGAAGCTTCGTCCGTCGTCCCGCCCGTGGTCATGGCCGCGTCAGTCTAGCGTGCGGCGAGCCCGACGCCTGGTCGCCGAGCCGGGCGATGACGTTGGTGGCTTCCGAGGCCTGATTCCGCCGCAACTCATCGATGTCTTCGTCGTCGAGCATGCGCGTCGCGATCCTCCCATCGGGGATACAGCTCGTCGCCGCGGCGGTTGCGTCCGTCAGCGCGCGTCAGATCAGGCGGACTCCCAGAGACAGCTCATTCGCTCAGTCCGCCTCGTCCGCGTCGACCGCGGCGAGGCGCACCAGGCGGCCCTCCGCATCGCCGGACAGGAACAGGTCGAACCTCTGCGCGAACGAAGTCTCCGTCGACTGGATCAGCAAGTCCAGGCGATCGTCCCCGTCGACGTCGCCTGCCCAGCGGACCCGAAAGTCCTGGATGTCGTGCACGAGGATCTGGGTTCGCCCCTCGCTCTCCAGCGCGACCAGCGCCGGTTCATAGGGTTCGGTCGATGGTCCGCCGACGGTGCGGATCCGGTAGCGACGCGACCCGAACGTCGCGCTGACGTCAGCGCGCTCGCTGCGACGCTTCGGTCCGAGCGCGATGGTGGCGACGCCCTTCATGGCGGCGGGCTCCATCGGCAGTCCCCGGCGCAGCCACGGGATCTCGCCGATCCCGTTGACTGCCGGCTTGAACGCGAGCGCACCCAGCGGATAGTCGACGAACCAGACCGGCGCCGCCGTCTCCCGCGCCTTGATCGCAACCTTCGCCGCGAGGCACGCGCGAATCGCATCGTCGACTTGCCCCCACGGGACGGCCTCCTTCACCTCGCACCCGCGCGTGACGGCGAAGCGAACGCCGTAGTCGCGATTCGCCGGATCGTTCGCGCAATCCCGCAGCGGCTCGGCGACGGCAAAGAGCGAAGCCAGGCAGTCCGGCATCGCGTCGGCCGCCCCTTCTCGAAGCGCCGCCGCGCCCGCGTCCGCGACATCCGCTGCCGCGGGCTGGCGGGCAGGCGCTTTCTCTGCTTGCTGCGCCGGCGCTGGAGAGCGCCGCGCGTCGACCTGAACAGCGCGGCTGCCCATCCAGGCTCCG
>DATBHU010000370.1:0-21070 GCA_036557265.1 Polyangia bacterium
TTCGCGCTCGGCTTCTCGGCGTCCGGGCGGCTGGCGTGGCTCGAGCAGCGCGCCGGCGCGGACGCGCGCGGTGTCGAATGGACCGTGCAGCTCATCGACCTCATCAACGATCGCGCGCTGCCCGGGAAGGTGCTGCGCGCCGGCGGCGACGTCACGGCGATGTGCAAGGCGCACGCCGCCGAGGTGTCGTCGCTGCTCGCCGACAGCGACATCCAGCCGGTCGGCGATCTGGCGCTCGAGCAGCCGGCGCCCGGCAAGGATCCGACCGGCGTCGAGCTGCGCCCCGGCTCCAAGGCGGGGTCGATCGACGTCGTGCTGCGGGCCGCCGCCGGCGAGAAGAAGATCGGCGCGCTCACCCAGGCCGGCGGCGGCGCCGCGCCCGCGGTGCTCGGTCTCCTGCGCAGCCCGTTCGAGCCGCGCGTCGCCGTCGCCGTCTCGCAGGCCCAGGCGAACGCCCGCCGCGGCCCGACCATCCACTTCTTCGGCGGCCGCCTCGACAAGCGGTGGAAGCCGCCCGCGCCGCCGTCGTCCGAGCGCTAGCGGCTCCCGCGCGCAGCGCGGGTGGTGCCGCTACTCTTGCAACAGATATCCGCAGACCGCGCCTGCGGCGCGGAGCGGCTAACGGCCCGGCAGGCGCCGCATGCCGCCGTCGTCGCCGGCGATCTGTTCCTTCTCTTTCTTCGCGTCGGCGAGCTGCTTCGCCGTCTGCTGGTTGGTCGCCAGCGCGACCGCGCTCTGCATCATCGCCTGGATCTGGGCGGGCGTGGCGCCGCCTCCGCCACCGCCCGCCGCCCCGAGGTCCATCGGCAGCGGAAACACGATCGTCGACGCCGCCTCGCCCGACACCTCGACCAGCGTCTGGTAGAGCCGCAGCTGCAGAGCGCCGGGGTGCTGCGCGATCATCTCGGCCGCCTGCGCCAGCTTCGACGCCGCCTGCACCTCGCCCTCCGCGGCGATCACCTTGGCCCGCCGCTCGCGCTCGGCCTCGGCCTGGCGCGCCATCGCCCGCTGCATCTCCTTGGGCAGCTGGATGTCCTTGATCTCGACCGCGGAGATCTCGACGCCCCACTGCTCCGTGCGCGTGTCGAGGATGCCGCGCACCTCGCCGTTGATGGCGTCGCGGTGGGCGAGGATGTCATCGAGATCCATCTTGCCCAGCACCGCGCGCAGCGTGGTCGAGGCGAGCTGAAGCGTCGCGGGCAGGAAGTCCTCGACCTCGAGCACCGCGTGCGACGGCGACGCCACCGAGGCGTACACGACGGCGTCGACGCTGATCGAGATGTTGTCGTGCGTGATGATCTCCTGCGGCGCGATCTGGATGGCCCGCGTCCGCGTATCGACGACGCGCATGCGGTCGATGCCGAACGGCATCAGCAGGTTGACCCCCGGCATGGCCAGCTGCTTGCGCGCGCGCCCGAACCGGAACACGACCGCCCGCTCGTACTCCTGCAGGACCCGCACGCCCGTCAGCAGGAGCATGACGCCTCCCGCGATCGCCGCTCCGACCAGCATCGTCAGCATGGCCGGAAATCTACCACCCGCCCCTCAGATGCGCCGGGCCGGGCTCAGGAACGCACGGTGAGACCGTAGAGCTCGCGGCCGCGCCGCCCGCCGAAGTAGACCAGCAGCAGCAGGCACCAGCCGAGGCCGATGGCGGCGACCAGCGCGGTCGCCAGCTGCAACGCCGCGAGCTGTTCCGCTTGCGTCCGTCCTCCGCCCTCGCCGGCCGCGCTGCTCATGATCTGCACGAACAGCGGCCCAGCCGCGGCGACGATCTCGTTGGCGATGCGCGCCGTCAGCGGCAGCTCGGCCACTTGGTAGACGATCCCGAAGAACCCCGTCAGCAGCGCCATCAGCCGCCCGTGGCGATCGCGTGACAGCACGGCCGCGACCGCGTACAGCGTGAACAGCCCGAACGCGGTCGAGGCGACGGCGTCGACGCGCAGCGCGAGCCGGTGGCGCGCCACGATCTCGTCCAGCACGGGCTCGAGCTTGCGGACCGATTCCTCGACCTCGGGCGGGCGCGCCACGTTGGGGATGGCGTGGCGCCCGATCGTCCCCGGGTCGCGGATCATCAGCAGGCCCTGAACCAGCGTCTTGCCGCCGAACAGCAGCATCGTCGCCGCGAGGACGATCAGCCACACCGGCCGGTGCGTCGGAGGCTGGGCGCGCAACATCGCCCCGGAGACTACCTCAGCTCCTCCGGGGCCAGAACCCTGGGACGTCGCCCATCTGGAACGTGACAAAACGGCCGGCTTGGCCCAAAGTCGTCGGCCGCATGCAGCACCTTATCGATCTATTCCACAAAATCTACGACGTTCAGGGGTTGGTCCGCATCGGCGGCCTGGCCCTGATCGCGGCGGTCGTCTTCGCCGAGACCGGCCTGCTCGTCGGCTTCTTCCTGCCCGGCGACTCGCTGCTGGTGACCGCCGGTCTCTACTGCACCAGCGCCAACCCGCAGCAGGCGCCGCTGCTCAACATCTTCACGCTGAACCTGGCCGTCATCGCCGCCGCGATCATCGGCGACACGGTCGGCTACTGGATCGGAGCGAAGGCGGGGCCGGCCATCTTCACCCGCGAGCAGTCCCTGTTCTTCTCGAAGAAGCACCTGCTGCGCACCAAGCAGTTCTACGAACGCCACGGCGGCAAGACGATCATCATCGCCCGCTTCCTCCCCTTCGTCCGCACGTTCGCGCCCGTCGTCGCCGGCGTCGGCAAGATGAGCTACCGCCGCTTCCTGGCCTTCAACGTGTTCGGCGGCATGGGCTGGGTGCTGAGCATGACGATGCTCGGGTTCACACTGGGCAAGATCTACCCGCCCATCACCAAGCAGATCGACAAGGTGATCATCGTGATCATCTTCGTGTCGCTGCTGCCCGGGATGATCAGCTACCTCGTGAACCGCAAGAACAAGACGCCGTCGTCGCCGACGCTCGCCATGTGACGATGGCGAAGGCGAACACAAAGACGACGAGCAAGCCAAGCGCTCCCGAGAAGCCGCGCGCCGCCCCCAAGGTCGCCTTTCCGAAGAAGGGCCAGCCGCCCAGCCACGCCGAGTTCGCGGCGCGGCTGCCGGCGCCGGTCGGCAAGCGCTTCGAGGCGCTGCGGGCGTACCTGAAGAAGCAGGGGGCCGCCGAGGACTTCTTCTATTACGGCCCGCGCTCCGGCTGGGCCTATCGCTACCTCAAGGAAGATCAGTCGCTCTGCTCGATCCTGCTGTCGGCCGGGCGCCTGGTCGGCATCATCGCCGTCGACGGCGCCGCCCAGGCGCGGGTCGCCTGGGACGGGCTGTCCGACGTGGGCCGCAAGGCGCGCAAGCTCGCCCACGGCACGCCCGCGCTGCTGTGGATCGACGTGCCCCTCGACAGCACCGGCGCGAACGACTTCAAGACGCTGCTCAAAGCGAAGCTCACGCGCGTCGGCTGAAAAATCGGAATCCGCCTGCGGGCGATTTCTTGCCGGCGGCTCGCGCAATTTTCCGGGCCGCGGGTGCGATTCGTGTGTGGTTGCATGTGCGCGTGCTCCGCGTTTTCTGCTCGAGCCTTGCGACAGCCGTGCTCGCGACGTCACTCGCGGCGTGTGACAACCAGCCGTCGGCGCTGCAGGCGAACGTGCGGATGGCGATCGCGCCGCGCCGTGAAGCGACAGCGCCGCTCGCGGTGCCGGCGACGGGCGCCCAAGACGAGCGCATCGACGATCTGCTGGCTGCGCTGATCGCGGGCCGCGAGGGCGACGGGCTGCCGGCGCGCCTCGAGACGGTGCTGGGCCGCGACCAGGAGGCCGTGCGGGCGGCCGCCGCCTTCGTCCACGGCGGTCGCGCGACGAAGGTGATCATCGATGCGCTGGCCGCCGCCGGCACGCCGGCCGCGCAGGATGCGCTGTGCGGGCTCGCCCGCGACGCGCACCTGCCGACGCACGCGCGCGCCGAGGCGGTCGCGTCGCTCGGTCTGGTCAAGCACCCCACCGCGCCGACGATGAACGAGGTCGCCGAGCTGATCCGCGCACGCGATCAGAACCTGAAGGCGCCGGCGCTGTTCCTGGCCGGTTCGGTGGCTCGGGCGGGGCGCGCCGAGCACCCTGCGCAGGCGGCCGCGATCGAACACCTCGTGCTCGCCGAGGCAGCGCGCGCGCGCGGCACCGACGACACGCTCGACACCCTGGCCGCCCTCGGCAACCTGGGCAGCCCGGCCGCGCTTCCTCGCCTGCGCGCCGCGCTGGCGGCGAGCGATTCGCGCATCCGCGCCGCCGCGGCGCGCGCCCTGCGCCTGGTCCCGGATCCGGAGGCCGATCGGCTGCTGGCGACGACGCTGCGCCGGGACGGCGACCCGACCGTACGCGCGGCGGCCGTTTTCGCAGCTGGATTCCGGAAACTTGATCTGCTCGTCGACGCGCTCACCGAGGCTGCGCAGAGCGATCCGGTCGACTTTGTACGGGCCGGCGCCTCGACATTACTGGCACGGCCGCGGCCGAGCTCGACGCGATTCGCCGCCGGCGGCACCGAACCCGGCCGCTAGTCGCCGCTCGCACGACGGCAAGGTCAGCTGCGCACGCCCGAAGCGGACCTCTGTTCCGGTTTCCCACGCCCGTCCCGGAAGAAAACCGCCGAGCCCTGGCAAATTCTTGCCTGCTATTTTGGCTCCGTGCGACCCCTAATTCTGTAATTTGTTCTAGGGGTTAACCCGTATTTCTTTTCCAGGTCATCTTTTTTAGTCTTTCAGGCCTGCACCCGACGTACTAACGGTTCGATACCACCGCTGGGCAGATCCGCAGCGGCAGTACTTAAAAGGACCCCCCTCGGCCTTTTCTCTTAGCGCGGCCCGCCCCAGCGGACCGGCCCCCAGCAGCTCGCAAAGAGGTAGGCGGCATGTTAGCGCGGAAAAAACGCGGACGGCGAGAAGCCGTGCGTGACCAACTCAAGAATGTCCAGTCGACGGTGGACACCGTGGTGCGCCGCCTCGTCGGGAGCACTGATCCAGAGTACGAAGACCTGGTTCAGAGCTCACTCGTGAACGTGCTGGCCACGTTCGACGGCGGAAAATTTCGCGGCGATTGCCCGCCGCGCGGCTGGGCTGCGGTCATCGCCCGCAACGTCGCGGTCGACGCCATCCGCGCGCGCGCGCGAGAGCGCCGCGTGATCGCGCATGACGGCGACGCCCTCGCGGACGAGCGCGGGCGCGCCGAGGGCGACCTCGGCCCCGAACGTCTGACCGACCTGCACGAGACGCTGGAGCGGGTCAACCGCGCGCTGCGCGGCCTCGGGCCCAAGAAGGCGCGCGTCGTCTATCTGCACGACGTCCTGGGCTACCAGCTGGAAGAGGTGGCGACCATGCTCGGCACGTCGGTGGCCGCGGCTCAGTCACGGCTCGTCCGCGGGCGCCGGGAGATCATCGAGACCATCGGGCCCGAGTCCGATCCGATCGTCCGGAGGGGTCGTGGCGCCACTGTAGGAGAAGCACGTCCTAGGCGGCGCAGGCCGCGCTCCCTCGTGCTAACCTGACGCCGGGTTTTCGGGGACCCGCGGGAGGAATTTTCCCGTCGGCAGTGGCGTTACGGCCGCTGCCCCGGCTGCCCAACCGTCCACGCTGGAGGGTCCCATGGCTGCTTTCGGAACACTCACGCTGCTCATCGCATTGGTGGTTGCCACCTATGCGGGCGTGGCCTCACTGATCGGCGCGCGGCGCGGCAACCGCCGCCTGATCGCGTCGGGCCGCGCCGGCGTCTACGCGCTGGCGGCGGTGCTCGGCCTGTCGTCGGTCGCGCTGCTGTACGCGTTCGTGTCGCACGACTACTCGATCAAGTACGTGCACCACTACTCGGACGCGGCGTCGCCGCTCTTCTACCAGATCACCGCCTACTGGGGCGGGCTGGACGGGTCGATCCTGTGGTGGGTCTTCCTGCTGTCGGTGTTCTCGGCGATCGCCGTCTACACCAACCGCAACCGGCACCGCGAGCTGCTGCCCTACACGGTCACCGTGCTGATGGCGATCGCGGACTTCTTCCTCTACGTGATCGTCTTCCACAAGAACCCGTTCGACACCTACCTGACGGACATCCCGACGGTGGGCAAGGGCCTGAACCCGCTCCTCCAGAACGCGTACATGGTCACGCACCCGCCGTCCCTCTACACGGGGTTCGTCGGCATGAGCATCCCGTTCGCGTTCGGCATGGGGGCGCTGATCTCCGGCCAGCTCGACGACACCTGGATCGCGTCGGTGCGCAAGTGGACGCTGGGCGCCTGGTTCTTCCTGTCGATGGGGCTGACGCTCGGGATGCTGTGGGCGTACGAGGAGCTGGGCTGGGGCGGCTTCTGGGGCTGGGACCCGGTCGAGAACGCGGGCTTTCTCCCCTGGCTGACCGCCACCGCGTTCCTGCACTCGATCATGATCCAGGAGCGCCGCGGGATGATGAAGATCTGGAACGTCACGCTGATCATCGTGACGTTCTTCCTGACCATCTTCGGCACGTTCATGACCCGGTCGGGGATCGTGCAGTCGGTGCACGCGTTCGGTCAGGACACCAAGCTGGCCTGGATCTTCACGATCTTCATGGCGCTGCTGCTGATCGTGAGCTTCGGCTTCGTCATCTATCGAATGCCCGAGCTACGCTCGCGCGCGCGCCTCGATTCCTGGCTGTCGCGCGAGGCGGCGTTCGTCGCCAACAACTGGATCCTGCTGTTCGCGGCGTTCTTCATGCTGTTCGCGACGATGTTCCCGACGCTGTCGGACGCGCTGTTCCACGAGCGCATCACGGTGTCGGCGCCGTTCTTCAACCTGTGGATGGTCCCGATCGGGCTGGCGCTGCTGTTCCTGACCGGAGTCGGCCCGCTGATCGCCTGGCGGCGGGCGACGGCATCGAACCTGCGCTACCAGTTCACCTACCCGCTCATCGCGATGGCGGTGACGATCGGGGTGCTGCTGCTGGCCGGCTACCACAAGCGGCCGGTCGACGCCGACATCGGCCTGACGCCGCCCGGGGGCTCGACGGCGATGGCGCCACTGGTGCTGGCGATGAACTACGTGCTGCGCACCTTCGCGATCGTCAGCAAGAAGTACGGCCCGGTGATCTGCTGGGGCCTGTGCGCGTTCGTGCTGGTCAGCATCGCGCAGGAGTTCGCGCGCGGCGTGGCGATCCGCAAGCGCAACACCGGACAGGACGTGGTGTCGTCGTTGCTCGGGATGATCCTGCGCGGCAAGCGGCGCTACGGCGGCTACCTGGTGCACATCGGCATCATGCTGATGTTCTTCGGCTGGGCGGGCAGCGCCTATCAGAAGGAGAAGGTCGCGCGGCTGGCGCCGGGTGAGACCGTGACGCTGGACGGGTACACCGTCCGGCTCGACAAGCTCGCGCACGAGGAGGACCGCCAGAAGGAGATGGTGACCGGCGAGCTGACGGCGATCGTGAACGGCAAAGAATACGACAAGCCGCGGCCGGCGAAGTGGTTCTTCCACAACCACGAGAGCGAACCGACGACCGAGGTGGCGATCAAGCGCTCTCCCGTCGAGGACCTCTACATCACGCTCGGCAACTACGACCTCGCGGAAGGAACGGCGACGATCAAGGTCGTCATCAACCCGAAGGTCGACTGGATCTGGTTCGGCTTCATGATGCTGGCGCTCGCGACCGGCATCGTCCTGCTGCCGGAGTCGCTGCTCGAGCGGATCACCGCCAACGCCGCCGTGCCGGCGACGGCGGCGGCGCGCTCGGCGGGCGCCGCGGGGATCGCGCTCTGGCTGGCGCTGGGCACGGGGGGCGCGCTGCTGCTGGCGCCGCAGCCGGCCGTCGCGCAGATGGCGGGGAGCGGGTCGCAGCCGCCCGAGCCGGCCGGCCCCGACGAGAACTGGCTGGTGCGCAACATCGTCTGCCAGTGCGGCACCTGCCGGCACAACCTGCTCGAGTGCGAGTCGGAGGGGTGCGGCCACGCGACCCAGGACCGCTTCGCGATCCGCGAGCTCTTGAACCAGGGCCGGACGCGCCAGCAGGTGATCGAATACTTCATCAAGAAGTACGGCGGCGAGGTGGCGCTGGCCGCGCCGCTCGACCGCGGGTTCAACCGCCTCGCCTGGCTGTTCCCCTACAGCGTCGCGGCGATCGCGGCGGGCGGGCTCGGCTACGGCGCCTACCGCCTCGCCAAGCGGCCGCCCGCGCCGACCACCACGGCCGAACCGGCCGTCACCGATCCGGAGCTTGCCGACAAGCTCGATGACGAGCTCCGCAACCTTGACTGAGTCAGCGGCTCCGACGGCGCGCCGGCGCCGCATACCGATGTTGCTGTGGGGCGCCGCCGGCGCCGCCGCGGTCCTGATCTACGGGCTCGCGATCGAGCGCATGCGCTTCGCGCCGCCGCTGGTGATGCTGGCGCTGGGCGGGATGACGCTGACGTTCACCGCCGGCGCGCTCTGGCGGATGATCGATCCGCTGGCGCGCCTCGAGCCCCCCGGGACAGGCGACACCGCCAGCCGAGGCCGGGGCTTCGTCCGCGAGATCGAGCGCGAGAAGCAGCTGGTGTTGAAGGCGATCAAGGAGATCGAGCTCGACTACCAGATGCGCAAGATCGCCGAGCGCGACTACCGCGACATGGTCGAACGCTACCGGAACCGGGCGATGCGCCTGATCTCCGAGCTGGAGGCGAGCGGCGACTTCCGCGGGCTGATCGAGAAGGAGCTGAGGCTGCGACTGGACCTGCCCGCGTCGGCGCCGCCGGCGGCAGCCGCGCCGCCCGCAGCCGCGTCGACCGCCGCGGCCGCTTACGAGGCGCGGGCGACGTGTCCGAGCTGCAAGACCTCGAACGAACCCGACGCCAAGTTTTGCAAGTCATGCGCCGCCAAGCTTTCATAGCCGCACCCGTCGCGCTCGCCGTGCTGTTCGCGGCAGCGCCGCGGACTGCTCACGCCCAGCCGATGATGGGAGGGATGGGAGCGCCGGGAGCAGGCGGCCTGCCCGACCTGTCGCGCATCGTCGGCAAGCCGCTCCCGGTCCCCGGGATGCCCAAGGGAACGATCAGCGTGCGGGTGTCGCGCAAGATTCCGGTGAACGCTGCGGTCGGCGTCGAGGTGAGCGCGATCATCAAGAACGCGGGCGGCGACCTGCGCAAGCGCACGCAGAAGACCGACGACAGCGGCCACGCGCTGTTCGAGGGGATCAACCCGGGCGACCAGTTCCAGGCCGAGGTGAACGTCGACGGCGAGCACCTGCAGACCGAGACGTTCTCGATGCCCGACAGCGGCGGCCTGAAAACGATGCTGATCGCGGGATTGGCGGGGGGCGGCGGCGGCGACGGAGATTCCGAGGGCGGCGGCGCGGCGGCGCCGGCCGGGGGCGGCGACCAGCGCGCGTTCGCGCTCGGGGCGACGGCGGGCAACGCGGTGCCGGAGCCGACGTTGCCGGCCGGGACGCTGGAGGTCGTGCTGCGCGACGAGAAGGACGCCCCGATCGGCAAGCATCCGGTCGTGCTCGGCATCGTCAACAAGACGGGCGGCGTCGACGTCCGCCGGGGGACGAGCGACGAGACCGGCGTCGCGAAGTTCACCGGGCTGCCGGTCGGCAAGGACACGGGCCTCGCCGCCGTGATCGACTGGCACGGCCTGCGGCTGAACACGGCGCCGTTCGCGATGCCCGACAGCGGCGGCGTGCGCGCCGAGATCCGCGCGCTGGCGCGCACCTCCGACCCGTCCGTCGTCACCATCGGCGCGGGCGGGCGCATCGTCCTGCAGATGCACGAGGATTCGCTGAACGTCCTCGAGCTGCTGCCGCTCGAGAACACCTCCGACAAGATGTTCGACCCCGGACCGGGCGCGTTCGAGATCCCGTTGCCCGAGGGCTTCGTGGGCGCGCAGCCGCAGGACAACGAGCGCAAGGTCGACGTGCGCCAGAACCACGGCATGGCCGTGCACGGCGCGATCGTCCCCAAGCGCTCCCAGCTGGCCACGCCCGAGTCCCAGCGCGAGCAGGAGGTGGTGTTCGGTTTCGTGCTGCCCTACCACGGGGACACGCGCGAGTTCTCGCAGCCCGCGCCCAACGGCATCGGCGCGCTGACGCTGATCATCGACCAGAAGCTCGAGAACCTGTCGGCCAGCGGTCCCGGCGTCGGCGCGCGCCGCGAGCAGCTGTTCGGCGGCCACAAGTACTGGGCGATCCCGATCGCCGGCGTGCCGCCGGGGGGAAACCTCACGTTCACGCTGACCGGCCTGCCCTCGCACGACACGATGGGACCGATCGTCTCCGGCGTGCTGGCGCTGCTGCTGGTCGTCTCGGGCTTCGTGTTCGCGCGCCGGCCCGACGCCGGTACCGGCCCGGGTGGAAAGCGGCGGACCGCCGCCGCGGAGCGCGCGCAGCTGGTCGACCGGCGCGAGGAGCTGTTCGCCGAGCTGGTGTCGATGGAACGGGCCGCGCGCACCGCGGGGACCCCGCCCCCCGTCGATCAGCGACGGCAGCTCGTCGGGCGGCTGGAACAGGTGTACCAGGACATCGCCGCCCTGGACGAAGGCGAGCCGCGCGCGGCATGAGCCCGCTCGTCCTCCGGGCGGTGGGCAAGATCTACGGGGGCCGGCGGGCGCTCCACAACGTGAGCGCGCGCTTCGAACCGGGCCGCGTCGCCACGGTGCTCGGTCCCAACGGGGCGGGCAAGTCGACGCTGCTCGGGATCCTGTCGACGCTGGTGTCGCCGTCGAGCGGCGCGGTCCGCTGGGGCGACGACGCGCTCGAGCGCGGCTCGCCGCTGCGCGCGCGCATCGGCTACGTCGGCCACGATCCCGGCCTCTACGGCGATCTGACCGCGCGCGAGAACCTGCGCTTCTTCTGCGCGCTGCACGGCGGCGACGCCAGCGACGGCCGCGTCGACCAGCTGCTCGCGCGGGTCGGCCTGGGCGACGTCCCGGTGGACGCGCACGCCCGCACGTTCTCGCGCGGGATGTTGCAGCGGCTGGCGCTGGCGCGCGCGCTCGCCCACGACCCGGCCCTGCTGCTGTTCGACGAGCCGTCGGCGGCGCTGGATCCCGCCGGCGCGGCCTGGCTGCAGGCGGAGCTGGCCGCCGAGCGCGCCGCCGGGCGCACGGTGGTGCTGGTGACGCACGACCTGGAGGCGGCCGCCGCGATCGCCGATCAGGTGATGATCCTGCGCCGCGGGCGCGTGATGCTCGACGAGACCCGCCCCGGCGGCTTCCAGGCGGACGCCATGCGCGGCCTCTACCGCGAGGCGACCGGTGGCTGAGCCGGCGCCGGCGCCCGCGCCGGTGCCCCGGGCGCCCGCGCCCGCGCCGCCGCCCGAGCCGAGCTTCGCCCGCCAGGCGCTGCGCATCGCCGCCAAGGACCTGCGCATCGAATGGCGGAGCAAAGAGGTGTTCATGACCATGACGTTCCTCGCCGTCGTGGTGGTGCTGATCTTCAGCTTCGCGTTCGTCGTCGAGGGGGCCCGGCCGCCCGCGCCCGTCGTCGCGGGCATTTTGTGGGTCGCGGTGGTGGTGTCCGGCACCGTCGCCCTGTCGCGCGCCTTCGACCGCGAGCGCGAGGGCGAGGCGATCCGATCCCTGCTGCTCGCGCCCGCGCCGCGCGGCGCGATCTACGTCGGCAAGCTGGCCGCGACCGTCTGCCTGATGCTCGTGACGGAGACGGTCCTGACCGGCCTCTGCGTGGTGCTGTTCGCGGCACGCGTCGACCTCTTGCTGCTGCGCGTGGTGCTGCTGCTCGCGCTCGGCACGGTCGGCTTCGCCGCCGCCGGCTGCGTGTTCTCGGCGGCGCTGCTGCGCGCGCGCGGCCGCGACGCGCTGCTGTCGACGCTGCTCTACCCGATCATCGTGCCGATCGTGATCGCCGGGGCGCGCGGAACGGCGCAGCTGCTCGACGCCACCGCGCCCGATCCCGACGGGGCCGCCTTCTGGACGCAGTTCCTGGTCGCGCTCGACATCCTGTTCGTGACGGCGGGGATGTGGGCGTTTGACCCCGTTGTAGGTGGCGACTGACGTCAATCACCGACGGAGATTGAAGGTCCGAAGCACGCTTTGACCATCTTCTTCGTGCGGTCTCTCGATTGACGACCTCGACCGTCACAACTAGACTCATCCACGCTCCCCGCCTCCCCTAAGCCCCACCCTCAGGAGGTCTTATGCTGCGCCCCTGTCTTGTGGCCCTGGCCGCGACGCTGACGGCGGCCGGTTGTGCCGGCCAAGGCGTCATCGGCGGTACGACCGGAAGTGGCGGGAGCGGGTCGGGAACTGCAGGCAATGCTGGCCCGGGAACCGCCGGCGGCCCGGGCTCTGCCGGCAACGCGGGACCGGGCACGGCCGGCAACGCCGGCCCGGGAACGGCGGGTGACAGCGGAACGGGCGGCTCGACGCCCACCGGCACGGGCGGCGGCCCGACGGTGATGCCGCCCAAGGCCGCGCTGGCGGATCCGCAGCCGTGCACCACCGCCGGAACGCCCGCCCCGCGCAAGCTGTGGCGGCTGAGCGGACCGGAGTTCACCGCGAGCATCCGATCGATCTTCGGAGATACCGCCGCCGCCGCGCCGATCACGACGGTGTTCAACGATCCGACGAACCTCGGCTTCTCCGTCGACGCCAACTCGCTGCTCGTACAGGACCTCAACGCCTCCCAGCTGGAGGACAACGCCGAGGCGGTCGCCGCGTGGGCGGCCTCAGCGGGCAAGCTCGCGCAGTTCGCGAGCTGCGCGTCGAGCACCAGCGGGGCGCCGGCCGCGACCTGCGCCACCCAGTTCGTCCAGGCGTTCGGGCGCCTCGCGTTTCGCACCACCCTCGCCGCGAGCGACCCGCGCGTCGCCTCCTACAGCACGCTGTTCATGTCGGGCACGTCGAACGCGGACGGCGCGCAGGTGGTCATCTCCGCGATGCTGCAATCGCCGTACTTCCTCTACCGGAGCGAGCTCGGCACCAAGAGCGGCGGCACCTACAACCTGACGCCGTTCGAGGTCGCGACCGAGCTCGCCTACACGCTGACCGGGACCGCGCCCGACAGCACGCTGCTGGGCGCGGCGGACACGGTCAGCTCGGGCGGCATGACGATGTCCGCCATGATCGACGCGCAGGCGACGCGCCTGCTCGCCGCGAGCACCCCGAGCAACTCCACCGCCGTCATGGGCTTCATGAACGGGTGGCTCGGGCTGCCGCGCCTGTTCACGACCGCCAAGGACGCCACCGTCTATCAAATTTCGTCGACGGTGCAGAACGCGATGGCGACGGAGTCGCAGAGCCTGATCATGGAGGGGTTCAACGCCAACGGCAGCTTCGGCTCCGTGCTGACGGCGGACCATTCGTTCCTGAACAAGGACCTGGCCACCTTCTACGGCCTGCCGACCACCGGCCTCGGCACGGCGTTCACCTCGGTGAAGTACGCCGGCCTGTCGCGCGATCCCGGCCTGCTCGCCACCGGCACGATCCTGAACGGCTACGCCCGTCCGGACACGGACTCGCCCACGCAGCGCGGACACATGGTGCGGTCGCGCATGCTCTGCCAGGACATCAGCCCGCCACCGCCCGGCCTCAACACCACCTTCATGCCGTCGTCGGCGCCGGAGTCGACGCGCGATCACTTCATCAACGAGCACGAGCAGGGCACCTGCGCCAGCTGCCACAAGCTGATGGACTGGATCGGGTTCGCGTTCGAGAACTACGACGGCTGGGGGCGCTACCGGACGATGGACAACGGCTCCGCCGTCGACGACAGCGGCACCATCTACAGCGACCCACAGATGAAGGACGTGAACGTGAGCGGCCTCTCCGGCACCGGCAGCCTGGCGGCGTACCTGGCCGCCAGCGACGACGCCGTCCGCTGCATGGAGCGCTACTGGACCTACTACACGTACGGCGCGAGCACCTGGAGCCAGGACGCCTGCACGTACGACGCGATCTACAACGAGTCGAAGACCAACGGATTCGGTTTGAAGAGCGTCTTGATGTCGATCATCCACGCTCCCAGCTTCACGACCCGCGTACAAGATCAGTAGAAAGACCCAATAACCATGCCTAGCCGCAGACAGTTCGTGGGCAGCGTCGGCGCCGGCCTCTTGCTGGCGCCCTTCATCAACATGGGGCTGCGCCGCAAGGCCGCCGCCGCGTCCAACCAGTCGAAGCGCGTCCTGATCCTCGCCACGATGGGCACCTACCCACCCCTGTGGACGCCGACCGTCTCGGGCGAGACCATCACCAAGTGGAGCGCGATGACCCAGCCGCTGTCGGCGGTGGCGGGCAACGTCGTGCTGGTCGAGGGGATGCCGAGCGGCAACCCCAACGACGGGCACGGGGCCTCCGACAGCCTCACCGGCCAGGGGTTCGGGTACTACGGCCAGGGCGTCGTGAAGATCTCCGTCGACCAGTTCATCGCCAACAAGCAGGTCGCCGCCGGGGTGAAACGTCCGATCGCGTCGCTCCTGCTCGGCGCCAACACCAGCGACAACAGCGGCATCTCGCAGTTCTACGGCGGCGCCAACGGCGGCAACCTGCCGACGATCGGGTCGCCGCTGTCGGCGTTCAACACGGTCTTCGGCACCACGCTGCCGACCGGCACCTCCGCCTCCGCGTTGCTCGCGCGCCGCAAGAGCATCCTCGACACCATCAGCGGCGAGTGCTCGTCCCTGCAGGCGACGCTCGGCAGCAACGAGAAGGCGAAGCTCGACGCACACCTGACGTCGATCCAGGCGCTGGAGAACAAGCTGACGTCGATGTCGACCATGTCGACGGGCGGCGGCTGCATGAAGCCGACGACGCCGGGCGCCGACAGCGCCTACCAGTACATGGGTGGGATGGACGCGATGGCGGCCAACGCCGTCCACCAGCAGATCATCGCCAACGCCTTCGCCTGCGACATCACCCGCGTCGCCTGCCTCGAGTACGGCAACGACCAGAAGCTGATGGTCAACGCCCCGGGCACCAGCCTGCCCTACGACGACCAGCACGGCGGCTACATCCACAGCGGCGCGTCGTCGAACTACGCCAACCTGGTCAAGTTCGAGGCTTACCTGGCCACCCAGTTCGTGAACATCATCAACCTGCTCAAGGGGCTGGCCGATCCGCTGGACGCGACGGGGACGAAGACGCTGTTCGACAGCACGCTCCTCATCTGGGCGCGCGACATGGGCGACGCGCAGAACCACGATCAGAAGTCGATGCGCTTCGTGCTGGCGAGCGGCAACGGCGGTTACCTCAAGACCGCGGCGGGCGGCCGCTACGTCAAGTCGACCGAGCGCCACGAGCGCATCCTGCTCAACGTCTGCGAGGCGATGGGCATCACCAGCTACGCGGGCTTCGGCGACCCGGGCCTGACCGGCGCGTCGAAGACACCGCTCCCGAACATCGCGGCGTAGCGCCTCGCGCGCACCGTGGAAACTCGGTAGAGGTTCAGCGCGCCAGCAGCGACGCGAGGCGTTCGATCGCCGTCTCGAGGCTGTCCATGGCCGGGCCGAAGGAGAAGCGGACGTGGCGGCGGAAGCGTGAGGCGCGCTGGCTGCGGCGCTTGCCCGGGTTGACGTCGAAGAACTCGCCCGGCACGACGATCACCTGCTTCTCGAGCGCGGCGCGGAAGAACCCCATGCCGTCGTCGAACGGCGGCGGCAGCGCGCCGACCTTGCCCCAGATGTAGAACGTGCCGTCGGGCGGCGCGTCGACGGCGATGCCGAGCCGGGTGAGGCCCGCCAGCAGGCGGTCGCGCTTGGCGCGGAACGCGGACTGGATCGCGTTCGTCTCGGCGGCGACGTGCCCCTCCTCGAGCAGCGGGATCGCCGCGCGCTGCAGCGGCTTCGAGCCGCCGCCGTCCAGGAACGATCCGGCGCTGGCGACCGCCTCGATGACGCGCTTGGGGCCGACGGTCCACGTCACGCGCCAGCCGGGATAGCGCCAGTTCTTCGTCAGACCGTCGAACAGCACCACCGGATCACGATCGACGTCGGTCACGTAGCGCGCCGCGCTTTCAACCGCGAGCGACGACCCGAGCGACGCCGCGCCGTCGGACCAGAGATAGTGCGAGTAGAACTCGTCGATCAGCAGCGCGCAGTCGAGCTCGCGCGACAGCTCGACCCAGCGCCCGAGCTCCTCGCCGCGGATGTGCTTGCCGGTCGGGTTGCACGGGTTCGACAGCAGCAGCGCCCCCAGCCCGCGCCCCTGCACCTCGCGGCGCAGGTCGTCGATCGAGAACGCGTAGGCGCGCTCGCCCTCCAGCAGGATCGGGATCGCCGTGAACGCCTTGAAGATGTCGAGCAGCTCTTCATAGGCGGTGTAGTCGGGCAGGAAGTGCCCGAGGTTCACGTGCCCGAGGCTGGCCGCCGCCCGCGTCAGCGCCGCGCGCCCGCCGCCCGAGACGCTGACGTTCTCGGCGCTGTACTTCGACGGAATACCGCGCCGATAGGCCCGGTTGTAGAGGTCTGCGATGGCCTCCCGCAGCTCCCAGATGCCGGGGATCGGCGCGTACTCCTGGTCGTCGACGTCGATCGCGACCTGCTGCACGCGCGGCGGCGCGCCCGGCAATGGTCCCGTCTCGGGCTGCCCCTGGCCGAGGTTGCACCACGCGGGATCGCCGCTGCGGAAGCCGCGCTTCTGTGCCTCGGTCGTTACGAAAATGACGCCGGTGCGCGGCACCGGACGAAATGCGGACCCGATCCCATCTTCGGACATAGGTGGGATATATTGACGCGGATGCGGTCCCTCGGCACCGGCTTTTGGATCGCGCTGCTGGTCGCGGCGGCGGGATTCCTGATCGTCCCGACGATGATCATGGACGCGCCCGTCGAACCGGTGATGGGCTTCATCCAGAAGATCTTCTACTTCCACGTCCCGTGCGCGAGCATGCTGTTCCTGTCGACGTTCGTCTGCGCGGGCGGCAGCATCGCCTACCTGTTCAAGGGATCGGAGCGCGGCGATCGGCTCGCGGTCGCGGCCGCGGAGCTGTCCGTGCTGTTCGGCGTCTGCGTGCTGACGTCCGGGCCGCTCTGGGGGCGAAAGGCCTGGGGCGTCTGGTGGCAGTGGGACGCGCGGCTCACCAGCTCGCTGCTGCTGTTCTTGATGATGGTGGGGTACCTGCTGGCGCGCCGCTACGGCGGCCCGGCCGGCCGCAAGCTGTCGGCTGCGCTCGCGCTGTTCGCGGCCATCAACGTCCCGCTCGTCTACAAGAGCGTGGACATCTGGCGGACGGTCCACCCGCAGACCACCGTGGTGCCGAAGCTGGATCCGCGCATGCGGCCGGCGTTCTGGAGCGCGTTCCTGCTGATCGCGCTGGTGTGGGCGCTGCTGCTCACGATCCGCATGCGTCTGGAGCGCGCGCGCGCCGCGCTGGCGACGCTGCGCCTGGACGCCGAGGAGCTCCTGGAGGAACGCACATGAACACGACGACGGCGGTCTGGAAGCGGATCCGGAGCGGGCTGCTGGCGGTGGTCGCGCTGGCGGCCTGGTCGGGGACGGCGCTCGCGCAGCAGTTCGAGAAGATCGAGAACATTCCGCGCCAGGACATCCCGGCCGGGCGGTTCGTCTCGATCGCCTACGGCATCATCTGGCTGGCGATCCTTTCGTACGTCGTGTTCGTCGCCGCCGGCGTCAAGCGGGTGAATCAGGAGCTCACGGAGCTGCGGCGCAAGGTGGACCGGGCGGGACCCAAGGCGTAGCCGATGCCCGCGCTGCTCGCGATCGGCGTTCCTCCGTCGTCGCACTTCATCTACATCCCGGTGATCTTCGTGATCGGCATCGTGCTCGGGTTCATGATGGGCGCGAAGGCGACGCGCGGAGAGATCGCGCTCGCCCAGCGCAAGGCGGCCGAGCGCGAGGCGCGCATGGCCGAACGCGCCGCCCGCCGCGCCGCCTCCGGCGCGTCGTCCGACTCCGCCGACAAGTAGGGGTCGACCAGGGCTGACCCCGGGGCGCCGGAGCACGCGCGCGCGACGCGGCATATAATGTCGCATGCCCAATTTCGAGTTCTCCGACGAGGAGAAGCAGCTGGTCGACACCGCCCGGGACTTCGCGCGCAAGGAGATCGTCCCGGTCGCGGGTGAGCTGGACGAGCACGGCACCTTCCCGGCCGACATCTGCAAGAAGGCCTGGGAGACGGGCCTGATGAACTGCGAGATCCCGGAGACCGTGGGCGGTCTCGGCCTGAGCTGCCTGGCCCACTGCCTGGTGCTCGAGGAGATCTCCTACGGCTGCACCGGCGTCAACACCACGCTGGCGGCCAACATGCTCGGCACCATGCCGATCATCATCGCCGGCACCGACGCGCAGAAGAAGGAGCACCTCGGCCGCCTGCTCGCCGAGCCGATCTTCGCCGCGTACTGCTGCTCCGAGCCGGACGCCGGCTCGGACGTCGCGGGCATGAAGACCAGCTACAAGAAGGTCGGCGACGACTACGTCATCACCGGGCAGAAGCGCTGGATCACCAACGGCGGCGTCGCCAGCTTCTACACCGTGTTCGCGCGCGAGGAGGGGACGAGCCGCCACAAGGGCATCACCTGCTTCGTCGTCGATCGGAAGACGCCCGGGCTGTCCGTCGGCAAGAAGGAGAACAAGATGGGGCAGCGCTGCTCCAACACCACCGACGTCATCTTCGAGGAGGTGAGGGTCGGCAAGGCGAACATCGTCGGCCCCGAGGGCGACGGCTTCAAGGTCGCCATGCGCACCTTCGACCGCACGCGGCCCTGGATCGCGGCCGGCGCCGCCGGCATCATCCGCCGCGCGCTGGACGAATCGCGCAGGTACGCGCTCGAGCGCAAGACCTTCGGCGCGCTGATCGCGCAGCACCAGGCGGTGCAGTTCATGCTCGCCGAGATGGCGATCGCCTACGAGGCGACGCGCCTGCTCTGTCACAAGGCGGCGGCCGGCATCGACGGCGGCAAGCCCGACAGCATCGTGTCGAGCTACGCGAAGGCTTACGGCGCGGACGCCGCCATGCGCGTCGCCACCGACGCCGTCCAGATCTTCGGCGGCTACGGCTACACCAAGGAGTACCCGGTCGAGAAGCTGATGCGCGACGCGAAGCTGCTTCAGATCTACGAAGGGACCAGCCAGATCCAGCGGATGGTGATCGCCCGCAACGTACTGGGTGTCTAACCGAGCTGAATACGCGTCGAGCGGAGCGCGGCTTTGCCGCGCGAAGCTCATCGCGGGAGGTTCGGAGGGGAAAGGGTGGGGGCCCCCACCCTCCCCTCCGAGTGAATTGACGCGTTCCTCGAACGCGTGTTAGGTGGGCGACCGTGAAGCTGTCGCTGGTCATCCCCGTCTACAACGAGCTTCCGACCCTGCGCGAGATCGTGTCGCGCATCGCCGCGGTCGACCTGGACAAGGAGCTGGTGTTCGTCGACGACATGTCGAGCGACGGCAGCCGCGAGCTGTTGACCGAGCTGCGCGAGCAGGGGATCGAGCGCTGGCTCGCCGGGCACGACAAGCCGCGCCCGCGCCGGGGCCGCAACGAGGTCCAGGTGCTGCTGCAACCGCAGAACATGGGCAAGGGCGCGGCGCTGCGCGCGGGGTTCGGGGCGGCGCGCGGGGACATCGTCGTCGTCCAGGACGCGGATCTGGAGTACGACCCGCAAGACCTGCCGCGCGTCATCCAGCCGATCGTCGACGGCATCGCCGACGTGACGTTCGGATCGCGCTTCATCGGTACGCCGCGCCGCGCGCTGTTCTTCTGGCACCAGATGCTGAACAACGCGCTGACGTTGCTGTCCAACATGTTCAACGATCTGAACATCACGGACATGGAGACCTGCTACAAGGCGTTCCGCCGCGACATCATCCAGTCGATCACCGTCGAGGAGAACCGTTTCGGGATCGAGCCGGAGCTGACCGCCAAGATCGCCAAGATGCGGCTCCGCGTCTACGAGGTGCCCATCAGCTATCACGGGCGCACCTACGAAGAGGGCAAGAAGATCGGCTGGAAGGACGGGGTGCGGGCGCTCTACTGCATCGTGAAGTACGGGGTGCGGCGAAGGCCGCGGTAGCGCGGCAGCGAAGGCCTTGGTGGCGCGGGCCCCTCAGCCGGCGAGGCTACCGCCTCGCCGGCCTCTCCCCTTGGGCCCTTGGGAGAGGCTGGATTACAGGCGGCCGAGCGACCCGCCCCAGATGGCGGCGGCGCCCAGGTCTTCTTCGATGCGGAGGAGGCGGTTGTACTTGGCGACGCGTTCGGAGCGCGCCAGCGAGCCGGTCTTGATCTGGCCGGAGCGCATCGCCACCGCGAGGTCGGCGATGAACGTGTCCTCGGTCTCGCCCGAGCGGTGCGAGATGATCGTCGTCCAGCCGACCCGGTGGGCCATCTCGACGGACTCGATCGTCTCGGTCAGCGTCCCGATCTGATTCACCTTCACGAGCACGCTGTTGGCCGCGCTCTTGGCGATCCCCTGCTTGATCCGCTCGGTGTTGGTGACGAACAGGTCGTCGCCCACCAGCTGCACCCGCTTGCCGAGCGCCTGCGTCAGCGCCACCCAGCCGTCCCAGTCGTCCTCGGCCATGCCGTCCTCGATCGACACGATCGGGAACGACTCGCACAGCTTCCGGTAGAACTCCACCATCCCCTTGCCGTCCAGCTCCTTGCCCTCGCCCTCGAGCTTGTAGGTCTTGCTTCCCTTGTCCCAGAGCTCGCTCGACGCGACGTCGAGCGCGACGGCGACGTCCTTGCCCGGCTTGTAGCCGGCCTTCTCGATCGCCTCGATGATCGCGCCCAGCGCCGCCTCGGCGCCCGGCAGATCCGGCGCGAAGCCGCCCTCGTCACCGACGGCCGTCGACGCCTTGCGATCGTGCAGAAGCTTCTTCAGCGTGTGGAACACCTCGGCGCCGGCGCGCAGCGCCTCCGAGAAGTTCGGCAGCCCCTTCGGGACGATCATGAACTCCTGGAAGTCGAGCGAGTTGTCGGCGTGAGCGCCGCCGTTGATGATGTTCATCAGCGGCACGGGCAGGGTGACCGCGCCGATGCCACCAAGATAGCGGTAGAGCGGCAGCTCGTGCGCGTTCGCGGCAGCGCGCGCGACGGCCATCGAGACCGCGAGGATCGCGTTCGCACCGAGGTTCGACTTCATCGGCGTGCCGTCGAGCTGGATCAGTGCGGCGTCGATCTCCGCCTGGCTCGACGCGTCCATCCCGATCAGCGTCGGCGC
>DATBHU010000371.1:0-8037 GCA_036557265.1 Polyangia bacterium
CCCCCCCGCCGCGTTCACGCGCCCGAGCAGCTCCTTCAACGTCGCGATCGCGCCGGTGGCGTCGCCGGTCCGCTGCTGTGCCTCGGCGAGAAACAGCGCGACCTCGAGATCATCGGGATGCGCGCGCGCGTCGTCACGCAGCTGCCGGATCTGCGCCTCGACGCGCCCGCGGCCCTGTCGTGCCAGCAGCCCGAGCAGCCGGACGCGCGCCTCTCGCCGGAGCGCGGCGTGCTGGTCGCCGCCCGGCAATCGGCGATCGGCCAGGGTCAGCACGGTGTTCCACTCTGTGGCCGCCTCGTTGGTCTTCTTGGTGTGCTCGAAGATCTGCGCCAGCAGGCGGTGGGGATCGACGTTCTTCGGCTCCAGTGCCTCCGCCTTCTTCGCCTCGGCGACAGCGTCCGCGCCCAGGTCGTGCTCCAGCAGGACCTCCGCCAGCCGCAGATGTCCGCGCAGCGCCGGGCGCACCCGATCGCGCAGCGCCGCCCAGGTCGCGCGCGCTTCGTTCTTTTGGCCGAGCTGGAACTGCGATTCGCCCAGACCGACGATCACGATCTCGTTGCCGGGGTCGAGACGGTGCAGACGCTGCCACGTCTTGAGAGCTCGCCGATCCTCGCCGGAGCGCGACGCCAGCGCCGCGAGCTGCTGGAGCGCGGCCCGGTTCGCCCCGAAGTGCGTGATGGCGCGATCGAACGCGGCGGCCGCCTCTGCGCGCTGCCCGCGCCGCGTCTGGCGATCGATCAGCTCGACGACCAGCTGCGAATCGTCGGGCAGGCGACGGACCAGCTCCTCGAGAGTCGCCGTCGCTTCTCGCTCGTTGCCGAGCTGATCATAGAGCGCGGCCAGGCGGCGCCCGCTCTCGACGTCGCGGGGCGCCGCGGCCAGGGCGGCGCGCGTGGCCGCCAGCGCACCCTCGAGATCGCCGAGCGCGTCGCGCACTTTTCCGAGCACGTCCCACTCGACGGGGCCAGGCGCACGCTCCAGTTCGCGCGCCAGTTCGGGCAGCGTGCCGCGGCTGCGCGCCACGGCGAAGGCGACCGACCAGGCCGCACGTCGGCGCTCGGCATCGTTCGGCGGCAGCTCGCCGATCAAGGCGACCAGGGCGGCGGCCACCCGCGCCCCGTCGGCGGGATCCCCGCCCGCCATCCGCAGGCGAGCGGCGCGCAGCGCGAGCTCCAGCTTCGCCGCCGCGTGCCCGGGGCGCAGCCGCGCCTCCAGCACCTCCGCGGCGGCCACCGGTTGGCCGGCGTGTTCGAGAGCGTCGGCGAGGCGTTCGGCGGTCTCATCGCGGTCGGGCTCTGCGTGCGCGAGCTCGCGCAGCAACGCGATCGTCTTCTCCTGTGCGCTCTTGTCTCCGGTGTCGCCGCCGCGCGCGAGCAGCACGAGCGCGGCGTCGATCAGACGCCGGCGTGCGGCGGTACGGCGTTCCAGCTTCAGCGCGTCGTCGTAGGCCGCGAGCGCGGCGGCATCGTCGCCCGCGTCGGCGAGCGCACGGGCGCGTCCGATCAGGGCCGGCACCGACTGCGGAGCCACACGCAGCGCCTCGCCGAAGGCTGCCGCCGCCGCCTTCGCCTCTCCGAGCGCCAGCAGCAGGCGCGCGTAGGCCGCCAGGGGGGCGTAGGCGGCGTGAGCGCCTTCCGCGGCCGCCCGCTCGGCGCGGGCCCGAAACCTTTCGCCCAGCTGCGCGCGGCCCTCCCGGCCCGCCAGCTTGACCAGCCGTCGCGCCACGTCGTCGTCGTCGGGGCGCTCCAGCAGGGCGCGCTCGGCGCGTTCCAGCAACGCGCTCGAATCGGTGCGGTGAACCTGCCAGTCGGCGCGCGCCGAACCTCCGGCGACGGGCACGAGCAAGGCCATCACGAGCGCCAGACGCCGCACACTCGAAAGATAGCACCGCGGGTCGCGGGACCGGGCGGGGCGGGGCGACCCCGCAGGCCAAAAAAACCGGCCCTCGAGCGCCGCACCATTGCGAGCGTCGAGGGCCGACCGAGGACTTTTTGAAATCGGGCGCGCGCCTAGGACACGAAGCGGCTGCCGAACCGGCTGGCGTAGGTCGGGCGCGGGGCAAAAAGGCGCAGCCACCGCTCGCGTCGCTCGCGCACGTAGTCGCGAATCAGGCGCTCGTGCTTGCGCGCCATGGCGAGGAAGTGCAGGCCGGAGAAATGAATGTTGGCGGCGACCGAGTGGAAGCGCGGTTCGGCGCTCGCCCAGATCACCTCACTGGTGCCAGGCAGCTCCAGCTCGAGGCCGACGACGCGCGCGTCAGGGATCGGAGCCGTCGGCTTGCGGATCGCCAGGCCCTCTTCGCTGACGTCCAGTGCCAGGGCCTGGTAGGCGATGTCGCGGACGTACTGCTGCATGTGCGTCCGCAGCGGCAGACGGGGCGCCGTGCGCCGATCATTGGCGCCGCGAAGTAAGAGTGAGTCGTACATGTAGGATACGGTAACACACAGGCTTACCTTGTCAAGAATGCGCAGCGGGTTCACTTGGCGCTGATCGGAATCGTCGCGCAGGCCACGCTGCAGATGGCAGCGCGGCGTTCAGCGGGGTCGCGCGCGCACTAGCGCCGAGACGCGAGGAAGCTGCGGACCGATTCCTTGACCGACACCGGGATCTGCGCGGACAGCGCCTCGCGCGACAGCTCCGGCGTTTTTCGGTACGTCTCGAAGAAGGCGACGCAGTCGGAACATTGGGCCAAATGCCGACGGAAACCGACCTCTTCTTCCTGAGGCAACTCGCCCTCGAGGTAGTCCATGCAGAACTCGATGAGCTCGTGACAGTTGATCACGGTTTACCGTCCCTCAAGTTGCCCTCAAATTGGCGTCGTGCGGCTTGCCGGTGTTGCGTTTGCCCAGCTTTTCGATGGCCGCGCCCGGCGGCGGTTTCTGAGAATCATACGCAATCCTGGGGCGCGGCGGCAACACATGTAAGGAAACCTTGGCCGGGCGCTGCCGATGAGGTTGCGTGCAGGTGAACGAATCCCAGGCGCGGCCGCCCCCCGGTGCGGCCGGCACGGACCAGTCTCCCGCTGGCGGCGACCATCCGGCGCGCGGCGTTCGGCGGCGTCCCGGCGCGGGCTTTCGCGACGCGCTCGAGCGCAGGGCGCGTGGCACCTCCAGCGGCGACGCCACGCCGGACGCCGCCTCCGCGGCGGCGATGGCCGGATGGTTCCGTTCCGAACCATCCCGCATCGGGGGGGACGACGGCGCGGCGGGCAGAGCGGTGGGCGCGCCAGCGGTGTCGAACGCGCGGGCGGTCGACAGGATATTGATCGGGGCGGGCCCCGACGGGGCTGAAGCGCGCATCCGGATCGGCGCGGGCGCGCTGGCGGGCACCGAGATCCAGCTTTCGGGCGGCGCGGGCGGGCACGTCGTCGAGGCGCGGCTCTTGACACACGCGGCGACTTCGCGGCAGACGCTGTCCGTGGTGATGGACGAGATCAGGTCGCGGCTGCGAGACCGCGGGATCGTCCTGTCGGTGCGCGCGCCGGGGACGCGCCCGGCGGCGGCGCCGCCCGGAGCCGGGACGGACGCCGGTGACGGGCCGCTGTCCCGCGGACGGACGGGGACCGGGCGGTGACCGCGCGCCCGTTCGACCTCGCGGCCTGTCCGCGCGTGCGGGCGCGCCAGGCGCGGGCGACGCGGGACGTTCTCCCGACGTGCGCGGTGCTGCCGGCACGCTGGTCCGTCGAGCTCCCCCCGCTGGGGTCGGCAACGATGGCGTTCACCGGTATCGACGCGGATGCCGAACGATTGGATGACGTCGACCTGGTCGTCAGCTTTGGCGTGGGCCGGGGCCGCGTCAGCGTCGAGGGCGGGCTGGTGACTCGCCTCGTCGACGCGGTGCTGGGCGGGCGCGAGGCGCTGTCGCCGGCGCGGGCGGCGGGGCTGGCCGAACGCGGCGTGCTGGTCGGCCTCCTCGCGCCCGTGTTCGATCGGATCGGCGGCAGCTTGCAGCTCGCGCCGGGCGCCGCGCGCGGCGGCCGGGAGGGGGGAGGGGCCGCGCTGACGTTCGCCCTGCAGACCGCGGTCGCGTCCGGGTGGCTGCGGCTCAGGCCGCCGGCGGGGCTGCTGGTGCCGGCCGACGGCGATCGCGCGGCGATCTGGCGCGCGCGGGCCGGTCGCATGCCCGTCAGCGGACACCTCGAGCTGGCCGCGACGCGCGTTCCGGCCGCCGCGCTGGCGGCCGCCAGCGTCGGCGACACAGTCGTGTTCGACGACGCGCAGGCATCCGCGTTCGCGCCGGACGCGCCCTGGAAGGGCCGACTGCGGATCGGCGAACACTTCGCGGACATCGCCATCGAGGTTGGTGGCAAGCTGTCGCTGGCGGGAGGATTCTCGCCGCAACAACACGAGGAGGGGAGCATGAGCGTCTCGGGTTCGGACACGGATGCCACGACAGTGCTCGCGGCGGCTTCGATCGAGGTCGTCGCCGAGCTGGGACGGATCTCGCTGCGCGGCGAAGAGGTGCTCGGTCTGGCCCCGGGCGCGGTGCTCGCGCTCGGGGGGCGGCGCGACCGGGTCGCGCTGCGCGTCGGCGGCGAGGTGTGGGCGGACGGTGAGATCGTCGACGTCGACGGCGAGCTGGGCGTTCGCATCGCTCGCCTGGTGAATCGCTAGCCGATCGCTAGCCGCGCGGTCCCGTTCCGCGCGCTAGGTGTTCGCCAGATACTGTGCAGCGATCTCGTCGACGGCCGCCGCGGTCGCGGACCAGCGCGGCGCGCCGGTCATCAGCGACTTGACCAGCGGCGTCCAGACGTCGCCGTCAGCGCGCAAGGTGAGCGCACGCCGGACCGCGCTCTCGATCTCGAACGGCGCCGCGCTGCCGTACAGGATGGCGTGCCCGGTGCGCGAGGCCGCGTCGTAGTCGACGAGATAGTCGCGGTTGGCGCCGACCTCGGGCGCGATCGGCAGCGTCCCGTAAAGCAGCGCCAGTCCCGCCGCGCGGCCGATGCGATCGTGGTCGTCGCCCAGGAGGATGGCGTCGGCGGCGCCCCGCGCCAGCCGTTCGTCCTTCGCGTCGACGCCCGGAAACAACGCCACGCGGCCGGGCTGCTTGAGCGCCAGCAAGCGCGCGCGCTCGACCACCTCGGGTTCGCCGCGGGGCACGATGATCGTCGCGACGTCAAAGGGCGCCAGCCGTTCGATGCCCGCCAGGATCGCGTCGGCGCCGCCGTCCCCGCCATGCAGCGGCCCGGTGGTCAACAGCAGCGTGCGTGGACCGAGCGCGAGCGAGCAGCGTCGCGCGATCGCGCGACGGCACTCGACCTTGCCGGCCAGCGCAGCGGCGCTGAAGTTGCTGGGCAGCGCGGGGTCGTTGGCGGGATCGTTGGGCGGATCGTCGCAGCCGAAACGGACCGCGATCACCGGTTCGTCGGACGCGCGCGACGCGAGCCCCGGATCGCCTTCGGTCGCGCGCGCGGCGCTGGGGCTGGGGGCGACGATCGCGTTCGCGCCGAGGCAACCGAGCGCGACCAGCGAATGCGACGCCGATTCGTCGCCCAGCAGCAGGGGTCCGAGTAGCTCGGCTTCGGGCGGCGCCAGCGACGGGCCGAGCCGCCCGGTCGGGAGCACGAACAGGCGCACGCTGGCCGAGGTCGCCGACAGCGCGGCGGCGGTCGGTTCGCCCCACCCGATGGTGATCTCTGGCGTGATCAAGCGGTCGTTGGCGAGCGAGCGCACGGCCGCCGCGAGCAGGGCCGCGGTCTCGGCGCGGCTGTCGGGCGCCGCGCCCAGCACCAGCAGCTGCGCGTCGCTCAGCAACGCACGGCCTTCGAACAGCGTCAGCTCGTGCGTGTGCCCGCCGACGGCCGCGCTGACCGTCCGCAGCCGGCGCGCCAGACCCGGGACACGGGTCGCCACGTCGGCGCTCGCCAGCGTGAGCACCGTCGTGCGGTGCCCCATCGCCGCCAAGGCGCGGCTCAGGCCCGCGGCGCCCAGCGCCGAAACGCCGTCGCCAAGCGGGGCCACCGCGTCGGCAATTAGCAGGAAATCCCGGCCGGCCACTGCTGAATTTGTCGGTCGGGGCTAACCGCTACTCGGTTGCGCCGCGCTCGTCCTCTTCCCCGGGGAACTCGTTCACCGAGGGATACTTCATGATCTCCTTGCGGGAAATCTTCCAGGCTTTCTGGACGATCCACGAGAGCGAACGGTCCTGACGAGTCGCCTCATCCTGGATCTCCTTCAGCATTTCTTCGGGGAAGTACAGGCTCTGCTTGCGCTTGTCGGAACCGCCCATGTGGATGACGAAGCCTCCCGTGGCAGTGGTCGAGGTGGGACAGTGTAAGATGGCAGACCGTCGCGTGTCAAGGAGTCCCATCGGTCTTCGACGAGGTTGGCTGAAGCACCCGCCCAGGCAGTCGTTCGCAGCGACGGGAAATCGATCGCCGACGATCCACCATCCTTGACGGCCGGTTTCGTGACCACTATTCTAGCGGGCTATTTCAATCATCGGCAGCGCCGAACGGCGCGGGGAAGGCCATGGAAGGGACCGGGCTGAAGAAGAAGGATCTCAAGCGGTTTCGCGACATCCTTCTCGCCAAGAAAAAGGAGATCCTCCGCAACGCGCAGCGGACGTTGAACGAGGACATGACGCTGGACGCCGACGATCTGCCGGACGAGATGGACCTGGCGTCGTCGGAGTACCTGCACTCGTTCACCTTCCGGTTGCGCGGTCGCGAGAAGGTCTTTCTCCAGAAGATCGACCACGCTCTCGAGAAGATCAAAGAAGGGACCTTCGGCGTGTGCGAGCAGTGTGGGGAGCCGATCTCGCTCAAGCGGCTGGAGGCGCGACTCGAAACGACGTTGTGCATCCGCTGCAAGGAAGACCAGGAGCGCATCGAAAAAGCGTACGGCTGATCCTGGCCGTAGCGGCGGCGACGGCCGCGGCTGGCGGGTGCGCCGGGCCGCTCGCGTTCGAGTTCGGTAGCGCGTCGATCGGCACGCACGCGGACGGGACGCTGCGCCACCCGGCGCAGCTGCCGTTCGACGGCGACGGCTACATGGTGCCGCCGCCCTGGCGGAGCCGGCACGCGAATTACGCGACCGACGGCGTGGTCGGGGCGGTCGTGCGCGCGGCCCGCGCGGTCGCGGAGAGCGATCCGGGAGGCGTCGCCGCGATTGGCGATCTGTCCCGCCGCACCGGCGGCGGTTCGGCGGAGCACAAGTCGCACCAGAGCGGGCGCGACTTCGACGTCTTCTTCTACGGCGTCGATCGCGACGGGCGGCCGATCCTGCCGGGCGACGCCATGTTCCACTTCGCGCCGGACGGCCGGGCCTTCCGATGGTCGCCGCCGCACGGCGTGCGCGCGCCCGCCGTGCCGGTGCCGGCGGTGCGGTTCGACGCGCGCCGGAACTGGGCGTTCGTGCGCGCCTTGCTGAGCGATCCGGAGAGCGAGGTGCAGTGGATCTTCATCCACCGCGGGCTCGCGGCGTCGCTGCTTCAGGAGGCGACCAAGGAAGGCGAGGACCCGGCGCTGGTGGCGCGCGCTTCGTTCATCATGAAGCAGCCGAGCGACGCCGAGGTCCACGACGATCACATGCACGTGCGTCTCTACTGCGCGCCCGCGGATCGGCGGCTCGGCTGCGTCGACAAGGGGCCGGTGCGGTGGTGGAAGAAGATGTGGAAGTACATGGGCGTTCCGTACGGACGTCCGCCGCCCGACAGCGTCGGGACGGACGCGATCGCGGCGTTCGGCCGGCTGTTTCGCGGCGAGCTGCCGCTGACGTTCGTCGCGCCCGACGTCACGTCGTGAGGCGGGGCGCGGTCGCTCAGCGGCCGCCGTCGGGCTTCGCTTCGGTCTTCGCTTCCGGCCGCACCGGCGTCTCGAACGTCAGGTGGGCGAGCACCCAATCGAACGGACCGCTCGCGGCCGCCAGCTCGGCGGCCGGCGTCGCCAGCGTGACGACCACCGCCTGCTTGTTGTCTGCCGCCGCGCCCTCGATGCCGCGCACGACGTAGAGCTGGCGCAGCGCCTGGCCGCGAGCCGCGGCGTGCGCGTCGACGAGCACGCCGTTGTGCGGGGCGGGCGCGACACGATCGATC
>DATBHU010000372.1:0-9203 GCA_036557265.1 Polyangia bacterium
GGCCGCTGCGCTGTACGTCGTCGGCGCGGGCGCGCTGATCGGGGGCACGGTCCTCTACGTCAGCGGGCGCGCGCGCGCGGCGCGCGGGGAAGAGGGCGCCCGCCCGGCGGCGCCGCCCGTGTCGGTGTCGCTGAAACCGCAGGTGGCCGTCGGGCGCGCGGGCGCCGCGATCGCGGTGAGGTTCTGACATGCGGCGCGACCACGGGACGCCCGCGCTGGTCCTGACGCTCGCGGCGGCGGTGACGCTGGTGGGCGCCGCTTGCCACGACCTCACGCTGACCGAGCTGCGCTGCTCGACCGCCGGCCGCTGCCCGCCGGGCTACGCCTGCGGCGGCGACGACATGTGCCGACGGACGATCGGCGACGGCAGCGGCCGCGTGGCGGGACCGCCCGGCAGCAAGAAGCAAGGCGAGCCGTGCGGCGCGCCCGGCGACTGCGAGAGCGCCCACTGCGCGGACGGCGTCTGCTGCGACAGCGCCTGCACCGACGCTTGCCTGACCTGCGCCCATCCGGACAACCTCGGGACCTGCGTCCCCGTCGCGCGCGGCGCGGCGCCGGCGCACGACGGTTGCGCCAAGCAACCCGCCGAGAGCTGCGGCACGAACGGCCTGTGCGCCGGCGCGGGCGCCTGTCAGCTGTACGACGACACCACCCCGTGCGGCGCGGCCAGCTGCGACAGGAGCAGCAACAGCCTGTCCCCCGAGGCGCACTGCGACGGCCACGGCGCGTGCGCGGCCCGCGGCGGCCCGATCTCGTGCGCGCCGTTCGCGTGCAAGGCGAACGGCAAGGCGTGCGGCGATCAGTGCGGCGGCGACGGCGATTGCGCCGCCGGCAACGCGTGCACGAACGGCTCGTGCGGCCTGATCGGCAACGGCCTGCCGTGCCACGACGCCGGCCAGTGCCAGTCGGGGTTCTGCGTGGACGGCGTCTGCTGCAACGCGCCCTGCGGCGAGCAGTGCATGGCGTGCGACACCAGCGCCGCGCTGGGCACCTGCAGCCCGGTGGCCGCCGGCAACCCGCACGGCGCGCGTCCCGCCTGCGCCGGCGCCGGCACCCGCTGCGCCGGGCAGTGCACGGCGGCGAGCGCGACCTCGTGCACGTATCCGGCGGCCGAGACTGTCTGCCGCAGCGCCAGCTGCATGAACGGCGCGAACAGCGCGACGGAGACGGCGGCGGCCAGCTGCGACGGGCAGGGCGCTTGCGGCGCGCCCGTCACCAGCGCCTGCGGCGTCTACCTGTGCGGTTCGGGCGGCGCCTGCGCGACCGGCTGCGTGGGCGACTTCGACTGCGCGGCGGGATTCGTCTGCGAGGGCGGCGTCTGCCAGGCCAAGGGCGCGCCGGCCGCGCCGTGCTCGACGTCGGGCCAGTGCGCGAGCGGGCTCACCTGCGCGGACGGCGTCTGCTGCGACAGCGCCTGCGCGGATGCCTGCCACTCCTGCAACCTGCCCGGTCAGGCGGGGCACTGCGTGGTCGTCGCGTCGGCTGACGATCCGGACTCCTGCCCGGCCGACACGCGCACCTGCGACGCCGGCGGCGCCTGCAAGCTGAAGGACGGGCAGACCTGCGCGGGCGGCGACTGCGCGGGCGGCGCGTGCACGACGTTCTACCCCGACGCGGACGGCGACACGTTCGGCGACCAGAGCGCCACCACGGCGAACGGCAAGGCGAAGGGGTTCTGCGGCGCCGCGCCCGCAGGCTGGGTCGGCAACAACGGCGACTGCTGCGACGCGGGCGACGTCAACAAGCAGGTCCACCCGGGCCAGACCGCCTGGTTCAGCGTGGCGTCGCCGTGCGGCGGCTTCGACTACGACTGCGACGGCAGCGCGACGCCGCAAGATCCGGCGGCCGGCGCCTGCAGCGACGCCAGCTGCACGCCGGGCTTCGCCGCCGCGACAGCCTGCGGGATGATGGGCAACTTCCAAGCGTGCGATCCGGCGGCGGCCGGCACCTGTGCGGCGCCCGTCACGATGGTCCAGGCATGTCGTTAGGGCATAATGCCGCGCGATGCGGACGGTCCGTCGGGCGCTGGGCGCTTTCTGGTGGCGCGCGGCGATCCTGGCGCTCGCGCTGTTCGCGGGCCTGCGCCACGGGTCGTTGGAAACCGCCGCGGCGGGCGCCAGCGCCGGGGCTGGGGCGCGCGCGCCCGGCGCGGAGGCCGCGCCCCCGCACCTGGCGCCCGAAGGCGAGCTGACCTTCGACGTGCGCGAGGCGCCGTCGGGGGGCCCGATCCCGTGCAAGCTGACGCTGATCGGCGCCGAGGGGACGCCGACGCCCCAGCTCACGCGCGTCGACATCGGGCGGCCGGAAGGCGACACCGCCATCGCCGCCTT
The DNA here is from genome assembly GCA_036557265.1 of Polyangia bacterium. Classification (GTDB taxonomy): domain Bacteria; phylum Myxococcota_A; class Polyangia; order Fen-1088; family Fen-1088; genus JADGRB01. The sequence continues at coordinate 2,331 of DATBHU010000372.1, forward strand.
CAACCGGATCATGACCCTGTCGGGCGTCGGCGCCGCCCACGTGCCGGTCGGGACCTATGACGTCACCGTCAGCCGCGGCCCCGAATGGGACATCCAGACGCGGCGGGTGAAGATCGGCGCCAGGGCGGCGACCGCGGCGCTGTCGGTTCGCCTGACGCACGTCGTGCCGACGCCCGAGTGGCTGTCGGGCGACTTCCACGTGCACGCGGCGCGGTCGCCGGACTCGCGCGTGCCGATGCAGGACCGCATCTACGAGTTCGTCGCCGACGACGTGCAGCTGATCGTCTCGACCGACCACAACGTCATCTCCGACTACGACCCTTACATCCGCGAGCTCGGGGCGGGCCGCTTCATCACCAGCGCGATCGGCGACGAGCTGACGACCAACGGCTGGGGCCACTTCGGCGCCTTCCCGCTGCCGACGGAGCTGGAGCGGGCCGGGCAGGGGGCGGTGCTGGTGCACGGGCGCCGCCCCGACGACTTCTTCCGCGACGTGCGCGGCAACGCGCCCGAGGCGGTGATCGACGTGCACCACCCGCGGCTCGACGCCGAGATCGGCTACTTCGACATCGGCGCCTTCGACGCGCGCTCCGACAGGGCGGGGCGGGCCGGGTTCTCGTTCGACTTCGACGCGCTGGAGGTGATGAACGGGTACCAGGATCCCGTGCGGCGCAGCGTCGATCGCGTGGTCGACGACTGGTTCTCGCTGCTGAACCACGCGCACCTGGTGACGGCGACCGGCAACTCCGACACCCACCACCTGACCTTCAACATCGGCGGCTACCCGCGCAACTACGTTCACGTCGTCAACGATCACCCCGAGGCCGTGACGCCGCGCCAGATCGCCGAGGCGATCAAGGGCCATCACGCCTTCTTCACGACCGGCCCGATCGTGTCGCTGATGGTGAACGGCGGCATCGTCGGCAACCTGGTCCCGGCGCGCGGCGGCAAGGCCGAGGCGGAGATCGTCGTGCGGGCGGCGCCCTGGATCTCCGTCGAGCGGGTCACGCTGTACGTGAACGGGCGCGAGGCGAAGCGCTGGGCGGTCACCACGCCGGCCGGCGCCGCGCGCCCGGTGGAGCGCTTCCACGAAAAGTTCGAGGTGCAGACGCCGACGGACGGCTACGTGGTCGTGCGCGTCGACGGCGACAAGCCGCTCACGCCGGTCGTCGGCGACGGCAAGACGTTCACGGCCTATCCGTTCGCGCTGACGAACCCGGTCTTCCTGGACGCGGACGGCGACGGCAAGTACCGCAGCGCGCTGCCGCACGGGCACAAGTAGCCCGCGACGACCGGGACGCCGCGGCCTACGGATAGGCGAGCGCTTCGCGGTTCCAGCCCGCCAGCTTCGCGCCCGCGTCGTAGGTGCTCTGGGCGAAGTCCAGGATCGCGGCGGCCGGGTCGGCGGCGCGGCGGACGTCGTCGTAGGGGAGCACGAACTCCTTCAGCGTCGGGCTCCACGACGCACCCGCGGGGCGGATGGCGGCGGCGGACAGCGTCGCCGGCTCGGGCACCGTGTACGAGTAGAACATGGCGTCGGCGGCGCCGGCCCCGGTCCAGGGATCGCCGGGCCAGAAGCCGAGCGAGATCACCTCCTCGTCGTAGGCGTCGCGCTCGACCTTTCCCTTGCGCTCGGGCGCGCGGCGGCCGACGAAGCGCGTGACCGCGAGATCGAACGCGCCCCAGAAGAAGTGCACGGGGCTGCACTTGCCGCGGAAGCCGGCGCGGAACTTCTGGAACACCGGCTCGACCCGGCGCAGGACCTGGAAGAAGTCGTGGGCGGCGGCCCGGTCGTAGTGCGCGTGCTCGCGGTCCTCCGTGAACGGGGTGGTCACCGGACACTCCTGGGGGCGCGGCCAGATGTGCACGTCGACGCCGATGCCCGCCAGCAGCGACATCAGCTCGCCGTAGAAGACGCAGACGGCGCGCGGCGCGAGCGCCAGCGATCGGACGTTGCCGGCGCTGTCCTCGACGACGACGCGGTGATCGCAGAGGTCCAGCCCGATCGAGAGGATGCGGTCGGGCAGCGGCATCGGCGACGTCGTCAGACCCCGGGGTGTCACGTAGAGGGTGACGTTCCACCACTGGTTCATCTTGGGCGCCAGGGCGAGCCGGATCTTGCCGATGATCTGGGTGTAGAGCAGCAGCGTGGCGTAGGTGTCGCGCCAGGCGGCGACGCGCAGCTCGGGCCAGGGAGCTTCGGACGGCATGGCGAGAGAATAGCCACGATCGCGCGCGGGGCGTACGCTCATCGCATGCGGAATGGCCTGAATGGCGGCTTGCTCGTGGGCGCCCTGGCGTTTGCGGCGGCGGCGCCGGCGTGCGCGAGCAAGACCTGCTCGACCGTGGGCTGCTTCGACCAGTTCACGGCGAAGGTGCAGCGCGCGGACGGCAGCTTCCCGAGCGGCGCGCACCGCATCGACGTCGTCGCCGACGGCGTCAGCCTCTCCTGTACGTTCGATTTTCCGATCGAGGCGCTGCCGGGCGGGGGCGCGGCGGCGCCGACCTGCAGCAGCGGGCTGACCGCCTTCGTGGGGCCGGCGACGGTCTGCACGCAGGCGACCGTCAGCGGCGGCAGCACCTACACGTGCGATCCGATCCCGGGGCAGTACGTCGAGTCGATCGCGCTGGCCGGCACGCCGGCGCAGCTGCACGCGTCGCAATCCGTCGACGGCGCGTCGATCCTCGACGTCGTCGCCGCGCCGAGCTATCAGGACGTGCAGCCGAACGGGCCGGAGTGCGGGACGGTCTGCCGCCAGGCGTCGGCGTCGTGGACGCTGAACTGACGTCGCGCGCCGAGATGTGAGCGTTCGCCGCACTCGCGCGTACCGGTCGACGGGCGCGCGCGGCGGCGCCCGCGTGAGCCGTCTCGAGTCGCTGGCGGATCCGATCGATGGAAGAGATCGGCATGACCAGCAACGGTACGCGCAAACCGACCAAGGGGTGGGATTCAGGCCCGAGCGGGGAGACCGCCCTCGGCAGCAACAACGTCGTCGTCATCGAGGAGCCGACCGTCCCCGCGATGGCCGCGATGGACGAGGCGGCGCGGGCCGAGGTCGCGCGCGCGGAAGCCGACAGGGCGCAGGCGGCGAGGACCGAGGTCTCGGGCCCGCCGGCAGAGGCGGCGCGCCCGCGGCGCAGCACGCTCGAGACCTTCAACGACGAGATGGCGGTGCTGGAGCGGCCGCTCGAGGGCGACGTCGAGTACGTCGACGAGAAGCCGCCGCGGCGGTGGCCGCAGCGGCTCGGCCTGTTCGTGGGCGCGGTGGCGCTGGTGGGGATCGCCGGTTCGCTGGTGATGTCGCGCCACAAGGCGGCGGTAGCCCGTGTCGACCAGATGCCGCCGGCGGCGGCCGTCGCGTCGGCGCCGATCGCCGAGGCGCAGCTGGCCGCTGTCGTGCCGGCGGCGCTTCCCGCGGCGCCCCCGCCGGAGCCCGCGGTCGCTGTCGCGCCGGCCGAAGCCGACGACGACGCGGAGGCCGACGATCAGGCGGAGACCGAGGCAGCCGCGTGGAAGGCGCCGTCGCGCAGCGAGTGGACGAAGGTCCGCACGCAGACCAAGGTGACGAGCGCGAAGCACGCGCGCGCGGGCGGCGGCAAGGTCGTCTACCGGCGAACCGTCACCACGACGGTCAAGCACCGCCACGTCGTCAAGCGCACGGTGTCCGGCCGGCGCGACCGCTAGCCGCGCTGCGGGCTCCGGTTCGACACGGCGGGCCAGACGAAAGCGCCCCGGCGTGCGCGATCTGCTGGCGGGTGTGCGGGCATATTGGGCAGAATCGCCCCGATGCAAACGTTTGCCGCTCGCAAGGTCGCTGTTCTCGTCACGCTCGCGCTGTTTGGCTGCGGTGGTGCGGGAGGGGGCGGCGGCGCCGGGACGGCGGGCGGAGGCGCGACGGGGACCGCGGGCCGCGGAGGCGCGGGCGGCGGCGCGGGCACCACGGGGGCGGGCGGAGGCGCCGGCACCACGGGCGCCGGCGGGACGACGGGCGCTGGCGGGACGACGGGCGCCGGCGGGACGACGGGGGGGAGCGGCGGATCGGCCGGCGCCGCGGGGCGGGGCGGCGCGACGGGCGGCAGCGGGGGCGCGACGGGCGGCAGCGGCGGAGCGGCGGGCGCGGCGGGACGCGGGGGCGCGAGTGGGGCCGGCGGCGCGGCAGGGCGCGGTGGCGCGAGCGGCGGCGGCGGATCGGCGGGCGCGGCGGGACGCGGTGGCGCGAGCGGCGCTGGCGGATCAGCCGGCGCGGCAGGGCGGGGCGGTTCGGGCGGCGGCGGCGCGGCGGGGCGGGGCGGCGCGGGCGGCAGCGCGGGCACCGGCGGGACCGGCGGCAGCGCCGGCGCTGGCGGCAGCGCGGCCGCGTACGACCAGACGATCCTCGCCGACGGCCCGGTCGCCTACTGGGCGATGAACAAGCTGTCCGCCACCGAGCCCGATCTCACCGGCAACAACCACACCGGCACGTACAACAGCGGTGCGACGACGGCGGCGACGTTGCCCAACGGCGACACGGCCGCCGACTTCAACGGCTCGAGCCAGTACGTCTCGGTCCCGTCGAACGCCGTGTTCTCGGTTCCGACCACCGGCAGCCTGACCTGGGAGGCCTGGATCCGCCCCGACGTGCTGCAGTTCCCCAAGAGCACCGGCGGCTATGTCGACTGGATGGGCAAGTGCCAGGACTACAGCGGGTCGTGCGAGTGGGAAGCGCGCATGTACACCACCAGCAACAGCGAGAGCCGCCCCAACCGGATGTCCGCCTACATCTTCAACACCAGCGCCGGGCTCGGCTCCGCCGCCGACTGGCAGCCGGCGAACAACCTGATCCAGGCCGGCGCCTGGTATCACATCGTCGGCGAGTACACGACGACGACGCAGCCGTCGGACTGCCAGATGGCGACGCAGTACCCGGGCATGATCGACATCTGGGTCAACGGCGTGAAGTGGAATCATTCCAGCCACGGCCAGACCGGCTGCATGAGTCAGTACAGCGTCGTGCCGACGGCCAGCACCAGCCCGCTCAACATCGGCACCATGGCGATGGACGCCTGGTTCCCGGGCGCCATCGGCAAGGTCGCGATCTACGACAAGCTGCTGACCGCCGCGCAGGTGACCGCGCACTACCGCGCGATGACCGGCGCCACCCCGACCGGCAGCTGCGGCAACACCTGCAGCTTCTGATTCACGCCGGCGCCGGTCGGCGCGTCGATTGATTTACTGCTTCGGGAAGACGACGACGACCGACGAGTAGCGCGGCACCAGCACCGGCACCGACGTGCCGGCCGTGTTCGCGAAGATCCAGTCGCCCACCACCGAGCCGTCCTGGTCGGTGTTGATCGGCGTGTACGCGTAGCGCTTGCCGACGCAGGCGACGTTGCCGCCCGCGATGTTCACCGTCACGTTGGCGTCGTTGTTGCGGTTGGTGTTGGTCATCAGCACCGCGACGTCGCCGTTCGCGTGCGCCGCCGCGTGCACCTTCAGCGCCGCGCCGAACGTCCCCGACTGCGCCGCCTGCACGATCTTGTCGCCGCCCATCGCCAGGAAGTGCGCCATCTGCTCGCCGTGGTAGCCCCAGCGCGCGGTGTCGGGCAGGGTCGTGAACGGATCGTTGGTGGCGTCGACGCCGGCGAGGTAGCTGTTGTTGTGCAGCTCGAGCCAGTGCGTGGCCAGCGCGCCCTGCTCGAGGAAGTTCGCGTACGCCTCCACGGCGAACAGGCCCAGCACCTGCGAGCCGACCGGCGCGTGGTCGGTCGTCGACACCGGGATGGTGATGCCGGCGCCGTTGTTGGTGTTCGGCCCCCACTCGGTGATAGCGATCGGCATGTTGGCGCCGCCCGGGCAGTTCGCCGCCGTCAGCGCGGCGCGCACGCGCGTGAACGTCGGCGGGATCTCGATCTCGGGCACCGTCGCCACGGTCTGGATGGTGATGTTCTTGGTGTTCGCCGGCGCGTACCAGTGCAGCGAGACGAAGTCCATCTTCGAGCAGCCGGCGCCCAGCGCCATGCCGTTCCAGTCGGGGTTGGCGTACTCGTCCGCCGACGTGCCGACGACGATGCCGCCGATCTTGATCGACGAATCGACCGCCTTCATCGCGTCCGCGTACGCCTTCACGGCGGTGCCGTAGGCGGCCGGCGATAGCGCGGCGTTGTTCTGGCGGCCCGTGCAGGCGGTGCTCATGTTCGGCGGGTAGGCGACGTGCATGTCCGCCTCCCAGCCGCAGGCGCCGTAGTAGTAGCCGTTGCCGTAGAGCTCGTTGCCGATCTCCCAGTACTTGATCCCGAACGGCACCGCGTGGCCGATGCGGAACTTGTTGTAGCCGTCGTCCGTCGGCATCTTGACGGCCCCGCGCAGGGTCGCCCAGAAGCCCACGGTCTTCCAGTCCGTGCCCTTGCTGTCGGTGCCGATGGACTGCGTGCTCGACGCGCTGCCGTTCGCGTAGGCGACCATGGCCGCCGCCTCCTTCGGCTCGCCGGGGCCGTTGCCGAGCGAGTTCATGCCGTAGTTGACGGTGATCAGCGCGTTGGCGCCGACCCGGGTCATGAAGCCGAGGAAGGCGCCGAAGTCGGTGTTGTCCGCGATGTAAATGGTGTTGCTGCCGGCGCCGGACGCGGGCGTGAACGTTCCGGTGTTCGTCGACCAGTGGTAGAGGTCGGCGTACGAGCCGCCCGGGTAGCGCAGCGACTTCACGCCGGCGGCCTTGAGCAGATCCGGTGTGGTCGGCAGCAACATGTTGTTGTCGTAGACCGAGGTGTGAACGCCCATCAGGTCCGGGCTGACCGACGCGCGCACCGTCATCGAGAGGTCGACGGCGACGCTGCCCGGCGCGCCGCCGACCGCGGCAGCGGTCATGCAGGCGGGTGGCGCGCCGCCCGGTCCGA
>DATBHU010000373.1:0-4033 GCA_036557265.1 Polyangia bacterium
CGGTCCAGGTGTTCGCCACCGCGATGAGCGGCTTCTCCAGATCCGCGTCGTTGAGCCCGGTCGCCTTCAGCATCGCCCGCGCCGGCGCGCGGTTGATGCCCTTCTTGATCGCGTCGCTTCGCAAAACGGGCTGCTTATAGCACGGGCCACGGCATGGTTTCCTGCGCCGCGGGCGGCGATCCCCGGCACTTACCGGCCGCAGCCATGCCCGGCCACCGCGTCACGCCGCGCGCCTCAGCGCAACGACGGCTCAGGCCCGCCCTGGCGGCCGCGGCCTGCGCCGTGTCCGCGGCGGCCTGCGGCGGCGACGCGCACCCGGGCGGAAGCGGCGCGGTGCAGATCACCCCCGCCCAGTCGCGCGCATGGACCTGGAGCGCGTGCGGAACAATCCCGGCCGACGCAGCCAACGGCCCGGCCGTCTTCGAGGCGCAGTTCGCGCCCGACGGCAACGCGCTCGCGCTCGGCTGGAGCGACGGGCGGATCCAGATCTAGCTGCTGGCCCGGACCGCCGCCTTCGCGTCGGTCGCGTGGCCGCGCAGGCCGTACCAGGCGATGTACAGGTAGCAGGCCGCCGGGAGGATGAAGCTGATGTGAAGGCCCGCGCTGTCGGCGAACACGCCCTGCAGCGCCGGGATGAACGCGCCGCCGACGATCGCGGCGCACAGGATCCCCGAGCCCTGCTCGGTGTGGCGCCCGAGGCCGTTGATGGCGAGCGTGAAGATGGTCGGGAACATGATCGAGTTGACCAGGCCGACCGCGATGATCGCGATGACGGCGGTCCAGCCGCTCGTCAGGGCCGAGGTGACGGCGAGCAGCGCCGCCACCACCGCGTGCGTCGCCAGCAGCCGGCCCGGCTTGAACAGCCGCAGCGTGCCGCTACCGATGAAGCGCCCCACCATCGCGCACAGCCAATAGATGGGCATCAGGCGCGTGCCCTTGCTCTCCGGCCAGCCCAGCGTGTAAGGCTCCTTGAAGTAGTTGACCAGCAGCGAGCCGATCGCCACCTCGGCGCCGACGTACATGAAGATCGCCACCGCCCCCAGCACCAGGTGGCGGTACTGCCAGGCGCTGCGCCGGTCGGAGAAAGCGCCGGCGCCATCCGCCGTGCTCGCGGTGTCGGACGTATCAACCTTGGGCAGCTTCGATCGCCAGACGATCACCGACAGGAACGCCAGCGCCAGCGCCAGGCCGACATAGGGGAGCTGGACGGCCTGCGCCTCCTGGGCCTGCTGCGCGGCGGGCGTCAGCTTCGCCAGCTCCGCCGCCGACAGGCCGGCGATCGCGAGGATGATCGGGCCGATGAAGGTCGGGAACGCCCAGGTCGCCAGCGAGTTGAAGGCCTGCGTCAGCGTCAGGCGCGACGACGCGGTCTCCGGCTTGCCCAGCACGGCGACGAACGGGTTGGCGGCGACCTGCAGGATGACGATGCCCGTCGCCAGCACGAAGAACGCGAACAGGAAGACGCCGTACGACCGGACGGCCGCCGCCGGGAAGAACATCAGGCAGCCGAGCGCCGCCCCGCCCAGGCCGACGATGATCCCCTTCTTGAATCCGATCGTCTTGACGAAGCGGCCGGCCGGGATCGACATCAGGCCGTACGCGCCGAAGAAGCAGAACTGGACCAGCATCGCCTGGAAGTAGTTGAGCGAGAAGATCCCCTTGAGGTGCGGGATCAGGACGTCGTTCAGCGACGTCAGGCCGCCCCACATGAAGAACAGCGTGGTCAGCACCGAGAGGGCGCCGAAGTAGCTGTTTCGCGTCCCGGCCGCCAGGGGGGCGGTGGGCGCGGCATACGCGTTGGGGGACTCGACGCGGGACGGAATTCCAGCCATGTTCCTGCCTTCCTGACGCCTGCGTAGGCGAGTTCCCGACACTAAACTACACCGGTCGCCGGGGTCAACCGCCCAGCGCACCCGGGATATTCAACAGCCTGGAATCGCTGTCGAATTTCTGTGGGGGAATATGGAAGGAGGGAACGTTAACTTTGCTTACGCGAACGAAGGATGCGGCGCGCCGGGCGCGGGCGGCTTGTTCGATTCGGGCAGCGTGATGTTCAGCTCCAGGACCTCGCTGCCGTCGTGGCGATCCAGGTTCACGGTGACGTTGGAGAGGTCGATCTTCTCGTAACGCGCGATGACAGCGAGCAGCTCCTGTTGCAGCTGCGGCAGGTAATCGGCGCCGCCGGTCCGGGTGCCGGCGCGCTCGCGCGCCACGATGATCGAGAGGCGATCCTTCGCCAGCGACGCTGACTTCGGGCGCTTCCGGAAGTAATCGAAGAACGACATGGCAGGACCTCCGGGTGGTTAGCCGAACAGCCGGCCGAAGAAGCCGCGCTTCTCTTCCTCGATGAACCGGTGCTGGCGGTCCTGGCCGAGGAAGCGGGAGACGACGTCCAGGTACGCCTGCGCGACGTCGGTCGTCTCGTCGAGGATGGCGGGGGCGCCCTTGTTCGAGGACTGCAGCACCGCCTTGGACTCCGGGATGACGCCGAGCAGCGGGATGCCGAGCAGCTCGAGGACGTCGCCCACGCTGAGCATCTCGCCCTTCTTCACCATCATCGGCGAGTAGCGCGTCAGCAGCAGGTGCGTCCGGATCGGCTGGCCGCCCAGCTCGGCGCGGCTGGTCTTGGCGGCGAGCAGGCCGAGCACGCGGTCGGAGTCGCGCACGGATGACACCTCGGGGTTGGTCACCACGATCGCCTCGTCGGCGAAGTACATCGCCATCTGGGCGCCGCGCTCGATGCCGGCGGGCGAGTCGCAGATGATGTACTCGAAGCCCATCTCCTTGAGCTCGTCGATGACGCGGCCCACGCCCTCGGCGGTCAGCGCGTCCTTGTCGCGGGTCTGCGAGGCGGGCAGCACGTAGAGGCTCTCGACGCGCTTGTCGCGGATCAGCGTCTGCTGCAGCTTGGCCTCGTTGCGGATGACGTTGACGAAGTCGTAGACCACCCGGCGCTCGCAGCCCATGACCAGGTCCAGGTTGCGCAGGCCGACGTCGAAGTCGATCGCGACGGTCTTCAGGCCTTGCTGCGCGAGCCCGGTCGCGACGTTGGCGCTGGTGGTGGTCTTGCCGACCCCGCCCTTACCCGAGGTGATGACGACGACTTTGGACACTAGAGGCCTCCTTTGAAGCTGCACATTTCATTCAACGGTCGTTCCGCCGCACTGCCAAATTTTTTGCTCAATTCTCCGCGGGCCCCTCTCCCTAACCCTCTCCCCGCTTCGCGGGGCGAGGGGACCTGAATCTCCGCGGGGCGAGGGGACCTGAATCTCCGCGGGGCGAGGGGACCTGAATCTCCGCGGGGCGAGGGGATCTGATCTCCCTCTCCCGCTTGCGGGAGAGGGTCGGGGTGAGGGCCAGCCTTGCGAGCGACGAGGTTCAAAGCGGCGCGGCCTTGCACTCGCCGTCCTCCAGCCAGATCTGCACCGACTTGCCGCGCAGGGCGGGCGGGATCTCCTCCGCGCTCATGTACGCGTCCGAGACGGCGACCAGCTCGGCCTCCAGCTTCTGGCAGAAGATGCGCGCGCCCGGCAGGCCCTTGGCGCCCGCCACCGCGCGGCCGCGCAGCTTCGCGTAGATGTGGACGTGGCCGTCGGCGACCACCTGCGCGCCGGCGTTGACGGGCGCCAGCACCACGAGGTCGTTGTTCTGGGCGTAGATCACCTGGCCGCTGCGGACCGGCTGGCGGACCACCACGGGCCCGGCGAACGGCGGCTGCACCACCGGCGCGGGCCCGGGCGCGAGCGGCTTGACCGCCCGGCCGAGAAAGACCTTCGGCGCGGGCTGCCTGGGCTTCTCTTCGGGAAGCGGCGTCTTGTCGGGATCGGGGATCGCCGCGATCTCCGCGTCGATGTCGCGCTCGCGCGCCGTCGACGGCGCCGCCTGCAAGATGCCGAGCCCCTCGTTGACGATCGTCGCGCGCATCGCCTCGGGCACGTTCGTCGCGGCGACCGGGACCAGCTTGCACGCCTTCAGGATCGCGACCACCTGGATGACGGTGAGCGGGCTCGCCTCGTCCAGCGCGCCCAGATCG
>DATBHU010000374.1:0-8826 GCA_036557265.1 Polyangia bacterium
CGGCTCCAGGCGCAGACGGCGACGCCACCGCCGCCCGCGGCGCCGGCGCCCAAGAGCAAGCGGCCGCGTCCCGTCACCCGCCGCACGCGCGGATCGCGCCCGGTTCGCCGCTGATCGCGGGCCCCTCTCCCTAACCCTCTCCCCGCTTCGCGGGGCGAGGGAACCAGACCTTCCGGGGCGAGGGGATCAGACCTTCCGGGGCGAGGGAACCAGACCTTCGGGGCGAGGGAACCGGACTTGGCGGGGCCAGGGAACCGGACTTGGCGGGACCAGGGAACCGGACTTGGCGGGACCAGGGACGAGACTCGCGGGGTGAGGATCTTTTCTCCCTCTCCCGCCTCGCGGGAGAGGGACGGGGTGAGGGCCAGCCGCTCGAGATCGCCCTACGTATTCAGCTCCGCGACGATCTCCTTGGCGATCTGCCGGGCGCGCGGCAGCTCGGCGCGCGGGATGGAGATGGCGCCGACGACCGGATGCCCCCCGCCCCCGTAGCGCTCGCAGATCTTGTTGATCTCGTGGGTGCGCGGCAGCTTCGACCACGGGTTCGCCCCGATCGAGATCTTGGCGCGCGACGCCAGCGTGACGCCCACCGAGTAGCGCGCCTCCGGGAACAGGTAATACGAGATGAACTTGTTGAACGCGCCGGTCTCCTGGTCGGCCAGGTCGAAGAAGGCGACGTTCCCCTCCAGCCGCACCTTGCTGCGGATGGTCTCGATGTTGCGCTGGTGCTGCGCCAGCAGCGGCTTGACCGCCTCGGCGACGTACGGATCCGCCGCGATCTCGGCCAGCGGCCGGCTGACGAGATCGCCGATGAACCGGTCGGCCGTCTCCGGCTGCCGGTTGTTCTCGATGAACGTCATCAGCTGCAGCGCGGGCTCCTTCAGCTCGACCGCCATCTGCGCGCTCGGGAACAGCGCGCCGTCTATCACCTCCGCCCACTCGATCAGCTCGCGCACCGGCGCGGCGTCGAAGCCGAACTTCGCGGCCACCGTGTCGGCCAGGAACTTCGTGCAGCTCTTCGCGTTCGGGTCGTAGAATTTGCGACCGGTCGCGTCGGCGCGAAAGTGGTCCTCGTCGCCCGGCAACTGGAACGCCGACGCGTGGTGATCGAACCACCAGGTGAGGCGCGGATCCTGCGAGTAGCGAAAATCGACGCACGCGTTCTCATCGCCGTCGAAGCAGTCGGGTGAAAACGGCTGCGCCGCGCCCTTGTGCTCCAGCGGGCGGTAGAGGACCTCGACCGGCCCCTTCGCGATCCGTTCCCGATAGAAGCGCGTGAAGACGCCCGCGGAGCTGCAGCCGTCGAAGCAGTTGCCGTGGTAGAGGACGCGCAGGCGCATGTGGTTTTCGGAAGGTATCAGCATGTGCGCGCGATCGCCATGCGGCGACGTCCGATAGCGCTCGCTCGATCCGCGCAAGCCCCTCGCGTGGCGCCAACCTGGAACCCTGGGAGGGTTCCAACCCTCCCGCGAAGGGCAATCGTCGAGCAAAGCTCGACGGCTTGCACACGCGATACGGCGGCCTGATAAAGTCCCCCGCATGTCCGAGTTCCTGATCGACCTCAAGCGAACACATGACTGCGGCGCCCTGCGCGCGGCGAACGCCGGCCAGCGGGCGGTGCTCTTCGGCTGGGTGGCCGCGCGCCGCGACCACGGCGGCTGCGTGTTCATCGACCTGCGCGATCGCGGCGGCCTGACCCAGGTGGTCTTCGAGCCGGGCACCAACGCCCAGGCGCACGGCCTGGCGGGCGAGCTGCGCGGCGAATTCTGCGTCGGCGTCGCCGGCGTCGTCGTCGAGCGCGGCGGCCACAAGAACCCGAACCTGCCCACGGGCGACATCGAGCTGAAGGCGGACGCGCTGACGATCTTCTCGCGCTCCGAGACGCCGCCGTTCGAGATCGTCGACGACACCGCGGCGGGCGAGAGCGTGCGCCTCAAGCACCGCTACCTCGACCTGCGCCGCCCGGCCCTGCAGCGCAACTTCCTGATCCGTTCCAAGGTCTACCAGACCACGCGCCGCACGCTGGCCGACCACGGCTTCGCCGAGATCGAGACGCCGTTCATGGTCAAGTACACGCCGGGCGGCGCGCGCAACTTCCTGGTGCCGTCCCGCCTGAACCCCGGCCAGTTCTACGCGCTGGCCGAATCGCCCCAGATCTTCAAGCAGCTGTTCATGGTCGCCGGCATGGACCGCTACTTCCAGATCGTGCGCTGCTTCCGCGACGAGGATCTGCGCCTCGACCGCCAGCCCGAGTTCACCCAGATCGACATCGAGATGAGCTTCTGCGTCGAGGAGGACGTCCAGAACATCGTCGAGAAGCTGATGGCGAACCTGTGGAAGGACGTGCACGGCATCGAGCTCGCTCTCCCCTTCCCGCACCTCAGCTACGCCGAGGCGATGGACAAGTACGGCTCCGACAAGCCGGACCTCCGGTTCGAGCTGCCGCTCGTCGATCTGACCGCCGCGGTGGCCCGCCACGGCGGCGGCGGCGTGGGCCTGCTGCAGTCGGCGGTCAAGGCGCCGGGCGGCGTGGTGAAGGGGTGGCGGCTGCCCGCCGCGCACGCCAAGGCGCTGTCGCGCGCCGACCTCGACAAGCTCGAGGAGTTCGCGAAGGGCTTCGGGGCGCGCGGCCTGGCGCGGGCGCGCGTCGGCGAGGGCGGCGCCTGGACGCAGAGCCCGATGAAGACGATGACCGAGGAGCTCCGCCGCGCCATCAACGAGGAGGCCCACCTCGCCGACGGCGATCTGCTGTTCCTGCAGTTCGGCGGCCGCAAGCTGGTCAACGCCGTGCTGGGAGGACTGCGCCTGCACGTCGCCGACAAGCTGGGCCTCATCCCGCGCAGCATGGGCCAGGACGGGTGGAAGTTCTGCTGGATCACCGACTTCCCGCTGTTCGAGACCAGCGACGAGGGGCGGCTGGTCGCGGCGCACCACCCGTTCACCTCGCCGAACCCGGCCGACCTCGAGCGCCTCGAGAGCGACCCTGGCTCGGTGCGGGCGCGCGCCTACGATCTCGTCCTCAACGGCAACGAGCTGGCGGGTGGGTCGATCCGTATCCATCGCTCCGACGTCCAGGCGCGCGTCTTCCGCGCGCTCGGCCTCTCCGACGAGGACGCTCAGGCGAAGTTCGGCTTCCTGCTGGAGGCGTTCAAGTTCGGTCCGCCGCCGCACGGCGGGATCGCCGCCGGCGTCGATCGGCTGGCGATGCTCCTCACCGGCGCCGATTCGCTGCGCGACGTGATCGCGTTCCCGAAGACGCAGAAGGGCACCGACCTGATGACCGACGCGCCGGGGCCAGTGGCCAAGAAGCAGCTCGACGAGCTGCACATCGCGCTCAAGGAATGAGCGCCCGCCCCCCGCGATGACACCCGCCGCGCGCCGTTCGGGGGCGCTGGAACAGTTCGCGTCCCGCTCCTTCGATCTGCTGATCGTGGGCGGCGGCGCGACGGGCGCGGCGGCGGCCCGCGACGCGGCCCTGCGCGGCCTCGACGTGGGGCTGTGCGACGCCGGCGACTTCGCGGCCCAGACCTCCAGCCAGTCGTCGAAGCTGATTCACGGCGGCATCCGCTACTTGCAATACGGCAACCTGCCGCTGGTGTTCGAGGGGCTGACGGAGCGGCGACGCCTGATGCACATGGCGCCGCACCTTTGCCGGCCGCTGGAGTTCGTCTTCCCCGGCTATCGCGGCGAGCGCCCCGGCGTGTTCACGCTCGCCGTCGGCGTCTCGCTCTACAACGCCCTCGCGCTCTGGCGACCGCCCGCCGCGCGCGGCCGCCGGCTGTCGGCGCGCGCGCTGCATGAGCTGGCGCCGCGCCTGCGCACCGCCGGCCTCGCCGGCGCGGTCGCCTACGTCGATTGTCAGACCGACGACGCGCGCCTGGTGCTCGAGCACGTCCTCGACGCCGAGGCCAACGGCGCCGCGGTCGCCAACCACCTGCGCGCCGAGCGGCTGCTGCGCGATCGCCGCGGACGCGTCATCGGGGCCGTGCTGAGGGACGAGGAGACCGGCGATCGCCTCGACGCCCGCGCGCGTCTCGTGCTGAGCGCGACCGGACCGTTCACGGACAGTTTTCTCGCCGACGGCGCCGCCGGGGACGGCGCCCCGCACCGGCTGCGGCCCACGCTGGGCGTCCACCTGGTCTTCGACGCCGCGCGCGTCCCGCACGGCGGCCGCGCGCTGGTGTTGCGGTCGCCGCGCGACAACCGTCTGTTCTTCATCCTGCCCGCCGGCGCGCGCACGGTCGTCGGCACCACCGACACCGACTGGTCGGCGGTGCGGCCGCCGCGCATCGACGACGACATCCGCGCCCGCGGCGAGGACGTCGCCTACCTGCTCGAGGCCGCGAACCACGCCTTCCCCAGCCTCGATCTCAGCCCCGACGACGTGCTCTCGACTTACGCCGGGCTCCGGCCGCTGCTCGCCACCTCCGCCCACACGCCGTCCGAGACCTCGCGCGAGCACGAGATCGCGCGGGCCGCCGACGGGCTGCTCGCGATCGCCGGCGGCAAGCTGACCACGCTGCGCCGCATGGGCGAGGAGGCCGTCGATCGCTCGATCCAGGCGCTCCAGGCGGCGGGGCTGGAGCGTCCCCTCGCCCCCTGCGCGACCGCGGATCGCCTGCTGCCCGGCGGCGGTCCCCCGCCCTCGTCGCTGGCCGTGGCCGGGCTGGAGGCCGACGTGACCGCGCACCTGGCGGCGGCCTACGGCGGGCGCGCCGACCAGGTGCTGCAGCTGGTCGCCTGGTCGAGCGACCTCGCCCGTCGCATCGATCCGGAGCTCCCCTATCTGTGGGCCGAGGTCGTGCACGCCGTTCGCGCCGACCTCGCGCGCGACGTGGCCGACGTCCTCCGGCGCCGCGTCCCCCTGTTCCGCGACGGCCGCGACCAGGGCCTGGCGGCGGCCGAAGACGTCGCCGCCATCCTGACCGCCGAGCTGGGCTGGTCGCCCGAACGTCGCGCGCGCTCTCTCTCCGACTACCGGGTCGCCGTGGCGTCCTCGCGGCGCTGGCGCGACGAGCTGGTCCCGTCGGCGCCGTCCCTCACAGCACCGTGATCACGCCGTCCACCGCGCGCAGCCGCGCGAACAGCTCGAGCACCGCCTCGGCGCTGGCGCACGGCACGTTCAGGCGGTGACTGACGTACTTGCCCTGCGCGGACGGGTGACGTTCGTGCGCCGCCGCGGCGAGCGGCTGCGGCAGCGCCGCGTTCGCCGCCGCCAGCACGGCCGCCGCGACCGCCTCGTCGTTGCGAGCGATCACAGACACCGAGATATCCCCCGGGAACGTGTGGTTCGCTTCCAGCAGCTCGATGGCGCGGCGCCGCGCCTCCGGACTGTCGGCCTCGCTCAATCGACGCTCGCCAGGGAGGCGCGGGCCTTCTGGCGCGCCACGTCCGCGGTCGCGCGCGCCTGGCCGTAGGGCAGCGGCTTGTCCGTGCGCAGGACCTGAACCGGCAGCACCAGCGTCATCGACTGGGGCAGCGGCTCGAAGAACCAGCTGCCGACCACGTTCTCCAGACACTGGTTGACCGGGCAGTCCGCGCCGTATGACGAGCCGACGATCTTGTGCGACCGGATCTCGCCGGCGCGCGAGAGCGACAGCCCCACGCCGACGTAGCCCCGCTTCTGGCAGCTGATCGGCATGACGTCGAAGCACTGGTGCAGCGAGCGCGCCTGCACCTGCGCCTCCTGCCGCAGCATCATCTCGACCTCGAGCGGCGTCGCGTCCGCCGGGATCGCCGACCTCATCTCGGCGTCGCCGATCTCGGCGCCGACGCGGACGGCACAGAGCACGCTGCCCAGCGCCGCGATCTCGAGCGGCAACAGCGCCTTGCGCGCGAAACGGCGCAGCACGCCCGCGGGAAGCTCGGGCGTGGGCCCGCCATCCAGCTTGTTCTGCACGACGAACGTGGCGGGGCCGACCTCGATCTCGGCGCGCGCCCCGGCGGCCAGCGGCACATCCACGACCCCTTCGCCGATGACGCTCTCGAGCGGGATCGGCGTCCGGCCGCTCTCCAGCTGCCCGGTCATCCCGGGCGCCAGTCGCATCACGTAGCCGCGCGCCGTGCGCCGCACCAGCGGCAGCGGCGATCCCGCGAAAGCGTCGTCGTCGATGCTGGCGCCGATGCCGTAGCAGCGGGCGCGACGCGCCGCCCGGATGGCCGTCACCACCGCCGCGGTCAGGGCGGCCAGCGTCCAGACGGCGAGGTACGCGGTCGCGTAGACCACCCGGTGGGCGCCCAGCAGCGCCAGGCCGACCAGCATGGCGCTCGCCAGCGACATGCCCGCGACCAGCACGAACGCCGACGCCCCCGCCCGCCACTCACCCCGTCGGGAAAGGCGGCGCTGCGAAACAACGCTGCCGTTCATCAGGTATGAAATCTCGACCGACTGTGCTTGCTTCACGGGAAACCTCGCAGTCGTCACTTTTTCGGGGAAGGTTGCGCTTCGATTCTACGGCACTCCGAGTCAGGAGGGTCGTCGAGAATTCGGACGAAAAATTGGTCCGACGGTCGCTCGCAAAAGCCGTTCGTCCAGGAAAGCGGACCAAGGATGCAGTGCAAAACATCTTTCGCACCCATCACCGAACGACCCAACATGGCGCGGAACACCGCGGTGACGCACGGGTGACAGTTCCTCGACGGGATTTCACGCTTGTCAGGGTGGCGCGCAGTGGGTCTGGCTTCGGGGGGGTGCGTAACACGGTTCGCGCCGACCCCGGACGTTTCCAGCAAGTTTCATGTTATTTCAGGCACTTAGATTCAGTTGAATGCATGGCATGCACCGTGCTAAATGAGGGCGCGACCTTCGGGAGGAACTGCCTTCATGGCCCAGGCCGCGACACAGACGATGCCCATCACCGGGAAGACGACGAAGCCCAAGACCGCCCCAGTTGCGCCGGCCCCCGCTCCAGCTGCGGGGCTGCCCAACCGCGAAAAGGCGATCCAGATTCTTTCGAAATCCATCTACAAGGAGCTGCGCGAGAACGGCTACGAGCCCAAGCAGATCGTGGCGCTCGCGACCGAGATCATCTCGCTCGTGACGACCGACATCGGCGATCGCCCGCTGGTCTGATCCGGCTCGCAAGAGCTGACTCCAGATCGGGCGAGACGCCCGCCAGGTTTTTCCTGGCCTTCTGAGACCTTCTGAAGCATTCTTCCGCGCGCCCAGACCGGGCGCGCTTTTTTTTTGGCTGCGCGGGTCTCGCGGCGAAGCGACCACAACCATGGGCATGAGGACGATTTCGGAGCTGGACATCGCGGGCCGCCGCGTGTTCATCCGCGTCGACTTCAACGTCCCTTTCGGTGCGAACGGCGCCGTCTCCGACGACACCCGCATCCGCGAGAGCCTGCCCACCATCAAGTACGCGCTCGAGAAGGGGGCGCGGGTCGTGCTGGCGTCGCACCTCGGCCGCCCGAAGGGCAAGCCCGACAAGAAGTACTCGCTGGAGCCGGTGGCGGCGCGGCTTGCCGAGCTGCTCGGCGCCGACGTGGCCCTGACAGACGAGCCGGTCGGTGACGGGGCGCGCAAGGTGGTGAACGATCTGCGCGCCGGAGCGGTGGCGCTGCTCGAGAACCTGCGCTTCTCGCCCGGCGAGGAGGCGAACGACGACGGCTTCGCGCGCGCGCTCGCCGGCTATACGGACGTGTACGTCAACGACGCGTTCGGGACCGCGCACCGGGCGCACGCGTCGACCGTCGGCATCACGAAGTTCGTGGCCGACAAGGGGATCGGCCTGCTGATGGAGCGCGAGGTGAAGTTCCTCGGCAAGCTGCTGGGCGAGGTCGAGCGCCCGTTCGTCACCATCATCGGCGGCGCCAAGGTCTCCGACAAGATCGGCGTGCTCGAGAACCTCCTCGTGCGCGTCGACCAGCTGCTGGTCGGCGGCGCGATGGCGAACACGTTCCTCAAGGCCAAGGGCGGCAAGCTGGGACGCTCGCTGGTCGAGGACGACAAGCTGGCGCTGGCGCGGTCTTTCCTGAGGAACGCGGAGGAGGCGAACGTCGACGTCCTGCTGCCGCGCGACGCGGTCGCCGCGGCGGGCACGAAGGCGGAATCGGGCCGCGTGGTCCAGGCGATGGCGATCCCCGAGGAGCTGGCGGCGCTGGACATCGGTCCGGACACGGCGCGCGGCTTTGCCGACGCGATCGCGCGGGCCAAGACCATCTTCTGGAACGGCCCCATGGGCGTGTTCGAATCCGAGCCGTTCGCGAGCGGTACCCTGGCGGTCGCCCAGGCGGTCGCTGCCGCGCGCGGCGCGCTGTCGGTCGTCGGCGGCGGTGATTCGGTGGCGGCCGTCCAGAAGAGCGGGGTCGCCGACAAGATCACGCACATCTCGACCGGAGGCGGCGCTTCGCTCGAGTTCCTCGAGGGCAAGAAGCTGCCGGGCCTGGCGGCCCTGGAGAGCTAGACGGAGCGCGCGATGGCAACCGGCAGACGACCATTCTTCTGTGGCAACTGGAAGCTCAACGGTTCGATCGCCGAGTCGCTGGCGCTGGCGACCGACGTCCGCAACGGCGTCGCGACCCTGCGCGACGTGGACGTCGCCGTCACCCCCAGCTTCACTGCCCTCTATGCGGTCGCGAAGCGGCTCGAGGACGGCCCCGTCACCGTCGCGGCGCAGGACTGCTTCTGGGAAGAGAAAGGCGCGTTCACCGGCGAGGTCGCGCCGTCGCAACTGGCGGATGCGGGCTGCAAGCACGTCATCCTCGGCCACTCCGAGCGCCGCCAGCTGTTCGGCGAGCTCGACGCGGCGGTGAACCTGAAGGCCCGCGCCGCCCTGCGGGCGGGCCTCGTCCCGATCATCTGCGTGGGCGAGACCCTGGCCG
>DATBHU010000375.1:0-11201 GCA_036557265.1 Polyangia bacterium
GTTTTGGCCATGGCTGTTCTGCGCAGAGGCGGCCATGCAGCCTGCTCCCTCTCGGCGTTTCGCACCTCGCTGGCCCTGATTCCCACGAAGGTCGTCCTACGATGACCTTTCGTGGGGATCCCCCAGGGGTCGGGGTGAGGGTCCCCGTGATCAGCGCGGTTCAGATGGCGGGGGTCGGGAAGCCGCGGCCCGGTTTGGCGAACAGGTAGCCCTGGCAGAGGTCGCCGCCGAGGCCGATCAGCACGTCGCGCTCGGCGGGGGTCTCGATGCCCTCCGCGACCAGCTGGATGCCGAGCTCGGTGCAGAGCGCGATGATCGACCGCACCAGCTTCTGCTTCACCGGCGAGCGGTCGATGCCGCGCACCAGCGACATGTCGACCTTGACCACCTCCGGTTCGAGCTGCGCGAAGCTGGTCAGCCCGGCGTAGCCCGCCCCCAGATCGTCGATCGCGATCCGGTAGCCGAGCGTGCGCAACCGGGTGACGCGCGTGCCGAGCTCGTGGATGCCGTCCAGCGCCGCGCGCTCGGTGATCTCGAGGACCACCTGGCTCGCGTACGGCGTCAGCGCGCCGTCGTCGGCGTACAGCTCGGGATCCTCCAGGTCGGCGGGGTGCAGGTTGACGAAGATGTGGCCGCCCGGCCGCTCACCCGCCAGCAGCACGGCGACGTGGCGGCGGATGATGCGCCCCAGCTCCGCCGCCCGCCCCAGCCGCTCGGCCGCGTCGAAGAAGTCCAGCGGGCTGCGCAGCGTCGGCTCGTCGGTGCGCAGCAGCGTCTCGTACGCGAAGGTGCTGCGGCCCGACCACGACACGATCGGCTGCGCCGCGACCCAGAGCTTCTCGACCGCCGAGGTGAAGCGCGCCTCCAGGCCCGCCCGATCGCCGATCTGCTTCCCTTCCAGCTCCTTGACCAGGCTCGCCTCGCGCCGCACGCGCGCCAGCTTGTGCACGGCCACCGCCCGGTTGACGACCCCCAGCAGCGAATCCAGCGGCACCGGCTTGAGCAGGTAGCGGAACGCGCCGTACTCGATCGCCTCCAGCGCCGTCTCCAGCGCGGGGCTGCCGGTCATGAAGATCATCGGCACGTCCAGGTCGGTCTGGCGGATGTCGCGCAGCAGGGCCAGGCCGTCCATGTCGGGCATCGCGATGTCGCTGACGATCGCGTCGAAGCGCTTGGTCTTCGCCAGCGTCGCGCCTTCGCGCCCGGCCGCCGCGATGGTCACCCGGTAGCCTGCGGCCGTCAGCGCGCGGGCATAGCCGCGCGCCGTGATCGGCTCATCGTCGACAATCATCACCTCGGAGACCACGTCGCCCTTCGCGTCGGGGCGCCCATCCCCCCTGGAGGTAGCGGCGGTGGTGTCGCCCATCTCCCTCCCCAATCGGCGGCGTCAGCCCGGGTCTTTAACCATCGCCGTGGTGCGCAACCGGAGGGCGGTCAGGCGGATGAATCCGCCCGCGTCGCGCTGGTCGTAGGCGCCCCGGTCGTCCTCGAATGTGACGATCTCGTTACGGTAGAGGGACCGCGGCGAGCGCCGGCCGATCAGCGTGGCGCTGCCCTTGTACAACCTCAGCCGCGCCGTACCTGTGACGGGCTCGTTGACGCTGTCGACCAGCTTCTGCAGCGCCTCCCGCTCGGGCGAGAACCAGAACCCGCGGTAAACCAGCGTCGCGTATTCCACCGAGACGCTGTCGCGCAGCCGCATCGCCTCGCGGTCCATGGTCAGGGACGCCACCGCGCGGTGCGCCACGTGTAGGAGCGTCCCCCCCGGTGTCTCATAGACGCCGCGGCTCTTCATGCCGACGAAGCGGTCCTCGACGACGTCGGCGCGGCCGATGCCGTGGGCGCCGGCGAGGGTGTTCAGCTCGGCGAGCAGCGCCGCCGGCCCGAGCGTCTTGCCGTCGACGGCGACCGGCGTCCCCTTCTCGAAGCCGATCGCCACCTCGCGCGGCTCGTCGGGCGCGCGGCGCGGGTCGGCGGTGCGCTGGAACATCTCCGCGGGCGGCTCGGCGTCCGGATCTTCGAGGATGCCGCCCTCGTAGCTGGTGTGCAGCAGGTTGCGGTCGATCGAGTACGGCTTCGACGCCGTCGCCTCGACGGGGATCTTCTTGGCGGCCGCGAACGCCAGCAGCTCGGAGCGGGACTTGAAGTCCCACTCCCGCCACGGCGCGATGATCCGGATCGACGGGTTGAACCAGTAGGCCCCCAGCTCGAAGCGCACCTGGTCGTTGCCCTTTCCGGTCGACCCGTGCGCGATGGCGGTGGCGCTCTCGCGGGCGGCGACCTCCATCATGCCGCGCGCGATGCAGGGGCGGGCCAGCGCCGTGCCGAGGTAGTAGGCGCCCTCGTAGACGGCGGCGGCGCGAAAGGCCGGGAAGGCGAAGTCGCGCACGAACTCGTCGCGCTGGTCGAGCACGTGGCACGAGACGGCGCCGGTGCGCAGCGCCTTCTTGCGCGCCGCCTCCAGGTCCTCGCCCTGCCCGACGTCCGAGCAAAAGCCGACGATCTCGGCGTCGTACTTCTCCTTCAGCCAGACGATGGCGACCGAGGTGTCGAGGCCTCCGGAATACGCGAGCACGATCTTCATCGCGCTCGGAACTACCATATTCGCGCGGGCTTGTGCGGGCGGCGGCGCGGCCCGTCCGATGTCAGACGACGCGAACGGCGCCCGAGCGGATGAGCCTGGCGACCACGCGCAGGCCGTCGGTCGGACCGAGGCCGGAGCCGTCGAGCAGCTCCTCCAGGGTCCGGCTGCCGTCGATCCGCTTCAGCAGCGCCCGCTCGCGCTCGCCGAGCTGCCGGCGGGCGATGTCGTCGGCGCGCGGCGCCAGGATCGGCAGGCCGTTCGACGGGCCGACGTAGGTGGCGAACACCTGGTTCAGGAGCGGGCGCGCCGGCTCGATCACCTCGACGATGCCGGGCGCCGGCGCGTCGTCCGCGTCGCGCAGCGCCGCCTCGGCCGCCCCGACCGCCCCCGTGACGTCGCCGATCTCGAGAGCGGCGCGCGCCTCGTCGATGCGCTGGGCGGCGCGCTGCCGCCAGGGCGCGACGTCCTCCCCGGCGTTCGGGCTCGCCACCGGACCGGAGTGAACCTTGTCGGAGTCGCCGACCCGCCGCGTGTGCTCGGGGGCTCTCGGGACCGGCGCCGCCGGATCGCGCGGTGGCGTCACCGGCGCGCTCCGCGGCGTCGGCATCCGCTCGCGGACCATCGACTCCGCCATGATGGCCGGGATCGGCGACGTCAGCGTCACGCGGCGATCGCGACCGACGTCGATCTCCGCGGTCTGCATCGGCTCGTGGATGGCGCGCGGAGCCGCATCGTCCCGGTCGGCGTCAGCGAGCTCGAAGTCGATCTCCTCCGCCTCACCGAGCTCGGGGGCAGATCCGTCCCGCAGCTTCATCATCTCGGATTTCGGCAGGCGGCCGTACGGTCTTGAGGGCGAATGTTTCTCTGACGCGCTACCAGAGCGCCCACTCGAGCAGGGCCTTCTGGGCGTGCAGGCGGTTCTCCGCCTGCTGCCAGACCGCGCTCGCGGGCCCCTCGATCACCTCGTCGGTGATCTCCTCGCCGCGGTGGGCGGGGAGGCAGTGCAGCACCATCGCCTCGGGCGCCGCGCCGCGCATCAGCGCCGCGTCGATGCAGAACCCGGCGAACGCCTGCCGGCGCGCGTCAGCCTCGGCCTCCTGCCCCATCGACGCGAACACGTCCGTCGAGATCACGTGGCGTCCCGCCACCGCCGCCGCGGGCTCGCGCACGATGGTGATGCGGCCGCGCTCGGTCGCGCGCGCGCGCGCCATCACGCCCGCGTCGGGCTCGTAGCCGGGCGGACAGGCGAGCGCCAGGTCCAGGCCGAGGATGCCCGCCGCCTCGATCCACGAGTTCGCCATGTTGTTGCCGTCGCCGATCCAGGCGTACTTCATGCGGCGCAGCGTGGCCCCGACGTCGTCGGCGCCGAACCGCTGCACCACCGTCTGCAGATCCGCCAGCACCTGGCAGGGGTGCAGGAGATCGGTCAGGCCGTTGATCACCGGAACCGCCGCGTAGCGCGCCATCTCCTCGACCCGCTCGTGGCCGAACGTGCGCAGCATGATCGCGTGGCCATAGCCGGAGAGCACGCGCGCGGTGTCGCGCAGCGGCTCGCCGCGTTCCAGCTGCGAGCCCTGCATCCCCAGGTAGAGGGCGTGCCCGCCCAGCTCGAACATCGCGATCTCGAAGCTGGCCCGCGTGCGGGTCGACGCCTTCTCGAACACCATGCCGAGCACGCGGCCCGGCCGGGTCGGATGCGGCGTGCCGGCCGCGCGCAGCGCGCGCAGCTCCTCGGCCCGCCGGATCAGCGCCTCGATGCCGCCGTCGGGCACATCCCAGAAGCTGAGGAAGTCGCGCCCCTTCATCTTCGCGTTCGCGTTCGCGCCCGTGGTCGTCGTGCTCATCGACTACCTCGACTCCCCGAGCACGCGATCGAGGATGTCGATCGCCTCGTCGATCTCCGGTTTGCCGACCAGGAGGGGTGGCACGAAGCGGACGACGTTGCTGCCCGCCAGCGACAGCAGCAGGCCGGCCGCCCGCGCGCGCACCACCACGTCGCCCGGATCGCCGTCGATGATCAGGCCCTGCAGCAAGCCCCGCCCGCGCGCGCCGCGCGTCTTCGGGCGCCGCCGCTCCGCCAGCCGCGCCAGCGCCGAGCCGAGGTGAGCGCCCATGTCGCGGCAATGTTCCAGCAGGCCGAGCTCGTCGATCGCCTGCTGGATGTAGAGCGCCGCGGCCGTCGCGAACGGGTTGCCGCCGAACGTCGACGCGTGCGTGCCCGGTTCGAAGCCGCGCGCGACCTCCTCGTTGGCCAGCATCGCGCCGATCGGCACGCCGCCCGCCATCCCCTTGGCCATCGTGACGACGTCGGGGACGACGCCCTCCCCTTCGAACGCGTAGTAGGTGCCGGTGCGCCCCGTGCCGGTCTGGACCTCGTCGAAGATCAGCACCGCGCCCGCGTCGGTGCAGGCGCGCCGCAGCTCCTGCAGGTAGCCGGCGGGCGCCAGGTTGATGCCGCCCTCGGCCTGGATCGGCTCGACGATGACGGCGGCCGTGCGCTCGGTGATCGCGGCCCGCGCGGCGGCGGCGTCGCCGAAGGGGATGAAGCGGACGGGCGTGACCAGCGGGCCGAAGCCGTCGCGGTACTTCGGCTGGCCGGTGACGCTGAGCGCGCCCATCGTCCGCCCGTGAAAGCTGTTCTCGAAGGCGACGATCTCGGTCCGCGCCGGCTGGCCGCGCGTGACGATCGAATAGCGGCGCGCCAGCTTCAGCGCCGCCTCGTTGGCCTCCGTGCCCGAATTGCAGAAGAAGGCCCGCCCCTTGAACGCGCGCTTCGACAGCGCCTCTGCGAGCTGCAACTGTGCCTCGATGTAGTACAGATTCGACACGTGCAGCAGGCGGCGGGCCTGGGCGGCGATAGCGTCCGCCAGGCCGGCGTGACCGTGCCCCAGCACACAAACGGCGACGCCGGCGGTCATGTCCAGATAGCGGCGGCCCTCGACATCATAGAGAAAACAGCCTTCGCCCCGCGCCATCACGATGGGCGCCTGGCGGTAATTGTTGGTGAGCAAGCGGCGGCCCGCTGCCACGAGATCGTCCTGCTGCGGCATGGGCCCACTTTACCATCCCTGGTTCGAGGCTTAGGTTCCCGCGACCGATGAGCTCCGCGGCTGCCTTTCGGACTGTCCCGGCCCCGGCCCCCGCGCCGGCCCCCGCGCCGATGATCGCCGGCGTCGTCACCGCGGTCCCGGCGTTCTCCGCCACGCAGGAGGAGGTGAAGGCGCGCCTGCGCGGGCTGCTGGATCTGCCGGCGCGGCGCCTGGACGCCGCCATGGCGCTGTTCGATCACGCGGCGGTCGAGCGCCGTTACAGCGTGGAGCCGATCGATCGGCTCGGCGTCCCGCGCCCGCTCAGCGAGGTCCAGGATCGCTATCGCGAGCACGCCTTCGAGCTGGGGCGACAGGTCGCGCGCGACGCGCTCGCGCAGGCGGACATCGGGCCGGACGACATCGATCTGATCGTCACCACGTCGTGCACCGGGATCATGATCCCGTCGCTGGACGCCTACCTCGTCGACGAGCTGGGGTTGCGTCCCGACGTGCGGCGGCTGCCGATCACGGAGCTCGGCTGCGCGGCCGGCGCGGCGGCGCTGGCGCGCACGCGCGACTTTCTGGTCGGCTTCCCCGCCGCGCGCGCGCTGGTGATCGCCGTCGAGCTGCCGAGCCTCAGCATGCAGCGCGCCGACCTGTCGCCCGCGAACCTGGTCGCCACCGCGCTGTTCGGCGACGGCGCCGCAGCGGCGGTGCTCGGGGGCGGCGAGGCGGTGCTCGGCGGAGCGGGCGGAGGAGGCGGCGGCGGACGCGGCGGCGCGGTCGCGATCCTGGAGACGCTGTCGCACATCTGGCCGAAGTCGGCTTACGCGCTCGGGTTCGATCTGAAGGACGACGGCTTCCACAGCGTGCTGTCGAAGGACGTGCCCACGCTGCTGAAGAGCGAGATCGGCGCGCTGGTGCGCACGCTCGCGGCGCGACGGGGCCTCGGGCGCGAACAGCTGTCGTCGTTCGTGCTGCACCCGGGCGGGCGCAAGATCCTCGGCTTCGTCGAGGAAGAGCTGGGGCTGTCGCGCGCGGACACGCAGCCGTCGTGGGACGTGCTGCGCGAGTACGGCAACCAGTCGAGCGCCTCGGTGCTGTTCGTGCTGCACGAGTGGCTGGCGCGGCGGCGGCCGGCCGCCGGGACCCACGGCGTGCTGGCTGCTTTCGGCCCCGGCCTGACCAGCGAGATGCTATTGCTGGGCTGGAACTAGCCCATGCCCGGGACGACGATCTTCTTCCTCGTGCTGGTGGGCGCCGTCGGCGCGTGCCGCCTCGTAGAGCTGCGGCTGTCGCGCCGCCACCAGCGGGCGATGGCGGCGGGCGGCGCCGCGCCGCTGCCGGAGCGCGTGTTCCCGGCCATGGTCGCCCTGCACACGGGCATCCTGGCGGCGGCGGTGATCGAGGCGCTGCTGGCCGATCGGCCCTTCGTCCCGGCGCTGGCGATCCCGGCCGTCGCGCTGGTGGTGCTGGCGAACGCGCTCCGCTTCTGGGTGATCGCGACGCTGGGCCCGCAGTGGAACGTGCGGGTGGTCGAGTCGACGCCGGCGCTGGGGGTGGTGACGGGCGGTCCTTACCGGTTCGTGCGCCACCCCAACTACGTCGCGGTGTTCGTTGAGCTGACGGCGCTGCCGCTGGTGCACGGCGCTTACTTGACGGCGATCGCGGGCGCGTTGCTGCACGTGGTGATCCTGCACCGCCGCATCGGCCTGGAGGAATCGGTGCTGATGGCGGACGAATCGTACCGGCGCGCGTTCGATCGCAAGCCACGGTTCGTGCCCTGGCCATGGCCGACGTCGTAATCGCCGGCGCCGGGCCGGCGGGCGCGACGCTGGCGCTGCTGCTCGGACGGGCGGGCCTGTCCGTCGAGCTCTACGAGGCCAAGAAGTTTCCGCGCGAGAAGCCGTGCGGCGAAGGGATCATGCCCGCGGGCGTCGCGGTGCTGGAGCGCCTCGGCCTGCGCGGCGCCGTGGGCGGACGGCCGCTGGCGACCGTGCGCTATCACGGCTTCGGGCTGACCGCCGAGGCCGGCTTCCCGACGGCGGCGGGGCGCGCGGCGCCGGTCGTGCTCGGCCAGCGGCGCTGGCGGCTGGATCAGACGCTGCTGGCGGCGGCGCGCGCGACGCCCGGCGTGCGCGTGTTCGAGGCGGCGCCCGTCGAGGGCGCGGCGGTCGAGGGCGGGCGCGCGGTCGGCCTGCGCGTCGGCGGCGAGCTGCGGCGCGCCGGCCTGGTCGTCGGCGCCGACGGTCTGGAGTCGCCCGTGCGGCGGTCGCTCGGGCTCGAACAGCGCGGGCGCAATGTGGACGCCGGGCGTGTCGGCGTCCGGATGCACTACAAGCTGGCGGCGGGACGCGACGAGCCGTCGCGGCTGGAGATCTTCGTGGGCCGGGGCTACGAGCTGTACGCGGCGCCGCTGCCCGACGGCGAGCTGCTGCTCGCGGCGCTGGGCGATCGCGACGCGCTCGGCTCCAGCGCGCGCGCGGCGATGGATCGCTGGATCGGCGAGCAGCCGGTGCTGCGCGAGTGGCTGGACGGCGCGACGCCGCTGACGAAGCTGGCGGGGCGCGCGCCCGTCACGCGCCGCGCGCGGGCCGGCTTCGCGCCCGGCGCTGTGCTGCTGGGCGACGCCGCGCGCGCCACCGATCCGCTCACCGCCGGCGGCATCGCGCACGCGCTGGTGACCGCCGAACGGCTGGCCGCGATCGTGCCGCGCGCGCTCGCCCTCGGCGGCGCCGAGATGGACGCCCACATCGCGCGCTTCGACCGCGAGCGGCGCCGGATCCTGCGCGCGCACGACTGGCTGACGCGGGCGCTGGTGTTCCTGGTCGACCGCCCGCTGCTGGCGCGCGCCACGATGCGGGGCATGCGGGCGGCGCCCGGCCTGATGCGGGCGCTGCTCGGCATCGGCGGCGGCGTGGCGATTCAGCCGCCCGCGCGGGTCCAGGCGAGCGTGACGGCCGCGATCAGCTCCGCCGCCGCCCCGCCCGTCAGCAGCGCCACCGACCAGAACGCGACGCTGTCCCAGCGGGCCGGATCGGCGTAGCCGCGGGCGACGCGCGCGGCCTGCCAGATCCCGATGGGGGCCAGGGCCAGCGGCGCGAGCGCCACCCGCGCCGGCAGCGCGCCGCCCGCCAGCAGCAGCGGCAGCGCCCCGAAGGCAGCGATCGTCAGCACGGCGTACGAGCGCGCGCCGGTCGCCGCGCCCAGGCGCACCACCAGCGTGCGCTTGCCCGCGACGGCGTCGCCGGCCGCGTCGGGCAGCTCGATCGCCAGCAGCATCGCGAACTGCAGCGCGCACGGCAGCAGGCAGGCCGCCAGGATCCGGGCGTCGATCCGCCCACCCTGCAGGTAGTAGCCGAGCACGGGGACGCACAGCGTGACCACCACCGCCGTCGTCAGCTCGCCCAGGCCGCGCGCCGCGAACCGCAGCGGCGGCGCGCTGTAGAACCAGGCCAGCGCGGTGATCAGCCCGGCCAGCGGCAGCAGCATCGGCAGCTCGCGCGCCCGCAGCGCCAGCGCCAGCGCCGCCACCAGCGCGACCGCGCCCAGCGCGCGCGCCGCGAGCAGCGCGACCTGCGGCCGCAGCAGCCCGTCGGGCAGCACCCGGCTGCCGCCCGACCACGCCGTGGGCGTGCGGTTGGCGCGATCGGCCTCGAGGTCGAAGAAGTCGTTCGCGTAGTGGGTCATCAGCTGCGCCGAGGTCACGACCAGCTGCCCCCAGGCGAAGCGCGTCGCGACGAACGGCGCGCCCGCCGCCACCGCCAGCGCCGCGCCGAGCCCGTAGAGCACGAAGCCCCCGACCAGGAACTTCGGCCGCCCCAGCTTGATGAAGGCGGCGATGGCGCGCGGGTCGACCGGCACGCGCGAAGTCTAACCGCTCCGCGGCGTCAATTCTTCGGCAGGCTCAGCACGCGCTCGACGGCCGGCGCCTGGAACGCACGCACCCAGTCCGGCCGCGGCCCCGACGGCGGCGGCGCGATCGTCCCGGGGCCGCGCGCCGGCGCGTGAAACGCGGAGCGGTTGGACGAAACGGCGGTCGCGCAGCCGACGGCGGCGAGGCCGAGGGCCAGCTGTCTCCAGACCGAACGCACCACCATGATCGACGACCGACGCCGTGGTCCGTTCCCGATATTGCGCCGATTCCGCGCCGGCTCAAAGCGATCGCGGTTCGGGGCTCCAGTGGTCCTTTCCGGGGCGCCACTGCGGGGGCGCCGGGACCGGCTGGTGTCGCAGCCACAGCTCGACGATGCGGTCGTCCTTGAACAGCGGGCTCACCCAGTAGCCCGCCCGCTGCGACAGCGCGATGGCCATCGACGACGCGACCGGCTCGTTCACGACGGTGCCGGGCGGCGTGTAGCTGGAATGCACGAACCAGGCGTGACCGTTGCCGACGACGATGAAGCCGACGTGGATGTTCAGCCCGACGACGTACAGCCCGTCGCCCAGGCCGACCAGCCGCTGTTCGAGCTCCGCGGGCGTCAGGTTGCCGTAGCGGTGGATCTGGCCTCCGGGCGGCAGCAGCGCGCGCTCGATCCAGGCGGCGGGCGCCTGCGCGAACCGGGCCCGGCTCTCGAGCACGAGGCCCGCGTTCTGCAGCGCGGCGGTCAGGAAATAGCTGCACGAGATGTACATGCCCGGCTCGTGCGGCAGCGACGCGGTCGCTTGCGGGCCGCCGCCCGACGGCATGCCCATCCAGGCGGGGAAGACCTGCGACACCAGCGTGTCGACGACGAACCGCCGCGCCTCCTCGCGGATCGCCGCGCGCGCCCGCGCCCCGCGCGCCGCCGCGTAGCGGGTCCCGAGCTCATCGCGGTGCGCCGCCACCTGCGCGAGCACCGTCGCGTAGCGGGCGGCGTCGAACGGCGCCGGCCCGGCGCCCGCCGGCGCCGCCACGGCGATCGCGACGACCGCCGTGGCGAGCGCCGCCCCCCACCGCCGCGCCCGATCAGGCGACCAGGCGCACATTCTTCACGTCCCGCGCCCGCAGCCAGGCCGCCACCGCCTCGATGTCGGCGTCGGTCGCGACCGCGATGCAACCGGCCGTCCAGTCCTGCGCGACCAGCATCGCCAGCTGCGCGAGCGTGCCGTAGCCGCGCGGCGGGCCGTGGATGCCGATGGCGCTGCCGGTGAAGCCGAGGCGCGCCTGCGCCGGCGTCGGGTAGTTGACGGGCACGAAGATGTGGAAGTCCTTCGAAGCGCGCGGCGGGCCCAGGCCGTAGCGGCCGAGCGGCGTCCGGTTGTCGCCCTGGCGCTGCTTGCCGAGGCCGCGGCTGCCGAGCGCGACGGCGAACGTCCGCTCGATCTTGCCCGCGTGACACAGGTGCATCTGGTGCGCGCGCGCGTCGATCACCACCCCGGTCTCGCGCTCGCCGCACGCCGCGGGCGCGGGCGCAGACGGAGCCGGGGGCGTGACGGCAGGCGTGGGCGGAGGCGTGGACGTGGACATGGACGCGAACACCAGCAGCGCGACGATCCGGATGGGAATGGGCATGGCCAGGCCCGTTTCGCAACCGCGGTGCCACCCGGCCGCCCGGGAAAACCCGGCGAATTTGGCCCGGTTTCACGCCGCCGCACCCCGCCGTCGC
>DATBHU010000376.1:0-11068 GCA_036557265.1 Polyangia bacterium
GAGGGACTCATGCGGGATACGCGCGTGCGTTTGGTTCAGGGGTTGTCGTTGCTCTCGCTGGCCGGGCTGGCGGCGCTCGCCGGCTGCGCGACCGTGCCGATGGCGGCGCCGGCGGACAGCGCTCGCTTGAAGCGGCTGGCGGCGCCGCCCGACGCCGCGGTGGTCTACCTTTGCCGGAACGAATCCTTCGGCGCCGCCATTCACATGGACGTCGAGCTGGACGGCAGACGCGCTGGCCAGACGGTCGCGAAGTCGTACATGGTCTGGCAGCTGCCGCCGGGAAGTCACCGCCTGGT
Source organism: Polyangia bacterium (assembly GCA_036557265.1). GTDB lineage: Bacteria > Myxococcota_A > Polyangia > Fen-1088 > Fen-1088 > JADGRB01. The sequence continues at coordinate 297 of DATBHU010000376.1, forward strand.
CTCGCGCGCCGAGAACGATCAGGACCTGACGATCGACACGGCGCCGGGGCGCCGGTACTTCGTCTGGCAAGAGGTGAAGATGGGGATCCTGTCGGCGCGTTCGCGGCTCCAGCAGGTGGTCGAATCCCAGGGGCAGGCGGGCGTCGACGAATGCGAGCTGATCCAGATGCCGCTGCCGCCTCCCCGCAGCGTGCGCCCGCCGGCGCCGCCGCCCGCGGCCGCGACCGCTCCGCCCGCCGCGCCGCCGCCCGCGCCCGCGCCCGCGCCGCCCACGTCGTGACAGGCGTGCCGCCGGCGCCGGGCAGGCGACGCCGCGCGCGAGATGTTATACGGGAGGCATGAGCCGGGGACTGACGGGCATCGCGCTGACCATCATGATCGCCGCATTTGCCGGCGGCGGCTGCGCGCGGAAGCCGGCGCAGAAGGCCGAAGCGGGGCAGGTGGCGGCGCCGCCGGCGACGGCCGCGACCCCGGCGGCGCCGGCGCCGACGCCCACCACGGCAGAGGGCTGCAAGGCGTGCAACGGCGTGTTCGGCCAGCACGGCATAGATCCGAATCCGAAGTGCCTCTGCCGCACCAAGGACGGCGGCAAGACCTGCCGCGGCAAGGACGACTGCGAGGCCGAGTGCGTCGCCGACGGAGGCGAGCGGGAGGTGACCCAGCCGGGGCCGCCGCAGCTCGGCTTCCGCATCGGCCGCTGCGCCGAGTTCCGCGCCACCTTCGGCTGCCACGTCTTCTTGCCGCCCAAGAGCGGCCAGCCCGTCCGCCTCGACGACGACCCGCAGCAGCTGTGCGTCGATTGACGGACGCGGCCCTGAAGGACGATCCGTTCGCCGATCCGGCGCGCGTCTGCGCGACGCTCGCGCCGCTGCTGCTCGACGAGCGGCGGGCTCGCATCGACGCCGCCGCGGCGGCCCGCCTGGGCGGCCTGCGACTGGCCATCGAGAACCTGCACGATCCCCACAACGGCGCCGCCGTGCTGCGCAGCGCGGAGGGGTTCGGCCTCCAGCGCGTCGACGTGATCGAGAGCGTCGAGCCGTTCCGGTTCTCGAGCACGGTGACCCAGGGCTGCGAGAAGTGGCTGGACGTCGTCCGCCACCCGACGCTGGCGGCGGCGGTGGCGGCGCTGCGCGGCGACGGCTTCGCGATCTACGCGGCGGTGCCGGGCGTGGCGGCGACCGTCGACGACCTGGACTTCGCGCGCCCGGCGGCCGTCATGATCGGCAACGAGCACGAAGGGCTGACGGGCGCCGCCGTCGGCGCGGCGGACGCCGTCTTCAGCATCCCGATGCCGGGCATGACCCGCAGCCTCAACCTGTCCGTCGCGGCCGCGCTGATCGTCGAGCGCGCGGCCCAGGCGCGCCGGCGCGCGCTCGGCCGCCCCGGCGATCTCGACGACGCTGTCGTGCTGGCGCTGCGCGCGCGCTTCTACGCCGCGTCGGTGCGGGGCGCGGACGTCGTCCTGGCGCGCCGCTCGTAGCGGGCGCGGGCGAAGCGGTAGGTCAGCGCCGCCGCCAGCAGCGCGGCCGCGGCGGCGGTCTGCGTCGCGCCGACCGGCAGGTCGCCCTTGAACGAGACGACGTAGCCGCCCACGCCCGACACCGCGCCGATCACCGCCGCCAGGATGAACACCGCGCCGATGCGCGCCGTCAGCGCCAGCGCGGTCATCGCGGGCAGCACGCTGAACGCGAACACGGGCAGCGCCCCCAGCGCCCGCGTGCAGAGCGCGACCGATACGCCGACCGACAGGAACAGGAAGACATTCAGCGGGCGCACCGGCATCCCCTGCACGCGCGCCCCCATCGGGTCGTAGCCGACGAACAGCAGCGCGCGCCACAGCACCAGGTGTCCGCCCAGCAGCACGATTGTCGCGATCGACACCAGGATCAGATCGCTGTGCTGCACGACCACCGCGCTGCCGAACAGGATCGCCGCCAGGTCGTGGGCCTCCTGCGTGATCTTGTCGCCGACGATGACGGCGCCCGCGCCGCTGGCCAGGAAGACGAAGCCGAGCAGGCTCTCACGCGTCAGGTGCAGGTGGACCGGGTTGGCGACGAACACCAGCGTCGCCAGCAGCGACGCCGCGATCGCCCACAGCGTCGGTTCGAACAGCAGCGACGGCGTGACGTGCGCGGCCGGGCCGGCGGCGTGCGCGGCGGCGTGGCCCGTCGGATCGATCAGGGCCGGGATCCAGAACGACAGCGCGACGCCCAGCGCCGCCGCCTGCGCGATCGCCGACGACGCGAACACCATCCGGCGCAGCACGACGTGGACGCCGATCGCCCCCAGCAGCGCGCCCGCCAGGCCGCCCACCCAGATGGCGTCCTTGAAGATCGACAGGTTCGCCCACAGCTCGCCCCACGAGGGTCCGGCCGCCATGTCCGTCATGGGGCGGCCTCGCCGCGGCCGATGAAGCGGCCGTAGACGTGCACGAATTCGGGGCGCGCGCGCATGTCCGGGGGCGGCGCGGCCAGCGCGACGCCGTGGTCGCGATCGAGCAGCAGGGCGCGGTCGGCGCGCTCCAGGCCGTCCTCGACGAGGTGGGTGACCATCACGACGGCGGCGCCGCGCTTGGCGCGCAGCCGCTCGATCAGCTCCAGCACCTGGTGCTCGGCGGCGGCGTCGAGGGCGTTGGTCGGCTCGTCCAGGAAGATCAGATCGGCGTCGGTCGCCAGCGCGCGCGCCACCAGCACGCGCTGGCGCTGCCCGCCCGACAGATCGCGGAGCTGGCGGCGCGCGAGGGCGCGCGCGCCCGCGTCGTCCAGCGCCGCCAGCGCGCGCCCGACGTTCGCGCCGTGCGCCATCAGCGTGACGTTGCCCGGTCCTTGCAAGCCCATCAGCACGAAGTCGACCACCGAGATCGGGAAGATCGCGTCCAGCGCCGACTGCTGAGGTACGTAGGCGAGCCGCAGGGCGTCGCGCCGCTGGAGCGCGCCGCCGACGGGCGGCACCAGCCCGAGCGCCGTCCGCAGGAACGTGGACTTGCCCGAGCCGTTGGGGCCGATCACCGCCCACAGCTCGCCGGCCCCGATGCTGATCGTCAGCGGCGGCAGGATGGCGGCGCCGTCGTACCCGACGACGAGGGCGTCCGTTTGGAGCAGCCGCTCGCCCGGGGCCAGACGCATCGCGCGTGAAGATACCATTCGTAGGCCGTCACGATACGTTTCGTGTCGATGCAAAAGGGCAAAAGGCTTGATGATTTCTTGAACCGGGCGCATCCAGCGATAGACTGCCGGGGTGGCGGTCGGCCCATCGCTAGATGATCGCGACCCGCGCGGGTCGCGCCGGAGCAGCGGCGGCGGAAGCTCCAAGCGGAGCGCGCGGCCGGCATCCCGGCGTGGCGGCGGCGGCGGCGATCAACCGCAGTGGAAGGTCTGGCTGGTGCGGGCGATCAAGGCCGGCATGGTCGTGGCGTTCCTCGGCATCGCCGCGGTCATCTTCATGTTCGCGTACTACGGCAGTGACGCGAAGATGCCGAACGTCACCCGGCTCGAGGAGTACCACCCGAAGCAGGTGACGCGCATCCTCGATCGCAACAACGTCCCGATCGGCGAGCTCGGGTCCGAGAAGCGGACCGTCGTCCCGTACGCGGCGATCCCGAAGGTGCTGGTGCAGGCGGTGGTGGCGGCCGAGGACGCCGACTACTTCAAGCACGGCGGCGTCGACTACATGGGGATGGTGCGCGCGTTCATCACCAACGTGCTGCGCGGGCGCAAGGCGCAGGGCGGATCGACGATCACGCAGCAGGTGATCAAGAACCTGCTGCTGACGCCCGAGCGGACGTTCAAGCGCAAGGTGCAGGAGATCATCCTGGCCCACCGGCTGTCCGAGAAGCTGTCGAAGGAAGAGGTGCTGGGCCTCTACCTGAACCAGATCTATTACGGCCACGGGCGCTACGGCTGCGAGGAGGCGGCGCGCTACTTCTTCGGCAAGTCGGTGCGCGACATCGACCTGGCCGAGGCGGCGCTGCTGGCCGGGCTGCCCCAGAGCCCCGAGCGGCTGTCGCCGCGCAAGCACCCGGAGGCGGCCAAGGCGCGGCAGCGCTACGTGCTCGGGCAGATGGCCGACCACGGCTTCATCGATCGCAAGACGGCCGAGCGGCTGGCCGCGCAGCCGATCCGCCTGGCGCGCGAGACGGCGGCCGCGCGCGGCGTCGCCGCCGAAGAGGTGGACGTCGTCTCGCATTTCCTGACCGACAAGTGGGGCGAATCGGCGGCATTCGAGGCGGGGACCACCGTCGCGACGACGCTGGACGCGCACCTGCAGGAGCTGGCGCGCTCGTCGCTCGAGCACGGCCTGGAAGATCTCGACGCGCGGCAGGGGTTCCGCGGGCCGTCCGGCCACGTCACCGGCAGGATGCTCGACATCCAGCGCCGCGAGCTGGGCAAGTCGTACGCGAAGTTCCTGAAGGGGTCGGACATCGTCGAGGGGATCGTGCTGCGGTTCGAGAAGGACGCGACCAGCCCCGGCAGCGCGAAGCTCGGCAAGCTCTACGTCGACGTCGGCGCAGGCGTGCCGGCCAACGCGCCGGTGCCGCCGCCCAGCCCGACGGCGGCAAAGGGGAAGGGGAAGCTGGCGCAGAAGGTGAAGGCGCCGCCTCCGCCGCCGCTGCCCGAGCCGACGCGCGAGGGCGTGGTCGACTTCAGCCTCGAGCCGCGCTACGCGAAGGGGCAGAAGCCGCTCGCCGATCGCTTCAAGCCGGGGGATCTGGTGCGCGTGCGGCTGGCCGAGGACCGCCCGCACACGGAGGAGGGCCCGCTGCCGCTGGCGCTGGAGCTGGGGCCGCAGTCGGCGATGGTGGTGATGGACCCGACCACGCGCGAGATCCTGGCGCTGGTCGGCGGCTACGACTACCACGCGGGCGGCTTCGATCGCTCGCAGCGCGCGCACCGCCAGCCCGGGTCGGCGTTCAAGCCGGTGTTCTACGGCGCGGCCATCGAGGCGCACAAGATCACGCCGGCCACGATCCTGAACGACGCGCCCGAGGTCTACGAGCTGTGGAAGCCGCAGAACTACGAGAAGGAAGAGTTCCGCGGCCCGGTGCGGGTGCGCACCGCGCTGGCGCAGTCGATCAACACCGTCGCGATCAAGGTGCTGTCCGAGGTCGGGCTGGACCAGGCGCGCGCCTTCGCGACCCGCATCGGCATCACGTCCCCGATCCCACCTGACGTCGGGCTGTCGCTGGCGCTCGGATCGCTGGTGGTGACGCCGGTGGAGCTCGCCAACGTCTACGCCACCTACGCGAGCGGCGGCGTCGTCGGCCAGCCGGTGTCGATCCGGGCGGTGGGCGGCGAGGCGCTGCCGCCCGCGCAGCTGGCGCCGACGCTGAAGCCGGAGGTCGCCTACGTGATGGTGTCGCTGATGCGCAGCGTGATCGTCGAGGGGACCGCCCACGCGGCGATCGCCGGCAAGCTGCGCCGTCCGGCGGCGGGCAAGACCGGGACGTCGAACGATCAGCGCGACGCCTGGTTCGTCGGCTTCACGCCGGACCTGCTGTGCGCGGTCTGGGTCGGCTTCGACGACATGCACAAGCTCGGGCGCGGCGAGACGGGCGGCAAGGCCGCGGCGCCGATCTGGGCGGACTTCATGTCGAAGGCGACGGCCGGGCGCCCGACCAAGGACTTCGCCCAGCCGCCCGGCGTCGTCGTGCAGCGCATCGACAAGGCGAGCGGCCTGCTGGCGGCCGCCGGCCAGGAGTCGAACACGCTCGACGAGGTATTCCTCGACGGCACCGCGCCGACCGAGCACGCCGCCGCGGGCGGCGGCCAGGAACAGAGCCCCGACAAGCTGCTGCTCGAGTAGTTTCGTCTGGCGCTCGCGCGAGCGGCCCGGCTCGCAAGGCTGGCCCTCACCCCGACCCTCTCCCGCAAGCGGGAGAGGGTGATCAGGTCCCCTCGCCCCGCGGAGCGGGGAGAGGGTTAGGGAGAGGGGCCGACTTTCAGCGCGCCGCCGCTATTCGCGGATCGGCGTCGCCTTGAGCGCGGCCTTGCCGTCCTTCACGTAGACGCTGAAGCGGACGGTGCGGCAGTTGTGCTTCGCGACCAGGTTCGCCTTGTTCTCGCGCAGCTTCTGCAGGAACTTGTCGCGGGTCAGGCCGACGGTCGACTCGCCGCAGTCGCGCTTCTTGGCGATGAAGTCGTCGAAGATGTGGCGGAAGTGCGCCTCTTCTTCCTCGTCCGCGTCGTAAGGGACGACGCGCGTCGCCTCGACGTCGCTGCTCGCCGGCTCCTCTTGCCGCGTCCGCTCGTCCGGCTCCGACTGTCCCCAGCTCGACACCTTGGTGGCGCCCGGCAGCGGAACGGCGTTGGCCGCCGTCACGCTCACCGTCGAGCCGCCGCCGCTGCTGCTGCCGCCGTTGCTGGTGCCGCTGTTCCCGAAGCCGAGCGACGCCGCGTTGAACGGCTGCGGCGCCGAGAACGACGGGGGCGGCGGCGGCGAGAAGCTGGGGAGCGGCGGCGCCGAGAACGACGCCGCGGGCGGTGGCGCCGAGAACGACGGCGGCGGCGGCGGCGCGAACGCGGGCGCCGGCTCGCCGCCCGCGAACGCCGAATCGGCCGCCGGCAGGTCGAAGGTGCTGCCGCCCGACGGCCCCAGGATGGCGTTCAGATCCTTGCCCGCCATGTCCGAGCGCTGCGTCGGCGCGTGCGTGAAGCGCTCGATGGCGGCGTTGATGTCGCGCGCCAGCCCGCCCACCTTGCCGCCGTAGCTGCTGTCGTGGACCTTGGGCAGGTCGCCCGACGCCAGCTTCTGCAGCTCGCGCCGCAGCCGGCCGATCGGCGTGTCGACCTCCATGCGCTGGAAGAGCAGGCCGAAGCCGATGGCCACGATCACGCCGGCGATCAGCGGCAGCCACGGGAAGTGCCCCCACTTGAGGTCGTCAGACGTCGCGTTCGCGAACAGCGCGGTCAGCCCGCTGTTCGCCGGGTGCTGGCCGATCAGCGCGTAGTAGGCCTGTTGCTCGCCGGCCTGGCCCGGGAACGGCGCCGCGACGACGATCAGCTCCTGCTTGCCGACCTGCATGGTGATCGGCACGGTCCGCTTGGCTGTCTCGATCTCCTTGGTGTGGTGCGAGATCAGCTCGGGCAGCGCGTCCAGCTCGGCCGGCCCGCGCGACGACGCGATCACCTTGCCGCGCAGCAGGAGCGCCACATCGACGTCGAGGTTCTTCTTCAGGCGCTCGACCAGGGCCGGGCCGGTCTCGGCGCCGACGTAGACCGCGCCGACGATGCGGTCGCGGTTCTTCGACAGCACCGGCGCGGCCGCCAGCCGTTGCAGCTGGCCGCCCACGCCCCACACGTCGTCGGACAGGTAGCCGCGCAGCGCGTCCGCGATGATCTCGGCGCCGCCGATGTAATCGCCGTATTCCTTCTCGTTGTCGCCCACGCGCGCGATCACGCGCCCCTTGGTGTCGATGGCGACGATGGTGTCGATGCCGCCGCTGGCCAGGTCGGGGATCAGCGTCCGGAAGCGATCCTGGATGGTGCGGTGGATGACCGTGTACTCGCCCGAGCCGCGCGACGCCGCGTCCAGCGACTCGGCGATGATCGCGTCGCGCCCCAGCTTGCCGACGTGGTCGATCCACTTGTGCGCGTCGACCTTGAACATCTGCTCCGCTGCGTACTGGGCGCGGTCCAGCCGCTGCCCCTCCGCGGCCTCCAGCTTGCGCTCGAACGGCCGCGGGGCGATCAGCGCGAAGGTGGCCGCGATTGCGGCCGCGAGCGCGATCAGGATGAACCAGATCTTGGACAGGAACATGCGGGATTCCTCGCGCTACTCGGCCGCCTTGGCCTCTTGCTCGGCCTTCTCGCGATCACGCTGGGAGACGACCTTGATGGTCAGCTCCTCCTTGCCGAGCGATCCGGTCTCGATCTGCTGTTCGGCCACCCACTTGCCGCGCGTCCAGACCTTCAGCGTCGCGCTGCTGTCGGGCACGTTGGCGATCGAGAACGCGCCCTTGTCGTCCACCGCCGAGAAGTAGGTGGTGCCGACGATGATCACCGAGATCATGATGTGCGGGTACTCGCTGTCGCGGATGACGAAGCCGCCGATGCGGTCGAAGCGCTGGCGGCGCGTCTGGCCGGGCGCCAGCGTCTCGAGCGACATGATGTCCGGCGTCTCCGGCGTCGACAGCTCGTGGCGGACCTTGCCGGTGTTCTTCAGCTCGACGACCGACCCCGGGCCGGTGATCACCAGGCGCGGCCGGGCGTCCAGGCCGCCGAGCTCGATGGTGACCGTGCGCGCCGAGGGCGCGTGGGCGCCCTTGACGTTCTCGAGCACCACCACCGTCTCGGCCTTGGCGCCGCCCGCGGTCTGCACGGGCACGTTGCCGTTGTCGAGCCGCCAGTAGCCCTGGTAGAGGCGCGTCGATCGCGACGCGTCGGGCATCTTGACGGTCCCGCGAACGGTCGCGGCGCGCGCGCCGGGCACGAGCCCGAGACAGGCGGCGAGGGAGACAGCGAGCAAACTGGAAACGCGGCTGAGGGGGTTCCGCAGTGTCTTCATCCGACGGCCAAAGGGGGCAAAAGACGAAGGATTGCCGGGAGGGGCGACATCGTGTCGCACCCCAGACGGCGCGAGGAATGCCGCAGGCTAGCCCGCGCAATTCCCTATTGTCAACGGGTCCTTGCCCGAATTTCGGGTGTTACCGAGGTGTAGCGCCACACCCCCGGCCGGCTCACGCCCGCGGCATGGTTTTTTCTGGTTGCAGGAAAACCCTTTCGCGCACGGCGAGAGCAATTTTCTCGCGCCGCAGCCGCTCGAGCAGCCGCTTTCGCACCTCGTGGCCGGCCGGCGCCTGCGCGTCGACGTCCTTGGCCACGACGATGCAGTGCCAGACCTGGCCCACGTCGGTGACGTCGGCGAGCCGGACGACCGGCTTGCCGCCGCGCACCTCCTCGACCTCGGCGACGGCGCGGGTCATCTCGTCGGTGAAGCATTTCTCGACGGCTTCCGGATCCGAATCTGCCGCCAGCGTCATCGCGACGGTCATCGTCACGTTCGTGACCGGCAGGTGGAAGTTGGTCAGGATCGCCTGCGACAGCTTCTGGTTGGGGACGACGACGATGTTGTTGGCGCTCGTGCGCAGGCGGGACGAGCGCCAGCCGATGGTCTCGACGAAGCCCTCCGCGCTGTCCTGGATCTTGATGTAGTCGCCCGGGCGCAACGGGCGGTCGGCGAGCAGGTGCAGCCCGGCGAAGAAGTTGGCGAGCGTGTCCTGCAGGGCCAGCGCCACCGCCAGCGAGCCGATGCCGAGCGTGGTCAGCAGCGGCGCCACCGGGACGCCCACCGACTCCAGCGCCATGATCGCCGCCAGCACCGCGACGCCGATGCGCACGATCCCGCGCAGGACTCCCACCGCCGGGCGGACGGCCGGGTTGCGGGCGGCGTACTCGGTGATCGCGGTGACCGCGATGCGCGACAGGCCGAGCGCGCAGGCGACCACGAACATGATGTCGAGCGCCGCGTACAGCCAGCGGCCCAGGCGGCCGGGCAGGGCCAGCTCGGGCGCCACCAGCAGCATGCCGCCGGTCAGCACCGCGGCGCCGACCGAGATCCCCAGGCGCGGCGACGGCGTCGCCTCGCCGTGACCGCCGCTGCGCCGGCCGAGCCAGCGGGCCGCGGCGGTGCCGAGGAGCCGCGCGATCAGCGCCGAGATCGCCAGCAGCGCGAGCAGGAAGATCGGAACGACGACCGCCGGAGGGGCATCGATGTCGATTCCCGCCAGCCTGGTCATGGGCCGGGGTATATCCTTTTTCGCTTCTGATGGGCACCAAACCGAGCAAGGCGCTGGAGACGTTTCCGAACCCGAAGCCGGAGCGCGACTACGTGATCCGCTTCGACTGCCCGGAGTTCACCTGCCTCTGCCCGAAGACGGGGCAGCCGGACTTCGCCACCATCCGCGTCGAGTACATCGCGGACGCGCTGTGCGTCGAGCTGAAATCATGGAAGCTCTATCTCTGGTCGTACCGCGACGAGGGGGCGTTCCACGAAGCGGTCACGAATCAGATCCTCGATGACCTGGTCGCGGCGATCCGGCCGCGGCACGCGCGCGTCGAGGGTGCGTTCAACGTCCGCGGCGGCATCACGACGACGATCGTCGCGGAATACGAAAGAGGGAAGTAGGTCGGCATGCAAATCGGCGCCAAGAAAGCGGTCACGTTCCACTACAGCCTGCGCGACGACGACGGCACCGTCCTGGACAGCTCGGACGGGCGCGCGCCTCTGACGTACCTGCACGGGGAGGGGAACATCGTCCCCGGCCTGGAGAAGGCGCTGGAGGGAAAGCAAGCCGGTGACGAGGTGAAGGCGACCGTGCCGCCCGAGGAAGGGTACGGCAAGCGCGACGAGTCGAACATCCGCAACATCCCGCGGCGGAAGCTCCCCGAGGGGAAGCTCGCGCCGGGGATGCGCATGCAGCTGCGCACCGACCAGGGACCGCTCGTCGCGACCGTCCTGGCCGTCAAGGGCGACTACGTCACGCTCGACGCCAACCACCCGCTCGCGGACAAGACGCTGCACTTCGACGTGAAGGTCGTCGACGTGCGCGACGCGACGGACGAGGAGCTGGCGCACGGACACGTGCACGGCCCCGGCGCTCACCACTGAGCGGGCCTCGCCCCTCGCAAGGCCGGCCCTCACCCCGACCCCTGGGGGATCCCCACGAAAGGTCATCGTAGGACGACCTTCGTGGGAATCAGGGCCAGCGAGGTGCGAAACGCCGAGAGGGAGCAGGCTGCATGGCCGCCTCTGCGCAGAACAGCCATGGCCAAAAC
>DATBHU010000377.1:0-15228 GCA_036557265.1 Polyangia bacterium
AGGGTCTCCGGCGGGCGAAGCCCGCCTGCGCCCCACGCGATCGTCCTCGGCCATCCGGTCCGTTCAGGCCACCGCGATCTCGGGGACGTCGCCGCGCACGATCAGCTTGGGACCGGTCTTGGCCTGGACCTCCTCGACCGACACGCCGGGCGCGCGCTCGCGCAGCTCCAGCCCCGACGGCGTGACGTCCAGGACCGCGAGGTCGGTGATGATCCGATGGACCGCGCCCACCGCCGTCAGCGGCAGCGTGCACTTCACCAGGATCTTCTTCTCATCCCCCTTGGCGACGTGCTCCATCATGATGATCACGCGCTTGGCCGCGGCGACCAGGTCCATCGCGCCGCCCATCCCCTTGATCATCTTGCCCGGGATCGTCCAGTTGGCGAGGTCGCCGCTCTCGGCCACCTGCATCGCGCCCAGGATCGCGCAGTCGATGTGGCCGCCCCGGATCATCCCGAACGAATCGGCCGACGAGAAGTAGGCGCTGCCCGGCACCTCGGTGATCGTCTGCTTGCCGGCGTTGATCAGGTCCGGGTCCTCCTCGCCCTCGTAGGGGAAGGGGCCGATGCCGAGCATGCCGTTCTCCGACTGCAGCACGATGTGCGTGCCGGCCGGGATGAAGTTGGCGACGAGCGTCGGCATGCCGATGCCGAGGTTGACGTACATCCCGTCGGACAATTCGCGCGCGGCGCGCCGGGCGACCTGCTCACGTGTCAGCGGCGGCATGGCTAGGCGCTCCTCTTGCGGACGGTGCGTTGCTCGATCGGCTTCTCGAACTTCGCCCCCTTGATGATCCGCTGCACGTAGATCCCGGGCGAGTGCACCTGGTCGGGCTCCAGCTCGCCCGGCTCGACCAGCATCTCCACCTCGGCGATGGTGACCTTCCCGGCCGCGGCCATCATCGGGTTGAAGTTGCGCGTCGTCTTCCGGTAGACGAGGTTGCCGAAGCGATCGCCCTTCCACGCCTTGACGATGGAGAAGTCGGCGTGCAGCGCGTGCTCGAGCACGTACTTGCGGCCGTCGAAGTCGCGCGTCTCCTTGCCCTCCGCCACCACCGTGCCGTAGCCGGTCGCCGTGTAGAACGCCGGGATGCCGGCGCCGCCCGCGCGGATGCGCTCGGCCAGCGTCCCCTGCGGGTTCAGCTCGACCTCCAGCTTGCCGTCCAGGTACAGGCGCTCGAACGTCTTGTTCTCGCCGACGTAGCTGGAGATCATCTTCTTGACCTGCCCGTTGGCGAGCAGGATCCCCAGCCCCTTGTCGTCGATGCCGCAGTTGTTCGAGATGATCGTCAGCCCCTTGGTCCCCTTGCGCCGGATGGCGGCGATCAGGTTCTCCGGGATGCCGCACAGGCCGAAGCCGCCGGCCATCAACGTCGCGCCGTCGAACAGATCGGCGACCGCCTCGTCGGCGGTGGCGATGGTCTTGTCCATGGGACGTGAATGATAACCCTGGCAGGACGCATGCGATACTCGCCGAGGACAGGATCGATCGCGTCGGGGGAGCGCAGGTTTCGCCTGCGCGAGCCCAGCGCGGGAGGTGTGGAACCCTGTTAGGGTTCCACGAACAACGATGCCCATCGTGACGTTCACGACCGACTTCGGGGCCGGCGACGGCTACGCCGGCGCGATGAAGGGCGTGGTGCTGTCGCTGGCGCCGACGGCCCAGCTGGTCGACATCACCCACGGGGTCCCCCCGATGGACGTCGCCGCGGGGGCCGCCGCGCTCGCGCAGGCGGCGCCGCTGTTCCCGCCCGGCACCATCCACGTCGCCGTCGTCGATCCGGGCGTGGGCGGCGAGCGCGCCGACATCCTGATCGAAGCGGGCGGCAGCGTGTTCATCGGGCCCGACAACGGCGTGCTGTCGCTGGCGGCGCGGGCGCCGCGGCGGGTGTACCGGATCGAGAGCTCGATGTTCCGGCGCGATCCGGTCAGCCCGACCTTCCACGGGCGCGACGTGTTCGCGCCGACGGCCGGGCGGCTGGCGGCGGGCGCGCGCGCCGCGGACGCGGGCCCGGCGGTCGACACCATCGTCGAGATCTCGGCGCCGCCGCTGCACAAGCAGGGCGGCGTCGTCGAGGGGCAGGTGATCCACATCGACGCGTTCGGCAACCTGATCACCTCGCTGCCGGCCGAGCTGCTGGCGGCGGGCGCGGGCGCGGAGATCGCGATCGAGGTCGAAGGGTCGGAGGGGCGGTTCCGGCCGGTCTTCGGCCGCACCTTCTCGGATGTCCTGCCCGGAGCGCTGATCGCCTACATCGGCTCGGGCGGGCAGCTCGAGATCGCGCGGCGCGATGGCTCCGCCGCGGCGCGCGTCGGGGCGGGGCGCGGGACCGCAGTGCGCGTGACCATCGCCACTTAGCGCCCGACGGCGCCGTCGCGGAAGTGGCCCGCGGCGGCGGGCTGTGGGACCATGGTAGGCGCCAAGAATGAAGATGCGAGGGCAGGCCAGGCAGCTGCTGACGGCAGCGATCGCGGCGGCGGCGACCTCCGCCGGCGGCTGCGTGGTCGGCGACGGGACCGGCTCCGCGTCCGGCATGCTCTTCATGCTCGGCTGCCAGAACGGCGACGCGAAGGACTACGGATCGCCGACCAGCGAACAGAACTACGATCTGCAGCCGCGCTACTTCGTCGGCGAGCCGATCGAGGACATCGCCGACCCGTCCGATGCCCGCCCGGCGGCCAACACGCTGATCATCCGGATGCAGCACAACGGCAACGCGCTGGAGATCACCGACACGCTGTACTTCACCATCCCGGACTCGGGGAAGATCGCGAAGTGTCTGCGCGGCCGGGTCGACCCGGCCACCGGCCTGCCGGACTGGGACACGGGCACGGGCGTCGTCGACGACCCGAACACGACGGCCATGGGGCCGTGGTGTGAGCCGCCGGTGGCGCCGCCCGACGGCAGCGGATTCCCGCGCATCCACCTGATCGCGAGCGGGCCGGTGCGGGTGTCGTTCACGCCGCTCGGAACGTGCGCGTCGAGCATGCACCCGCCGGCCATCGTCAGCATCACCGGCGTCGCCCAGGAGGGTTACGTCGATTTCTTCGACTTCGGCAACGCCATGCAGAACGACCGGGCGCCCGACGCGCGCGAGCCCATCGGCAACGACTTCAAGATCGACTTCGGCCAGCGCCTGCGCGCCAACTTCACCTTCACGATGGGCGACGATCGGGTGCTGACGGCGCTGAAGCTGGGTGTCGACCCGCCGCCCGATCCGACCATCGGCGGCAGCATGGCGGGCAACTTCGACTTCGACCTGACCCGCGGGCAGGGCGCGCAGACGTTCCCGTAGCGGCCGCGGTCGATTGTGGCGACCCAGTTCCTGAACGAGGTCGGCGTCGAGATCGAGTCGCTCGCGCCGGGCGGCGACGCCGTCGGGCGCCAGCAGGGCGGGGCGGGCGCGCGCGCGGCGGACGATGGTCGGGCGACGTTCGTGCCGCTGGCCGCGCCGGGCGAGCGCGTGCGCGCGCGCATCGAGCGCGAGAAGGGCAAGGTCGCGTGGGCCGAGCTGGTCGCGATCGAGCGGCCGGGGCCGGAGCGGATCCCGGCGCCGTGCCCGCTGTTCGGCACCTGCGGCGGCTGCCAGTGGCAGCACGTCACGGCGGCGGCGCAGCAGGCCGCGAAGCGGGCGATCGTCGAGCGCGCGCTGGCGGCGCCCGTGCGCGAGGTGATCGCGGCCAGCCCGCCGTTCGGCTACCGCGATCGCGCCAAGCTGGCGGTCGGACCGGGCGGGACGCTCGGCTTCCGGGCGAGGCGCTCGCACGATCTCGTCGATGTTCCGGCCTGCCCGCTGTTCGGGCCCGAGCTGGCGCGCGCGCTGCCGGCGCTGCGCGGGACCGCGCGCGGCCTGGCGGCGGGCGTCGAGCTCGACGTGCAGGCGGGCAACGACGGCATTCACGTCAACGTCACGCGCGCCGACCCGACCAGCGCGGCGCACGCGCGGCGGGAGATCGACCGGCTCGGCGCGGCGGGCGTGGTCGGGCTTTCGCTGGCCGGCAAGCCGACCCTCGGCAAGCCCGACGTCGACGTCGCCGAGCCCGGCTCGCCGCCGCTGCGCGTGCCGGCCGACGGGTTCGCGCAGGTGGGGCGGGCGGGCAACGCCGCGCTGGTCGCGGCGGTGATGGCGGCGGTCGGGGCGCCGCCGGGGCCGGGCGCCGTGCTGGAGCTGTACGCGGGCAGCGGCAACCTGACCCGGCACCTGGTGCGCGGCGGCGCGACGTCGGTGGCGGCCTGCGACGGCGATCCGGCGGCGGTCGCGCGCGGCGCGCGCAACGTGCCCGAGGCGGCCTGGTCGTCGCGGCTGCCCGCGGGCGAGGCCGACACCGTGGTGCTGGACCCGCCGCGCGAGGGCGCGGACAAGGCGCACCTGGCGGCGGCCGCGCGCGCGCGGCGCCGCGTCGTCTACGTGTCGTGCGATCCGCAGACGCTGGGACGCGACGCGCGGCTACTGCGCGCGGCGGGGTTCGAGGTGACCGACGCGGTGGCCCTGGATCTGATGCCCCAGACGTTTCACGTCGAGACGGTCGCGACCTTCGATCGCGCGAAGCCGGGCGCGGGTTAGCATCGCCGCCGTGAGCGAGGTGAGCGACGCCGAGCGGCTGCGCCTGCGGGAGCCGCCGCCCGCGTCTCCGGTGATGCGGCAGGTCTGGCGCCAGCTGGCGTTCCTGCACTGGCGCGTCGAGCGGGCGGCCGTCGCGGCGCTGCTGCCGCCCGGGCTCGAGGTCGACTGCTTCGACGGCGCGGCCTACGTCGGCGTCGTGCCGTTCACGATCCCGCTGACGCGCAAGCCGCGGCTCGCCCTGCCGCTGGCGCCCGCGTTCCACGAGATCAACGCCCGCACTTACGTCCACCGCGCCGGCCGCGATCCCGGCGTCTGGTTCTTCAGCCTGGACGCGACCAGCCGGCTCGCCGTCGCGGGGGCGCGCATCGGCTACCGCCTGCCGTACTTCGCCGCCGAGATCGCGCTGGAAGAGGCGGACGGCTGGATCGACTACCGCTCGCGGCGGCGCCGCGGGCCCGCCGAGTTCCGCGCCCGCTACCAGCCGGTCGGCCCGGTCGCGCCGGCCGCGCCCGGCTCGCTCGAGTTCTTCCTGGCCGAGCGCTACCTGCTCTACGCCCGGTGGGGCCGGCGGCTGCGCACGGCGCGCGTCCACCACGCGCCGTACCCGCTGCAGGCGGCCGCCGCCGAAGACGTCACGCAGACGCTGACGGAGGCGGCGGGGCTGCCGCCCGGCGCGTGCGCGGGGCCGCCGCCGCTCGCGCACTACGCGGCCGGCGTGGACGTCCGGATCTTCGGCCCTTCGCTATCGACGCCTTGACAACATGCGCGCGGTCCGATAGGTCAAGGACCCAAGAATTTCGCGGGAGTAACTCAGTGGTAGAGTGCCACCTTGCCAAGGTGGACGTCGAGGGTTCAAGTCCCTTCTCCCGCTCTCCTAAAGCCCGGCTTCGGCTGGGCTTTTTTTTGTTCGGTCTGATGGTCGCCGCGGAAGGTGGTTTTTCATAACCACCAAATTCACCACTTCGGTGATCACGATGCCTTCCGCGTTTGGTTCGCCGGCGCCTTGGCGATGCCGGCCAGTTTGAGGACCTTGGCGAGCCCGGTCCGCACCTCGTCCCCGCTGACGCTGCTGTAGTGCTCCTGCATCGTCGTGGTGGCGTGCCCTGAGAGTCTGCCTAAAAGCGCTCCCGCCGTGAGGCGTTTCGACTTCGCCGTTCAGGCTTACTTTTCGTCGTCGCCACGCCGAACGACGTCCGCTGGCGGAGGCAAGCGCACCAGCTTGCCCTGTACCATCTGAACAAGGCGAGTTCCGGTTGCGAGGGCGAGACGTTCGGCTCGTCGACGGGCGCGGCGGAGTGCAGTCAGCGCCGCCTCGGCGTCCAGGTCAATAGGTCTTCTCCCGGCTGAAATGCTCATGAGGGATGAGGACCCATCGAATTATCAGGTTTCGTCGCGGCTCGCTTCGCGAGCGTCGCATCGAAGTACGAATAGTCCTGTGGGCGGCAGCGGTGGTTGGGGCGGTCGTCCCAGGAGGCCGATACTACCTCGCGGGCGGCGGCCGTCTCCACGGCGCCCGATGTGATCGCCTCGACGACCAGGTCCATCACGTCGCCCACCGGCGCACCGTGGCGCACGAATCCTGCACGGGCTCCCCGATCGTTCGTGATGAAAATCGGTCGCTCGGCTTGGTCGAGGCCCATGACCCAGGCCAGGCTCTCGGCCTCGCCTTTGTCGAGCCCCTCGTTGCGGTACTCTCGGAATCTTCGTCCTTGAGGATCGGTCTTGCGAACGGAAACGGGCTCGATCCGTAGCCGCTTCTCGGCCTCCAGGGCCGCGACGTCGGCCTGGACGTCGTGCAGTTCATGTCGAGCGACGTATTGGGTCATCACGAACGACGTCGCCTCGACTGGCGACTGTCGCAGTAGGCGTAGGAACGACATCGCTCGAACGCAGTTGAACGCATCCGCGTCGAACAGAATCGGTCTCAAGCGACGTCGCGAGCAGGCGCGTCGAGGCCGAAGAAGTCGAGCACGATCTCCACATCGGCGGTCGGGGTTGTGCCGAGGAGATCGGCGAAACGATCCCTGCTGATTCGTCCTTGCGAATACGCGCGCGCCGCCGCTTCGGCGACCGCGGTCCGGCGCTCGGGCGGGACGCCTTCCAGCGGAAACTCGTCGATGCCGACGGGCCGTTCGGCGTCCCACCACCGGCTGTCGTTCGACATCGACCAGTCGAGGGGCGGCGCCGGCGGCAGTTCCTTGCCGCTCGTGTAGCGCGCGTAGAGGCGAGCTGCGGGGTAGGGCAGACCGAACTTTCCGATCTCTTCGAGGGCCGCCCGAGACGGAAGTGTCTTCGCGATCCGATCGAATCGCGATCGCGGGCACAAGAGGCGAACGGCGAAGGAGTTGGCGCGCTGTTCGATGGCGAGGCCGTAGTCGGTCAGATACCCCGAGATGACGGCGAGCGGCTCGCCCTTCCAATCGACCAGCATGTGCGCCAGTTCGTGGGCCAGGCTGAAACGGCGAACCAGGGAGTTCTGGTTCTTCCCGACCAGGTTCAGCACGATCGCGGGTCCGCGGAGCGCATCGACGAAGCTCAGGCCGGCCGGCCCTTCATCAGTAAGATCCGCGTAGAGGAGCGTGATGGCGGGGAACTTGTCGAGGACCAGATCCCGGACCGATGGGATGGGATCGTTCCCGAGTTTCAACTTCGCGCGGAACTCGCTGGCCAGCGTCGTTCCTTGAACGTGTGGCACATCGGACTTTACGGGTGGCTTCAGGTTGGGGCGCTGTGCCGCGAGCTCGTTCCGCACATCGCCACGTCCCATGAGCTTCCGGAGACTCCCGAGATCGCGGGCCGCGTTCGCTGCAGCGACGATGCGCGTTCGAACGATATCTGAGACGTCGCGAAACTCTTGTCGAAGGGTGAGCACTTCGACCCCGTCGCCGGCCACGAGCGTAATCGGCTCGTCGGCCAGGATGTCGGCATCGATGCCGTAGACCCGGCTAAGCTCCTCGGCTTCGTAGACGGAGGGTGCGGCGCCTTCATCCTCGATGGCACGCAGTCGCTCGGTAGAGATCCGCGCCTGCCGCGCGACCGTTTCCAGCTGCCGGTACCCGAGACCCTCGCGAACCTCCTTGAGGTTCCTGTAGCTTTTCGCACTCACTTAGTAGGGACTATTGCCGCGCCGGGGGGTGAAGTCCAGACAGGGCCGGCCTGATCATCGGCATGATCCATTGGCTGATGGAATGCTCCAGACGGGCGGACAAAAAGGCAAGCCATATCGCCGAGATACCCCGCGTCGGGAAGAGCTGTGTCACAACACGTCGGTCGATTGGCCCGGACGATCAGCCGATTGTCGGTCGATTAGCCCCTCAGGCAGGAGTTCGACGCCCATCGCCGATCTCGTCGAAGCGCGTCCAGTTCTCGTGCGCGTCGCACTTCACCGAGATCCAGCCACGCCGCTCGGCCAGGCGGCCGGGCGCGCCACAGACCTCGCAAGTCACGAGAGCCTCCGCTTGGGCCTCGTCGACCACCGCCTGCACTTCTGGCGTGGCCTTCGAGAGATACGTCGCAAGACGCTTCATGGTCCCAGCTCGGTTCCGTATCCGCGGAACGAAACGATCCCGTACAGCCAACACCGGTCTCTTCGACGTCATCGTGTGCCTCCGATCGCGGGAACTCTTCCCGCCCGCCGTCACTACGAGGGCGCGTCCGACCTGGGTTGAAGTTTTGTTCGCGCGCCGGAAAATCGATCCCGCGGTGGACGCCGAAGTGGTCGCCGGTTCAAGAGACGGCGCGCGCACGCCGGCGCGGCCGGCGGGCGGGATCCTCGAGCCACCGTAGCCCCGCCGTCGTGAGCTTTTGTTCGAGCAACTCTGCCAGGTTCGCGGGCCACGCCTTGCCCCAGTTCTTTGCGGCGTGGTCGAAATGGAACAGCCGCTGGACACGCCAGGGCACGACGTCATCGAGCCCCCCGCGCTGTCGGTTTCGGATGTGGATGCTGCGCTGGTAGTCCTGCGACACGCTCGTCCCTTTTCGGGGCGGAACGACGGCGAGGAGGACGGTCAGCCATCCCAGGTTCCGGCCCCACCAGAAGTGAATCACGGAGTGACGATCTCTCTCGACGCGCCGGAAGCTCGGAAAGCTGCCCTCGAAACCGAGCGCGCGCAGCGACGGAACCACGGTGCCGACGATCGCCCTCTTGACCCGGGCCACGACGGCGGGCCCTTTCGGGGCTGGTCTGGTGTTGGTCTTTGCCATCGCTCTGCAGGATACCCCTAAGGGGATCACCCGATTGCGGATCGCGGCCCGACGACGCAGGGTCCGGCCATGGCTGATACCTCCATTCATCCCGCGGTCGACGGCGGTCTCAAGGCCGCAGGCAAGGACTTCGCCGGTGGCACGCTGCGCTGCCTGTGCAGCGACCGGCCGGTCGAAGTGAAGATCACCACGCAGGTGCTGCACAACCACGTCTGCGGCTGCACGCAGTGCTGGAAGCCGCAAGGGGCGACGTTCTCGATGGTCGGCGTCGTGCCGAAGGCGAACGTCCAGGTGACGAAGAACGGCGACAAGCTGAAGGTCGTCAACCCGAGCGCGCTGATCCAGCGCCACGCCTGCACGGGCTGCGGCGTTCACATGTACGGGCCGGTCGAGCGCCCCAAGCACGCGTTCGAGGGGCTGGTCTTCATTCACCCGGAGCTGTCGCGCGAGCCGGGCTGGGCGCCGCCCACGTTCGCCGCCTTCGTGTCGTCGATCATCGAGGCGGGGACGCCGCCCGAGAAGATGCCGACGATCCGGGGCCGCCTCAAGGAGCTGAAGCTCGAGCCCTACGACTGCCTGTCGCCGCCGCTGATGGACGCGGTCGCGACCGCCACGGCGCGCGCGTCCGGCGCGCTGCGCGCCTGACGACTACGTCGGCCAGGGCGACGGGCCGCTGCCGAACCGCGTCCCCGCGGGGAAGTGCAGCCCGAACTGCTCCGCCAGCGCGGCGAGGAGCGCCTGCGGCGAATCGAGCTCCTGCCGCGCGGCGTGCCCGTCGCGCTCGCGCAGCTTCAGCTCGCGGTTGAGCAAGGTGATCCGGCGGCCGCCCGCTGAGCGGCCGCGCCGCGAAGCCGAGCGCGGTGAGCGCGTGCAGGAACAGGCCGTTCTGCTCGAAGCAGTATCCGCCGCGCCGCTGCCGCACCAGCTTTTCGAAGATGGCGTCGGGCGCGAGGTCGATGCGGCGGCCGAGCAGGACGTCGAGGTTCTCGAACGGGATCGACTGCGCGTGGGCGGCGGTCAGGGTACCGAGCAGCGCGAGGGTCGGCGCGCGGGGGCCGTCGTAGCCGATGCGCGCCAGGTAGGCGTCGAGATCGAACATGGCGGCGAAGCCTAGCCCGGACGCGCCGATCGGTCAGGGCGCCAGCGCGCGCGCGTGGTGCACGAGGTGCTCCTCGACGAACGTCGAGATGAAGTAGTAGCTGTGGTCGTAGCCGGCGTGGCGCCGCAGGCGCAGGCTCTGCCCGGCCTGGGCGCACGCCGCCTCGAACAGCTCGGGTTTGAGCTGCACGTCGAGGAACTTGTCCGCGGTCCCCTGGTCGATGAGCAGCGGGATCGGAAGCGGCCGCGCGCGCACCAGCGCGCAGGCGTCGTAGGCGTCCCAGGCCGCCTCGTCGGGGCCGAGGTAGCCGGCGAACGCCTTGCGCCCCCAGGGGACGCGCGACGGCGCGACGATCGGCGCGAACGCCGAGACGCTGCCGTAGCGGCCCGGGTTGCGCAGCGCCAGCGCCAGCGCGCCGTGGCCGCCCATCGAATGGCCGAAGATGCCGCGCGCCTTGCCCGAGACCGGGAAGCGCCCCTCGACGACGTCGGGCAGCTCGCGGGTCACGTACGTCTCCATGCGATAGGCCTGTCGCCACGGCTCCTGGACGGCGTCGACGTAGAAGCTGGCGCCCTGGCCGAAGTCCCAGCTGGCGTCGTCGCCGGGAAAACGCGCGCTGCGCGGGCTCGTGTCGCTGGTGACCAGCACCAGCCCCAGCTGCGCGGCGACGCGCTGGGCGCCGGCCTTCACGGCGAAGGTCTGCTCGTTGCACTCCAGCCCGGCCAGGTAATAGAGGGCGGGGCAGGGCGCGCGGGCGGCCTGGTCCGGAACGAAGACGCCGAAGCGCATCGGGCCGCCGACGGCGGAGGACGCATGGCGATAGAAGCCCTGCACGCCCTGGAAGCAACGCTGCTCCGAGAGCGTCTCGACGGCGGCGGTCACGAGAACTCGACGACCGTCCGGATCGACGTCCCTTCGTGCATCAGATCGAACGCCTCGTTGATGCGCGCGAGCGGCAGCTTGTGCGTGATCAGGTTGTCGATGTCGATCTTGCCGTTCATGTACCAGTCGACGATGCGCGGCACGTCGGTGCGGCCGCGCGCGCCGCCGAACGCGGTGCCGCGCCAGACCCGCCCGGTCACCAGCTGGAAGGGCCGCGTCTTGATCTCCTGCCCCGCGCCGGCGACGCCGATGATGATCGACTCGCCCCAGCCGCGGTGGCAGCACTCCAGCGCCTGGCGCATCAGCTCGACGTTGCCGACGCACTCGAAGCTGTAGTCGGCGCCGCCACCCGTCAGCTCCACCAGGTGCGCGACGAGATCGCCCGCCACCTGCTTCGGGTTCACGAAGTGGGTCAGGCCGAACTTGCGCGCCAGCGCCTCGCGCGCCGGGTTCGTGTCGACGCCGATGATCTTGTCGGCGCCGGCGATGCGCGCCCCCTGCACGACGTTGAGGCCGATGCCGCCCAGGCCGAAGACGACCACGTTCGCGCCGGGCGTCACCTTCGCGGTCCAGAACACCGCGCCGATGCCGGTCGTCACGCCGCAGCCGATGTAGCAGACCTTGTCGAACGGCGCGTCGGGCCGGATCTTGGCGAGCGCGATCTCCGGCAGCACGGTGTGGTTCGCGAAGGTCGAGCAGCCCATGTAGTGGTGGATCTTCTGCCCGCCGATCGAGAACCTGCTGGTGCCGTCGGGCATGAGGCCCTTGCCCTGCGTGGCGCGGATCGCCGTGCACAGGTTGGTCTTGCGCGACAGGCACGACTTGCAGCTGCGGCACTCCGGCGTGTAGAGCGGGATGACGTGGTCGCCCTTCTGCACCGACGTCACGCCGGGGCCGACGTCGACCACGACCCCGGCGCCCTCGTGGCCGAAGATCACCGGGAACAGCCCCTCGGGATCGGCGCCCGAACGCGTGAACTCGTCGGTGTGGCAGACGCCGGTCGCCTTGATCTCGACCAGCACCTCGCCCGCCTTCGGCCCTTCGAGGTCGACCTCTTCGATCACCAGCGGCTTGCCCGCCGCGTACGCAACCGCCGCGCGTGTTTTCATGCGTCGCAAGGTAGCGCCGGCCCGGTCCCGGGG
The DNA here is from genome assembly GCA_036557265.1 of Polyangia bacterium. Lineage (GTDB taxonomy): Bacteria > Myxococcota_A > Polyangia > Fen-1088 > Fen-1088 > JADGRB01. Next base: position 11,891 of record DATBHU010000377.1, read on the forward strand.
CCAGCACTGGCGACCGCATCGGGGATCTCCCCGAGCGCCGCCGCTCAGAGCTTCGTCGCCGCGCTCTCGGCGGCCTTGCCCCACGGGCCGGCCGGGTAGGCGCGCAGGTAGTCCTGGTAGGCGCGCTTGGCGTCGGCCTTCTTGCCCGCCAGCTCCAGCGTCCTGGCCAGGTTGTAGGAGGCGGCGCGCTTCTCCTGCGACGACGCGAGGGCGCGCTCGAACGCCGCCTTGGCCTTGTCGTACTCCTTGCCCTCGGCGAGGGCGACGCCGCGGATCAGATCGACGTCGCTGGCGGCGAGGCCGGCGTTGGCGTCGATCTTCGCCAGCGTCGCGCTGGCGTTGTCCAGCTGGTTGGCGGCCAGGTAGGCGGTCGCCAGGTTCAGGCGCGCCTTGTCGTAGTTCTCGTCGACCGCCAGCGCCTCCTTGAACGACGCGATCGCCTCGCGCAGCTGCGACGGCAGGCGGGCCTTGTCGGCGCCGCGCGTGTGCGACCTCTCCTCGTCGCGCGCCAGGCCGACGTACTTCACGGCCGACTCGCGCTCCAGCGAGAAGCGCGTCTGCCAGCGGCCCAGCGGCGAATCGCCGCGGTCCATCGCCAGTACGCCGATCTTGGCGTAGGCGACGCCGAGGTCGTTCATCGCCTCCTTCAGCGACGGCAGCATGGCGTGGAAGCGCTTGAACTGGTCGATGGCGTCCTGGTACGCGCCGATCGCCTTCTCCATGTCGGTCGCCTCCAGCGCGCCGCCCCGATCCATGTCGGCGACGCCCAGCTTGAACGACACGAACGCGTAGCGCACCTCGTTGGTCCAGTACTCGGACAGGTACTCGACGCGCTCCTGGAAGGTCGGGTGGTCGAGGTGCTTGGGGATCTCCGACTCCTTGCCCATCACCTCCATGAACTCGATCCCGCCGCGCGGGTGGTAGCCGGCCAGGAACGCCATCACCATTCCGTCGCGGTCAGCCTCGATCTCGTGCAGGCGGGTGACGTGGGTCAGCACCGACGCGTCCAGCGGGCGCGACGTGTCCCGGATCGCCTCCTGGAACACCGCCGTGTTCATGGTGTGGCGCCGGAGCACGTGCGAGATCTCGTGCGCCAGCACGTGACCGAGCAGGTCGTTCTTGGCGTCGACCGGCTTGCCGCCGGACGTCTTCGCGAGCATCTGGAACAGCCCGCGCGTGACGTAGATGCGGCCGTCGGCGAGCGCGAAGGCGTTCGGGATCGTCGTCCCGACCACCTGCACCTTGAACGACTGCTTGATGGCGCTCGCGTCGGAGAGCTTGCGCACGATCTCCTCGACGATCGGCCGCTCGGGCGCGTTCGCCTCGACGCCGCCGAACGTCTGCTCCAGCAGCGCGACCAGCGCCTTGTAGTGGTCGGTGGAGAACAGGTCCTTGCCGCCGCGGCCCTCCAGGAGGCCCTGCGTCACCAGCGGGTGCGTCGGGCTGACCTTCGCCAGCTCGGTGAAGGCGCGTCCGCCTTCGGCGCCGTAGCGATCGGCGTCGATCGCAGCCACGAAGTGAGCGGTCGCCGCGTCGGTCTTGCCCTCGACCTTGTCGAGGATGCCGAGCTCGAGGTGCGCGACGGCGAGCCCCGGATCGAGCGCCAGCGCCTTGTCGAGCGCCGCGCGCGCCTCGTCGTTCTTGTCGGCGGCGCGGAGCATGCGCGCCCGCTGGATCCAGGCGGCCGGCGTCGACGGCGCCAGCGCCAGCTGGGCGAGCGCCTTCTTCGGATCGTAGGACTCCGAGGCCGCCACCGACGAATAGATCAGCCCGAGGTAGTAGTGACACTCCTCGTTGGCGGGCGCCGTCGCGACGCATGCTTCGAAGCCGCGCCGCGCGACGCCCATCTTCTGGTTGACGCTCGCGAACAGGCCGGCCTCGAACGCCGCCGCGAAAGCGGTCTTGGCGTCGTAGACGGTGAGGTCGATCGGCTGGCCGCCCAGCTCGACGATGGCGCGCTCGACCAGCCGGTACGACGGCGTGCTCTTGCTCCGCGACAGCTTGGCCAGCTTGCGCGCGGCGTCCAGCGCCTCCGGCTTCGCCGCCGCGTCGCCGCCGCGCGCGCGCTTGTACGCGCTCTCGAACAGCAGCCAGTAGGCGTTCGTGTTCGCCGGATCGATCGCCAGCGCGGCCGCCACCGACACCTTCATCCCCTTGTCGTCGCCGCCCTTCGCCTGGATGTCGGCGAGCGTCAGCCAGGCGTCCTTCGCCTTGGGATTCTTCTTGGTCTCCTTGGTCAGGATCTCGACGGCGAGCTTCTCCTTCTTGTCCCGCATGTAGATCGAAGCGAGCGCCAGCACCGCCTGCTCGTTCTGGGGATCGAGCGCCAGCACCGCCTTGTACTCGCGCACCGCGCCTTCCAGATCGTTGGCGCGCAGGATGTAGTACTGCGCCATCCAGACGTGGCGATCGATCTCGAGCGCCTTCTTCTCCAGCTTCGAGAGCGGCGGCCTTTTTGCGCTGGCGCCCGCGGCGACCGCGCCCGCGCCGGGGACGAGCGTCATCAGTCCCACGGCGACCATCAGGTTTCGTAGCTTCATCGTCCGTTCAATCCTTGTTGATGGGGGTGTCGGCACCGGCGGCCAGGAAGCTGGCCCAGTAGAAGGGGTGAGCGTACTTTGGCTGCGCGGCGAGCTCGAGCTGGGTGTCGTGCAGCGCGGCGCTGCGTCCCTTGCCGGCGGCGAGCTTGCGGTAGTAGCCGGTCATCAGATCGCGGGTGGCGAGGTCGTCGACCTGCCAGAGCGTCGTCACCAGGCTCTCGGCGCCGGCGATCACCAGCGCGCGCCGCAGGCCGTAGACGCCTTCGCCGTTCGTCACCGTGCCGACGCCGGTCTCGCACGCCGACAGCACCACCAGCTTGGTCCCCCACAGGTCGAGGCCGGACGCCTCCATCGCGGTCAGGATGCCGTCGTCGTCGCCCGAGCGCAGCTTGTTCGCGCCCGCCAGCGCCAGGCCCGACCGCAGCAGCGGGTTCTCGCGGCCCGGTCCGGCGCCGGCCGCGGGCACGCTCACGCCCGGCGCGGCCGGGGCGCCCGGATCGCTCGCCGCCGCGGGCGCCGGCTCGTCGGGAAGGAAGAAGCCGTGGGTCGCGAGGTGCAGGATGCGCGGCCCGCGCACCTCCTTGACCGCGCCTTCGGTGGCGTCGGCGCCGCGCAGGATCTTGAGGCCCGCCATCGTCTTGCCGACCGCGTCCGCCTCCTCGCTGGTGCCGGGGAGCGGCTGCCAGTTCATGCCGCGCAGGTCAGCCGAACGGCGGCCGCGCGTGCCGCCGCCGGGGGCGGGCCCGGTGGACGGCGACGGGGCGGGGGCGGGCGTCGTCGAATCGAAGCTCGGATCGG
>DATBHU010000378.1:0-2931 GCA_036557265.1 Polyangia bacterium
TCGATGCGCCCGCCCGGCCCGGGGGGCTTGCCGGCGACCAGCGCGTCGTAGACGCGCTCGACGGTGTGCGCCTTGAACGCCGCCGCCAGCGCGGCCATCGTCCCGTCGTCCTTCGCCACCACCAGCAGGCCCGACGTGTCCTTGTCGATGCGGTGGACGATCCCGGGACGCAGCTCGCCGCCGATGCCGCGCAGGTCGCGCACGTGCGCGAGCAGCGCGTTCACCAGGGTGCCCGCCTCGTGGCCCGGCGCCGGATGCACCACCAGCCCGGCCGGCTTGTCGACGACGACCAGCCAGCGATCTTCGTGCACGACCGCCAGCGGCAGCGCCTCGGCCTCGATCGTGGTCGGCACCGGCGGCGGCGGCGTCCAGACCACGACGTCGCCGCTCCGCAACTTGCGCGACGGCGTCCCCGCCGCGCCGTTGACCGTCACCGCCGCCTCCCCGATCTGCCGCGCCAGCTGCGAGCGCGACACCTCCGCGACGTTGTTCGACAGGAACCGATCCAGCCGCTCGCCGGCCGCGTCGGGCCCGACCACGAAGCGCCGCGACCCCGCCTGAGGCCCGTCGGCCGTTACCAGATCCTCGATCGGACGTGCCCGCGCGACTTGATCAGCATGTCGACCAGCGCGCGATCGTAGATCCCCATGTTGTAGATCTCCGGCGTGACGCGGCTCTTGTAGAGCGCCCGCCCCTCGTCGATCTCCTCGCGCATGACGTCGAACAGCGTGTCCTTCTCGATCCCCTCGATCAGCTTCTTCTCGTGATAGAGCGAGAGATCGGACGCGATCGCGCGCGCCAGCTGCCGCGCACGTTCGGGCCTGTCGATGAGCGCCATGCTCGACAGTTTAACGTAGTTGCGCGCTACCCGCGCTAGAGCGGAATACGGCCGCCCAGGCTGTCGACCGGCAGCGGCGACGTCACCCGGATGCCGATGCGCCCCTCGGGCGTCACGTAGACGATCTCACCCTCGACCCGGATCGGCAGCTGCCCCTGGCGCGGCAGCTCCAGCTCGACGTGCTGTCCAGGGAACGCGTCGGCGAGCGGGTTCTCGAGCAGCAGCCCCTCGTCCGAGAAGTTCTTCACGCGGCGCAGGTAGCGGGCGCCGCCGGACAGCTCGATCGCGTAGAAATCCGCGGTGAAGCGTCGCCCCGTCCGCCTGTTCTCGACCCGCAGGATCTGGTCCGCAGTCATGGTGTGCGGTTAACCTACATGTCCTCACTTTTCACGTCAAGTCCCTACTTGGCCGGCCATTGACCACCTCGTGGCCGTTCGCGCCGCGCTGCTTCCGGAAATCAGCGATGGCGCGGGCTTAGGTCGCCCGCTACCCTGTGGAACATGCATCGACTGACCTCTGCCGCCCTGGCCGCTGCCACCCTGCTCTCGCTCGGCGCCGTCGCGACTGCCGCCGACGCGCTCTACGAGATCAAGAAGACGGAGCCCAAGGTCGCGGTCGGGTCGACCGCCACGGCCAGCCTGACCATCACGGCGAAGGCGGGCTGGCACGTCAACGCCGAGGCGCCGATCACCGTCGCGCTGACCGCGCCGGCGGGCGTGACCGTGCAGAAGGCCAAGCTGACGCGCGCCGATCTCGCGCAGAGCTCGCAGGAATCGGCGCGCTTCGACATCCCGGTCTCCGCGACCGAGGCCGGCAAGAAGACGATCAACGCCGAGGCCCGCTTCGTCCTCTGCCAGGAGCAGGCGTGCAAGCCGGTCAAGGAGACGCTGGCGCTGGCCCTGGACGTCGCGCCCGCGGTCGCCGCCAAGGACGTCAAGAAGCCCAAGAAGAAGTAGACGGAGAAGCAGCCGAAGCAGCGGCTACTCGAACCCCATCACGATCTTCTCCACCTTGCGCGACAGCGCCGGGTGGAGCGCCCCGACCGCGGTGACCGACAGCCGCTCCGGCCGCAGCACCCGCCGCGCGACGTCGCGGATGGCCGCCGGCCGCACCTTCGCCAGCGCGCGCGCCCGCTTCTCCTGCGGATCGGCCGGACAGTAGAGCTCGGTGCCGCCGAACCAGCCGCACAGGCCGTCGAGATCGTCGTAGGACGATTCGACGTCGCTGACGAAGCGGCGCTTGGCCTTCTCCAGCTCGTCCTCGCCCACCAGCTCCTCGCGGAAGCGCCCGAGCATCGCCAGCGTCTCCGTCACCAGCGCGGGCAGCTTCGCGTGCGAACAGGCGGCGTCGACCTCGAGCAGCGCGGCGTCGTGATACGAGTGCAGCGAGCCCGCCACCGAATAGGCGAGCCCCTTCTGGTCGCAGATCTGATAGTGCAGCCGCGTCGACATCCCGTCGTCGAGCACCCGGATCAGCGCGCGCAGCGCCGCGTAGCCGGGGTCGGTCTCGGGCAGCGCGTGGAACAGGACGTGGACCTGCGTCTGCGCGGACTCGTTGTGCACGGCCCGGAAGCGCGGTCCGCTCCGTCCGTTGATCTCCGGCGGCCGCGGCCGCCGCCGCGCGCCGGAACGGACGCGCGCGAAGGCCGCCTGCGCGTCGCGACGCACCGCCTGCGCCGCGAGCGGCCCGGCCACCGCCAGCACCATGTTCGCCGCGCCATAGAACTGCCGGAAATGCGCGCGCACGTCCTGCAGCGAGAAGCGCCGCACGTTGCGCATCGGCCCCGTGATCGGATAACCGAGCGGGTGCTTGCCCCACGCCAGCCGTCGCGACTGGTCGTCGACGTTGACGTTGCGCCCGCGATCGTCGAGATCCTCGAGGATCTCCTCGATCACGATCTTTCGTTCCAGATCGATGTCGCGGAACGCGGGCGACGAGAACAGGTCGCCGAGGATCTCGAGCCCCCGCGCCACCTGCTTCGGGTGCAGGGTGATCTGGTAGAGGGAGTAGTCGCGCCCCGTCTCCGCGTACAGGGTTCCACCGAGCTCCTCGATCGCCAGGTTCAGCGCGAACGAGCTGGGATAGCGGCCCGA
>DATBHU010000379.1:0-17140 GCA_036557265.1 Polyangia bacterium
AGCCGAGGCCGAGCGCCGAGACCTCCAGTCCGCTCCGTCCCAGGGTTCGCTTTTCCATGATGTCTCCCTTGCGCCGTCATACCTCGGACGGCACCGACAGGATGCGTCCGGGCCGGGCGAAGGGCCAGGTGGCGTGGTTATGGTTGACGGGGCGCCCATGCCTGACGAGCCCGACACGGCCCAGCGCCTGGCCGCCTATTCGGACGCCGTCTTCGCGGTGATCGTGACCGTGATGGTCCTCGAGCTGCATGCCCCGGAGCAGGCGAGGTTCTCGGCGCTGTGGCCGCTCTGGCCCACGGTCATCACCTACGCGGTCAGCTATCTGTTCATCGCGATCATCTGGATCAACCATCACTACCTGATGCGGTTGGTCGGCCCGCCGACGCTCGGGCTCATGTGGATCAACTTCGTGCACCTGTTCCTGGTGTCGCTGTTGCCGTTCGCGACGGCCTGGATCGCGCGCACGCGGCTCGCGTCGTCGCCGGTCGCGTTCTACGCGGGCCTGTTCGTCTGCATCGACGTCGCCTACAACGTCTTCGAGCGGAGGGTGCTCGCCGGCGCGCCCGCCGCCCGACTGCCCGAGCGGACGCGGCGCGTGGCCCGACGCCGATCGCTGGTGGTGCTGGCCGTGTTCGCGGCCGCCGTGGTGGTGGCGTTCGGCGCGCCGCGCGTCGCCTTCGCGCTGATCTGCGCGGCGCTGATCCTCCACCTGCGGCCGGAATGGTGAGGCGACGTCAGCGGCCTTTCGTCAGGGCGCCGGTCGCGACGTTGCGCAGGTCGGGGCTCGGATCGCGGCTGGCCACCGTCGCCAGCGTGTCGGCGACGGCGGGCGGGCCGGGCGACCACTGAGCGAGGAGGTTGACCGCCCGGGCGCGGACGCGGAACTCCGGCTCGCCCAGCGCCAGCGCCGACACCGCGCCGGTCAACGCCGCCGATGCGGGCCGCTGGTCGGCGGCGGAGACGGCGGCCAGGCGCACGCTGGCGGCGGGATCCGCGCACAGCGACGCGAGCATCGCGTCCGCCTGCGGCCCATCGATGCGGCGCACGGCCTGCGCCACGGCGGCGCGGACGGCGGCGTCGTCGCTCTGCTGGTAGCCGGCGATCGCGTCCAGCGTGGCGGGATCGCCCGCGTTGCCGAGCGCGGTCAGCACCATCGACCGCTCGCCGGGCGTGTGGGCGGCGGCGAGCTGGCCCAGCAGGTCGCCGCGCACCTCGGCGGCCAGCGCCGGATCCTGCGCGTCCAGCCGGTGCAGCGCCGAGCCGAGCCCGTAGGTCGCCTGCGCCGCGACCTCCGGATCGCCGCGCAGCGCGCGCAGCGTCTCGACGGTGTCGGCGGTCGGCGTGGCCACCAGGCTGAGGGCGCGCGTCGCCTCGAAGCGCTGCTCGGGCGCGAGCGGCGAGCCGGGGCGGCTCATCTCGGCGAGCAGCGCCTGCGCCTCGGGGCTGCCCGCGTCGCGCAGCGCCGCCAGCAGCGTGGTGGTGAGCGGGCCGCCCTTGCGCAGGTTGGCCTCGGCGGCGGCGAGCGCCGCGGGATCCTGGCGCAGCAGGGCCGTGAACGCGGCGAACGCGCGTCCGGCGCGCCCGCGCGCCTCGCGCGAGGCGCCGCCCGTGCCGTCCTTCTGGCCGGCTCTCTCGGCCAGCGGCTGCAGCCGGGACAGCGCCTCGGCGACGGTCAGCCCGTCGATGAGTGCACGATCGCGCGCGCGCTGGCTGTCTGCGTGCGCGGCGCCGCGCAGCGCGACGGCCCGCGCGCTGTCGGCCAGCCACGACGCGAGCAGCGACGGGACGGCGTCCACCGACGCGCGCCGCAGATCCAGCGTCGTCGTCGACTCGAACCCCGGCACCGGCCCGTTCCCGTCGCCGACGCGCGCGCGCAGGCTCTCGCCGGCGCCCAGCGAGGCGAGCCGCCCGTCGGCGTCCAGCTCGAAGCCAGCCGCCGACGCGCGCACCTCGTAGCTCGACACCGCCTGCGCCGCGGTGGCGGTGTAGCGCAGCTTCTTCTTGCTGACGGTCTGCCGCCCGGTCTGCGCGTAGGCGGCGAGGTAGCGGCCGGCGGCGTCGCTCTCCTCGAGCTGCCAGTCGGCCGCGCCCGCGGCCCCGTGCCGGAGCTGCAGGTACTCGCCGAGCGCGCTCCACAGCCGCCCGACGAACGCCGGCAGGCCCGGCTCGCCGCGCGCGCCCTGGAAGCTGCCGTCGGCGCCGAACGCCAGCAGGAACGGACGGCGCGCCGCCTCGGCCAGCGCGTCGCCCTCCGCGCCCGCGCCGCCCGCCTGCGCGGTCAGCGTGCCGGTGAACTGCCCGCGCACCAGCTGCGCGGGCGCCGCGGCGAGCCCGGTCAGCTCCAGCGAGCCCTCCAGCGCGAAGCCGGTCAGCGGCTGGCCGGCGGTGGTGACGACGCGGGTGGCGTAGTCGATCTCGTAGCGCTGGCGTACGCCCACCGGACACAGCGGCGGGACGGAGCCCGCCGCCGCGGCGGCGGGCGCGGCGGCCCGACCGCGATGGACGCGGACGGCGCCGCCCGCCGCGAGCGCGAGCGCCGCGGCGCCCGCGATCACGACGGCGTGCGGGCGCCGCCGCCAGATCCGCTCCAGCGCGTCGCGCCCGCTCACTTCGGCCCCACGAAGCACGCGAACGGCGCCTCGGTGGTGCCGACGTGGACCGGGTTGTCGGCGATCAGCGCGACCGGCGTCGTGAACGCGATGTTGTCGGTGGTCGTGCCGAAGTCGCCCGCCGAGGTGATCGACGGGATGCCGGCGATCGTGCCGCCGCCGCTGACCAGCGGGAAGGTCTGGTGGAAGCCGTGCCAGCCGAACAGCTTCTGGCGGAAGGTGTGCTTGAAGAACAGGAAGTGGATCCGCACCGCCAGATCCATCTCGCCGTTCAGCTCCTCCATGTCCAGCGACGAGCCCCAGTTGTAGCCGGTCGCCCAGCGGTAGTCCTTGGTCTCGAGGCCCGGGATCATCGTCCCGGCGAAGTCGGTGCCCGCGACGGGGCGCGTATCGGGCGAGGTGAGCCGCGCCAGGCCGATGGTCGCCCCGGTCGGCAGCGTGATGTCGAGCAGATCGATCTGCCCCTGGATGCCGACGGAGACGCCCGGGATGCCGACGCCGACGAACGCGGTCACGCCGATGGTGAGCTCGGGCGTGATGATCGGGCCGGCATACGCGGCGAGATCGCCGGCCACGGGCGTCTGTCCGTTCAGGGCCCCGCTGACCAGGGCGTTGGCGCCCGGCAGGTTCGACGCCGGACCGACGCCGAACTGCAGCCCGCCCTTGAGATCCCACGAGCCGAAGCCGTCGATCGCCAGGTCCAGCTCGATCGGTCCGATCGGGATCGGGACGTCGATGATGCTGACGTCGTAGGGGTGCGGATCGTCGAACAGCTCGACGGTGCCCGCCGTCGCCGTCGCCGCCTGGGCGTTGTTGAGCGCGCCGAGCGCGTTCAGATAGGCGGTGGTCTCGACGCCGTACTCCGTGTTCCACGCGTCGAGCAGCCTGTGCTTGCCGGCCTCCGAGATGTTCTGCGGGTGAGCGCAGTCGTACTGGCCGGTGACCGGATCGGAGAGGTGCAGCTCCCCCGCGACGTCGTTGCAGAATCCCGTGTTGAACGCGAACTGGTCGTAGTAGGGACGGACGGAGCGCGCGAACAGGTTCGCCTTGCGCAGCTTGTCGTGCGTGTCGCTGGCGAGGGTCAGGGCGGCGCTGCAGGCGCCGGCGAGCCCCGTCGGCGTCGCCAGGGTCTGGCCGAGCGTATCGCCGGGCGTGGTGGTCAGGCCCGCGGCGGCGCCGCTCGCCTGCGTCCAGACGGCGACGTCCTCGCCCAGGAACTTGAGCGACGCGCCCAGGGTGACGCCGCAGTCGGTGACGTCGGCGTGCGCGTCGGCGTCGAGCACCGTCACCGTGTAGCCCATCAGGACACCGCCGGCCTTGAGGCTGCCGTGCCCGCTCACGTCGAACTGGCTGATCGCGTCGACCCGCTTGACCGGGGCGGCGTTGAACTCGAGGATCGGGGTGACGAAGATCCCCCACTCGCCGCTGCCGTCATGCGCGGGCTTGTTGGAGCCGTCGCCCAGATTCCCGGTCGACTGCGGGGCGCCGGCGCAGCGGGTGGCCGCGACCGTCGCGTACGTCGGCGGCGGGACGTCCTTGTCGGCGTCCGGGATCGTCTTCGGCGTGGTGGTGGGCGGCAGCTGCTGCGCCACCGCGCCCGCGTTCGCGGTCCCGACCGCGCCCGGGCGCGGGCAGAGCAGGAACTCGTCGCAGCTGCCCTCCTGGGGGAGGCCGCCGCAGGTCGCGACCGGTTTGCCGCAGCGGCGCTCGATGGTGGTGCAGTTCTGATCCAGGCAGTGGCTGGCGCAGATGCTGCCCGCGGCGCAGCTCGCGTCGCTGGTGCAGGTGTTGGACAGCGTCGTCGTGTCGACCGGGCAGTGATCGGGCGCGGCCATGGCCGGGCAGGTCGAGCCCGCGGGCGGCGGCGCGTTCAGCTGCGCGTCGGTCGGGCCGGGCACGGGGTTGTCGTTGGCGTCGCAGAACGTCGGCGCGCAGATCCCCTGCGCGGCGTTCGGGGTCGCGAAGTGCAGCGACGTGAAGACGGTCTCGCCCGTGCTCGTCACGGTGGTCGTGCTGCCGTTGAACGACGGCGCGAAGCAGGGCGCTGGCGGGGGCGGCGTGTTCGGGACGGGCGGGCTCGGCCGCGTCGGCGCCACGCCGTTGCCGGCGCCGAGCAGCGGCCGGATGATGTTCCAGTCGAACGCGCCGTAGTTCACGTGCACGTCGGGATCGACCACCAGGCTGCCGCCGAAGAACTGGCCGGTGAACTGTTTCGTCCCCATCGCCGCCAGCCGCAGCTGCGCGTAGGGGGCGACGATCGTCCCCGCGAACGGCGTCTCGATGGCCGTCCCGTTGCCGCCCTCGTAGACGATGGCGAAGGCGCCCGCGCTGCCGAGGACGGTGATCGTCCCGCGCGTGATCAGCGACGACGCCACGTAGAAGACGATCGGGCCGTTGCGGTTGTCGAACGTCGCCGTCGCCTGCGGCTCGAGGTCGAAGCTCTGCATCGTGTAGACGCCCGGTCCGATGGTCACGCGCGCGCGGGAGAAGATGGTGACGTTGGCGAACGCACCGGCCGCCATCGCGCCGTTCCCGTCGGGCGGCAGCGTGAAGTCGTTGCCGGCGCCCGCCGCGGGCGGCCGCCAGCCGATCACGCTGGTCGGCGTCAGCTGCGCCGCCGGGTTGGTGCCGCCCGCGATCACCGCGCCCTGCTGCAGCGTCGGCGCGGCCGTCGTCTGCAGCGAGCCGCCGATGCGCGCGTTGTTGGCCAGGAACGCCTGCGCCGCGCTGACCACGTTGGTGATGACGTTGGTCGACACCCCCAGCTGGGTCTGGCCGGGACCGACGTTCGCCACCACGCCGATGCCCGCCGCCGGCCCGCTGACCACGCTGCGGTCGGCGAGGTTCATCGGCCCCGTCGCGCCGAGCGCGACGTTCCGCAGGGCGACGCCCGCGGGCAGCCGGATCGCAATACTTCCGTCGGGTTCCAGCGCGCGCGCCGGGCGCGCCGCCGAGAGCGACAGGGCCAGGGTGGCCGACAGCAACGTCAACGTCTTAAGCGCGTACCTCATCATCGATCTCCTTGGGGGTGGGCCCGGGTGCGGGCGACTGACACGTCTAGAACCCCCGACGGTCGCCGGCAGGGCAACCTCGCTCGCGTGCGTGGTCGCGGCCGATCAGGTGTAGATTCGGGTGAGGTCGGAGGAGCAGGTGATTCGCAACGTCGTGGCGCGCGCGGGCGCGATGGTGGTGGGGCTGGCAGGCCTGGGCTGCGGCTCCGGGCCGGCGGTGCGCGCGGCGGCGGACGCCGGCGGGGATGATCAGTGCTCGCAGCTGCACCGGGCGATCAGCCGCTGGCAAGGCGACTCCACCGAATTCATGCAGTGCGGGCCCGACGTCACCGGTCTGCTGGAGCTGACGCCGCTCGGGTACCACCAGCTGGTCGCGCGCCGCCGCTTCTCGAGCCCCTACGATCTGTGGACGGTGAGCGCGAGCGGCGGCCTCCCGGACGCGCCGACGATCACGCCGACCCTCGAGGGGGGCCTGACCGCGGGCGTGGTCTTTCTCCCCGGACCGACGCCCCACGTTCTCATCTACGATCCGCTCGACGACGCCTGGAGGTACGCCGCCACCATCCAGTCGCCGGGGCCCGGTCAAAACTGGTTCGATTCGCCGCTCATGGGCACCTGGTCGCCGGACTCGTTTCACACGGGCCGGCCGGGGCCGGCTGGACACGAGCTGCTCGGGCTCGAGGACGCGCAGCTGCTCGACCGCGACCTCGGCGACGGCAGCACGCGCGTCTGGCAGATCGTGCAGAACGGCAACAAAGTCACCGCCGAGAAGGTGACCGCGCTCGCGGGCGACCCGCGCGACGAGCTGGCGCGCGGCCACCGCGTCGTCCCTCTCGGCGGCGGGCGGCTGCTCGAGTGGCAACCGAGCGCCTGCCCCGGCGCCGCCCCGAGCGCCGTCCGCGAGTGCGCGTCATACCGGGTCTGGCCGTACTCGCTGGACGCGACGGTGGTGCATCCCGCCGTCGGTTCGCAGCCGCTGGTCATGGGGGTCCGCTCGGACATCGGCGCCGGGGACGACATCCTCGCGGACGACACGACCCTCTACGTCTGGACGCGCGCGTCGGGTCGGCTGCGCTCCGTGCCCCTCGATCCCACGGCCGCCGATCCGTTTCCGCCGCAAGGCCAGGCCTGGCCGGGCGACGTCGCCCGCCAGCAGCTGGTGAGCAAGGACTGGGATCCGCCCACCACCTCACCGGCGATCAAGCACCTGGTGGTGATCCTGCAGGACGGGCGATCGTTCGACTCTTACTTCGGCCAGTACTGTCAGTCCCCGTTTCCGTCGATCGACGACGGCCCCAACTGCGACGGCGACAACACGCCGCCCCGGCTCTGCTGCGAGCAGATGCATGCCGCGGTCGCGGGCGCAGGGGCGTGCGCGCCGATCGGCCCCCTCACCGAGGCGAAGCCGCCCCACACTGATCCGAGCTGCATGAAGTGGAAGATGGCGAACGGCGAGATGAGCCGCTTCGCCGTTCCGAACCCGGACGATACGACCTGCGGCGATCCGCTGGACTTCGCCTGCGCCGGACCTGACCTGACGGCGGGAACGCCCACCGACTACTGGGATCTGCTCGCGAGCAGCGCGCTGGCCGACAACTTCTTCCAGACCTACGCCTACGCTGACGAGAAGGAGCAGGGTCCGTTCTCGACGATGCCTCCCACCCAGAATCTCCTCTACCTCGAGACCGCGCGCTTCGCAGATACGGCCGCGCTCGACGACACGCCGCTGCTCTCCAAGTACCTCGCGCACGTGCAGATCCCCTGGGCGATCTATGGCGGCACCAAAAATCTGCCGGCGGCCGCCTTCTACAACCCGGGCGCGTTCTACGATCCCGACTGGTATCCGTACCGCTACCTGGCCGTCGAGCTCGATCGCGACATCGCGCTCGGCACGCTACCGTCCGTGGCGCTGGTCGTCCCCGATCCCTCCGACGAGGCGACCAGCGAGGCGCCCGGTCACCCCGTCGGCCCGGGCATCGCCTTCGTCAAGCAGCTCCAGAACGAGATCGTCAATTCGCCGATCTACGGCGCGAACACGCTGGTGCTCCTCACGTACGTAACCGCGGGCGGCTACTACGATCACGTCCCGCCGCCTGCTCCGCCCGACCTGGCCGTCGACGGCACGTCGAGCGACCGGGGCAAGACGGGCCTGGTTTACTACGGCCCGCGGGTGCCGCTGCTCGCGTTCTCCCCGTTCGCGCGCAAGAACCAGGTCTCGCACGTGCGCCTGGAGCTGACCTCGATCACCCGCTTCATCGAGTGGAACTGGCAGCGCGACAACAACCTCAAGGGCGGATTCAGCGAAGCGCGCCGCTACCGCGACACGATCGTCCACAACCTCGGCTCGCTGATCGATCCGCACGCGGCGCAGATCGAGGTGCCGAACCTCACCGAGTGATCGCCGAGCGGTCGGGCGCGATCAGGGAGAGTGGGTGCGCATGCAGGTGCGGATCTCGGGGAGATTCTCCCCCGGCTGCATGACGAACCCGACGCCGCTGTTCTGGATGATCTCGTCCGGCACCTGACCGCCGTGGCAGTTGAAGAACAGCGTCGAGTAGCCGGGGAGCAGCGACGCGCCGAGCGGAAAGCCGTTCTGCGGGTTCGAGAACGACCGCGCGACGTAGACGATCGCCTGGGGGGCGCCGGCGAGGTAGCGGTCGGACTGCGCCGTGCCCGCGTCCGGGCGGTCGACCTTGAACGTGCCGTTGTAGTCGGCGTCCTCGAACAGGAACAGCTCGCCGAAGGCCATCTCGATGCTGTCGCGCCCGTCGGGCGTGTCGATCCGGAACAGGGCGGCCGCCGGGGGTAGCCGGTAGACGTTGGTCCCGAAGACCGCAGGTGAGTCGCCGATGTTGGTACTGAACCAGTCGGGCGGCATCAGGACGTCCGGCTGCCGTTGCAGGAGATCGGTCCAGAGCACGCCCAGCCGGGCCGTGGACGGCAGGCTGTCGCCCGCCGGCAGCGAGGAGAAGAAGCTGAACAGCGTCTGATTCCCGCTGCTGCCGGAAGTCAGGCCGTTGCCGCAGGCGCCGGCGCAGAGGGCGTACGCGGCGACGAGGATCAGGCTGCGGCGATCGCGCTTCAGAACCACGCCCCACCTCCGAACGCCGCCACCACCGCCGGCCGCCATTGCGTCATGGTCGTCGTCCCCATCAGCGTCGGGTCCACCGTCCGGATCAGATAGAACGGCACGCGCAGGTCGATGCGGAAGAAGGCCCGGCGGCCGACCATCAGCTCCGCCAGCGCCGTCGGGCCCACGAACGGGCTGCTGGTGCTGCGCTGCTCGCCGCCGTCCAGCTGCTGGGCGAAGTGGGAGGCGCCGGCCTCGATCCCGACCCCGACGGTCGGGAGCCGCCCGTGATGGCGGGCGCCGAAGTCGTGCAGGCGCAGCGCCGCCGCCGAGGCGGAGGTCTCCCAGGTGGTCGACGACAGGTGGGCCGCGTCCTGGTGCGCGCGTCCCAGCCCGAGGCGCAGCTCGAACGAGAGCGCGCGCAGGTCGATCCGGCCGGCCAGCGCGAACCCGAACGAGGTGCCCAGATCTTCGACCGGCGTGCGCACCGACGTCGCCGCCGCCAGGCCGTAGGCCGCGGTGGGGCCGCCGCCCTTGCGGACCATCGTGCCGAGCGGGACCGGGACGCTCGACGCGCCGCTGATCGACGTGTCCTGGCCCTCGCCGACGGTCACCGTCGCCACGTCCAGGCTGGCGCGCTCGCGGCGCATGACCTCGTAAGGACCGGGGTCGAGCGCCAGCGTCTCGCCGCCCCGGCTCATCACCTCGGCGGCGATCGTTCCGTCGCGCCGCCGGATGAAGTACCAGCCCGGGACGTCGAGGCGAATGTGCCCGTAGCCGACGCCGCGCAGGCCGGGTCGGGTGAGCACCAGCTCGTCGCGCCCCGACAGATCGAGCCGGAAGGTGGGGTGCTGGGGGCCGGTGGTGGTCGCGAGCGTGGTGGCGACGGTGCGCTCGGACGCGTAGTCGAACGCCTCGGCGAGCGAGACGTTTCCGTCGTGGTTGCGATCGGCGAGCCCCGACAGCCCCGCCGCGAAGTGGTGCGTGAACACGGAGCCGCCCAGCTGATCCGACTCCTGCGCCAGCTCCGAGCCGGCGGTGGCCGCCAGGATCGCCAGGCCCCGCAGCGGCTCGCCCGCGCCGTTCGCCACGTCGAAGCCCAGTCCGGGACGTCCTCCCTTGGCCCGGGTCAGGACGCCGGCCTCGCAGGCGTCGAGGATCAGGACCCGGACCGCGGCGGGGAGCGCCACGATCTCCGCCTTGAGATCGGCGAGCGGCAAGCTCGACGCGCCGAGGTGGAGCGCTTGCGCGTCGGCGTGGCCCGAGTAGTAGACGATCACCAGGTGTTCGCCCGGCGTCGCGCGCAGCCGGGCGGCCACGGCGGCCAGCGATCGCCTCACCTCGCCGGCGGTGCGGCCGAGCACCACCGAGGTGGCGTCGGGTTCGAAGCCGCCCACGCGCGTCAGCAGCGCGGCCAGTCGGCTCGCGTCGGTCTGCGCGTAGTGCAGGGGGCGGTCGCTGGCCTGGCCCTCGTCGTTGCCGATCAGCACCGCCATCCGCAGCGCGTTCGCGCGCGCGGGCACGGCCAGGAGGCACGCGAACGCCAGCGCGGCGGCGAGGCGGTTCATCGGGGGCGCGGCTCCTTGCGCAGCAACACCGACGACTCGAGACACCCACTGCCGAGCGACGACACGCGCGCGGGATCGCCCGACGCCGCGGTGAGCGCGGCCAGCGCGCGCGCGCGCAGCGCTTCGACCGGGGGCGCGGCCTCGCACACCACCGCGACGACCCGCTCCGTGCCGGCGGTCGCGTCGGCGACGATGCTCCCGGGCAGCGTCGTCGTGCCGGCGCGGTCCAGGCGGATCGCCTGGGCGGGCGCTCCGGCCGCCGCGTACGGCGCGTACAGCGTCACCGACGGCGCGGCGTCGAGCCCCAGGACCACCGCGTAGCCGGGCCGCGCCGCCGCGACGGCGAAGCGCATCTCGTCGCCCGGGTGCAACGTCCCGCCGCCGGTGACGGTCTCGACGGTTCCGCCCGGGCGTTTGACGAACAGCGCCAGCGCGAGGCTCCCCTTCGTCCGCTCCTCCGGGCCGGCGCCGGGCTCGCCGCGCGGGCGGAGCAGGACCGCGAACACCGCCGCCGCCGCGCCCAGGGTGATCACGGCGGCCGCGAGACGCGCGCGCGTCAGGCGCGGCGCGCGCGCGCGCATCACCCGCGGCAACATCGTCGCGGCGGGCGGCGGCTCGATCGCCGAGAACGCCGCCAGCCGCTCGCGGCAGCGCGCGCAGCCGTCGATGTGGGCGCGCAGCGTGGCCTCGCGCGGCTGCCCGGCCAGATCGCCCGCGAGCAGCTCGTCGAGGTCGAGATCCGAAGCGCAGCCCGGGGCCCGCGGCGGGGAGGCCGGCAACGTCACGACGCGGACCTCGTCTCGGGAAAGAGCCGCGTCATCAGATCCCGGAAGGCCGACAGGCGGTTGCTGACGGTCCGGCGCGACACCCCGAGCAGCGGCGCGATCTCGTCGTACGTCAGCCCGTCGACGAAGTAGTAGATCGCGACGTCCTGCAGATCCTCGGGCACGCGCGCCAGCACCTGCGCCACCGCGGCGCGCGTCTCGCCGGCGGGCCGCACCTCGGCGTCGACGGTGTACTTCGCGGCGAGCAGCCCCTGCTGGCGCGTCCGATCGCGCAGCCGGTTCAGGCAGAGGTTGGTGGTCACGCGGTACAGCCACGCGGTCGGGGTCGGCTCGGCCGGAACGGTACCTCCCGCGCGCATCACGCGAACGAACACCTCCTGGGTCGCGTCCCGCGCCTCCTCCGCGTCCCCGAGCAGCTGCAGGGCGCGTCGGTAAACGCCGCGGCTATGGCGCTCGTAGACGCGATCCAGACCGTGCCAACCCGACACGCGCGCGACTCTACCGCCGAAGACGGACCGATGGCATCCGGCGCATTGTCGACGGCGTCGGTCACGTCTGTTGAACCCCCGGGCGTGCCGGTCAGTGCAAGAAATCGCGCGGGGGTTCGGCGAAAAACCGCCGCGGGGCCCCTCCGGCCCCGCGGCGCGCGGTCAGCGCCCGATGTCGGTGACGCTGTCGCGGTTGTCGAACATCAGCGCCTGCGAGACGTGGCCGATGACCTGGACGCCGTTGACCGTCAGGCTGCCGCTCACCGTCGCCGGCCGCGTCGTCGCCTTGATCTGGTCGGTCCGGAAGCTGTTGTCCGGAAACACGATCTTGTCGTGCTCGTTGGTCATCGAGGTGATGTTTCCGCCCTGCAGGGTCAAGGCGGCGACCAGCGTACCGGCCGGCGCGCCCGTCGAGATGTCGGTGAGCGGGATGGTGCCGTTGAGGACCGCCTTGCGCGGCGTCAGGGAGTTGAAGCCGCCCTCGATCTGGCCGGTCGAGATGGTGACCGCGCCGGTGCACGAATCGGACGCCACCACGATCACCGATACCGCGTTGATCAGCGTCCTGCCGTTGGCGCGCGACGACAGGAACGACTCCTCGCCGAAAGCGCTGACGGACAGGTCCGAGCTGCCGTCGGACCCGTCGGCGCAGGTCTCGGGCGTGCTGATCAAGAACTCCACGTCCGCCGCCTTTCCCTTGAGCGTCTGGTGATCGACGACGCCGGCCCGCGCCGTCCCGACAGCCGCCAGTGACATCACCAATCCGGTCCCGATCATTCGCAGTGTTCGCATGTCTCTCGCCTCCGAAGGTTGACCAACCGAGGGAGATTCCCGGGGCGGGGTGAAGGTGATCGAAACGATTCGGTAAACGGCGCTTCCAGATACAAAGAGTCCTGTACGGCGACGGCGCGCGCGACCGCCGCGTTTCGGAGCCGTCATTACCGGGCGGCGGACCCACCTGCGCCCGAAAGGAATCTCGATGAAAGCGGGAGCGCCCCGCGCCGCAAAGATGTCACGACGGTCGTTACCAGCAGGGGGACCCCCGTTGGGCCCGCTTGCCACCGACCCCGCCGGTGACGGACCATGGTGCGGGTGGAGCCGAAGGTGAGTCGATGGTGAGCCGATGGTGAGTCCGGAAGAGCTGACCTGTCCGGCGCCGCTGGACGTCCCACCGAACCTGGCGGCGCCGAGCCGGGGTTACCGGCGGCGGGTGGCGCTCGCGTTCGCGGCGCTGCTGTCGTTCATCGCGGTCTACGTGGCGCTGACAGGGTGGTTCATCTGGTCGGCCTACCGGATCGCGGCCGGCGCCTCCAGCAGCAACAACGGCGGCGCGTTCCTGGTGGTGCTGCCGCTGGCGTTCCTCGGGCTGTTCATGCTCAAGGCGCTGTTCTTCCGCGACAAGGCGGACACGGCGCGCGAGATCGAGATCGACGCCGCCAGCGAGCCGCGCCTGTACGCGTTCCTGCTGCGCATCGCCGACCAGGCCGGCGCGCCCCGCCCGCACCGGGTGTTCCTCTCCGGCCGCGTGAACGCCGGCGTCTCCTACGACTTCTCGATCCTGAACCTGATCTTCCCGTCGAAGAAGAACCTCGACATCGGCCTCGGCCTCATCAACGCGCTGACGCTGGGCGAGGTGCGGGCCGTGCTGGCGCACGAGTTCGGGCACTTCGCGCAGGGGGCGATGGCGGTCGGGCGCTGGGTGTTCGTCGCCCAGCGCGTCGCCGCGCACATCGTCCACAAGCGCGACATCTTCGACCGCTTCCTGCGCGGGGTGTCGGCGTTCGACCTGCGCGTCGCCTGGGTGGGCTGGATCATGCGCCTGGTGATCTGGGCGCTGCGCGCCGTCCTGGACACGGTCTTCTCCGTGGTGGTGCGCGCCCAGCGCGCGCTCGACCACGAGATGGAGCGGCAGGCGGACCTGGTGGCGGTCACGCTGACCGGCAGCGACGCGCTGGTGAACGCGCTGCACAAGCTGGGCGCCGCCGACATGGCCTGGGACCGCGCCGTCGGCATCGCGGCCGGCCGCCACGCCAAGGGCGAGCTGGTCGACGACCTGTTCGCGATGCAGTCGCGCGTGATCGAGCACGACCGCCGCGTGCTGGCCGACGAGACCCACGGCGTGGCGCCGCCGCTGCCCGCCCAGGGGCGCGCCCAGCACCGCCTGTTCGAGGAGCGCATCGCCGTCCCGCCGCGCATGTGGTCGTCGCACCCGCCCAACCGCGAGCGCGAGGACAACGTCAAGCGCACCTACGTCCCCTGCGAGCTCGACGATCGGTCGGCCTGGCTGCTGTTCGCGGACGCGGACGCGACGCGCGCCCGCGCCACGGAGGCGACGCTCGCCGCGCTGCCGGCGCCGGCGGGCACGACGCGCAAGCTGACGCGCGAGGAGAGCCTGCGCGCCGTCGACGAGTCGTTCGACCGCGCCTTCCTCGATCCGCGCTACCGCGGCGCGTACCTGGGGCGGTCGGCGGTGCGCGGCGCCAAGGCGCCCGCCGACCTGTACCTGCCGCCCGAGCGCGCGCGGGAGATCCCGCTCGAGCAGCTCTACCCGGAGGGGCTGCGCGGCGCGCTCGAGAAGTGGAAGAGCCTGGAGTCCGAGTTCCACGTGCTGCAGGGGCTGCAGCGCGGGTTCCTGCAGTCGGGCGGGGCGGACATCAAGTTCCGCGGCGAGGTGCTGCGGCGGCGCGAGCTGGAACCGAAGCTGGAGGCGGTGGGCGCCGAGCGCGCGGCGGCGCGGGCGGAGCTCGAGGAGCGCGATCGCGAGCACCGCAGCGCTCACCTGGCCGCCGCCGAGCGCATCGGTCAGGGCTGGCCCGAGTACCTGCGCAGCCTGGCGGCGCTGCTTCACTACGCCGACCACACCGAGGCCGACCTGCGCGACGCGCGCGGCTCGCTGGCGAACGTGGTGGCGGTCGCGACGGCGGACGGGCGCGTCAGCTCGTCGGAGCGGCGGCAGATCGCCGTCGCGGGCGTCGACGTTCACTGCGCGATGGAGGCGATCTGGGACCAGCGCGGGAAGGTCCACCTGCCCGCCGACGTCGTCGCCAACTTCGGCGTCGAGACCTGGGCCCAGGCGCTGCCCGACGACTTCAAGCTGGGGCTGCCGAGCGAGCAGCGGATCGGCGACTGGCTGGAGGTGATCGATTCGTGGCTCGACGCGTTCATCCGACCGCTCGACGTGCTCGAGCGTTGCGCGCTGGAGGCGCTGCTGCGGGCCGAGGCGAAGGTGGCCGCGTTCGCCCGCGAGCCGTCGGCGGTGACGCCCGCGCCGCCGCCCGCCGCCACGCCCGCGAAGTACGCCACGCTGATGCCGGGCGCGGAGCGCAAGCGCCAGTGGCGGCTCGGCTGGTGGGACCGCTTCCAGACCGCCGACGGATTCGTCGCGTCGCTGGCACGCTTCGCGGTGGCGGGCGCGATGGTGACCGGGATGATCCTCCTCGGCATGTCGGTGGGCGACTCGAAGCTCGTCGTCTACAACGGCCTCGGCCGCGCCGTCGTCGTTCACGTCGGCGAGGAGAAGTACGAGCTGAACCCGTTCTCGAAGGCGTACTTCAACGAGCTGTCCGGCCGCCGGGTCCACGTCGCCGCCGAGACCACCGCGGGCGAGCCGATCGAAGAGTTCGACGCGCCCCTGGGCCGCAGCTTCCAGCGTTACGTCTACAACGTCGCGGGCGCGGCGCCGCTCGTGCGCTGGGTGGCGGTCTACGGCGGCGCCGACACGTCGCCCGACCGCGCGCTCGGCGCGCCGCGCTGGAGCGCCACCGACGCGACGGTGCTGTTCGAGCGGCCTCCCGAGCACGTGTCGACGAAGCGCGGCCGCGGCACGACCATGCCGGTGCTGATGGCGCTGGCCGACGGTCCCTCCCACCGCGTGCTCGCGACGCTGCGCGAGCCGGAGGAGCGCGCGCGGGTGATCCGCGAGCACGCGCTCTGGGACGAGGCCGAGCGCCCGCACACCAGCGACTGGATGCACCAGGCGATGGCGCTGCCGGACTTCCCGGCGATCGTGAAGGCGCGGCTGGCCCGCAGCCCGCACGACATCTCCGCGATGCGCGCGGAGCAGGACCAGCCCGACGCCGCCGCCAAGGCCGAGGCCTGCGCCCGCCACACGCAGCTCGCGGCGGCGGCGCCCGACGACGGAGATCTCGCCTACCTGGCGCTGCGCTGCCAGCCTCATGGCCGCGCGCGCGACGAGGCGACGCTGGCGGCGCGCAAGCGCGCGCCCTTCAACGCCTGGCTCGGGCTGGCCGCCGGCTACGTGCACGCCCGCCGCTCCGAGTGGAACGACACCCTGCAATGCTGGGCGACCGCCCGGCAGAGCGGCGCGCTGGAAGACCAGATGCTGATCCACAGCGCGCGCGTGATGCGGCTGGCCGGGTCCGACTTCGACGCCCAGCTGCCGGTACTGGCGCGGCAATCCGAGGAGCTGCGCGCCTACCTCGCGCTCGAGGACGACAGGGACACGACCGGCGGGTCGGGGGCGCCTTACCTCAAGCTCGTGAGCGGCGCGCTCGGCGAGGCGGCCGTCGCCGCCGGAGACGACGCCGGGACGCGCGCGCGCGTCGTCCGCCTGGTCGCGGCCTCGCGCGGCGCCACCGCCGAGCAGATCGCCGCCGCCGCCGCGCTCCCCGCCGACGCCGGCATCGACTACGACACGATCTGGCCGGCCATCGGCCTGGCGCTGCGCAACAAGCAGGACGCCGCCGCGCTCGTGGCGCGCATGAAGGACTTCGCGCCGGCCGATTCCGTCGCCGGGCTCGAGCAGTTCCTCCACCCCGAGCGGCTGGTGAAGGACAGGAAGGCCGCGCAGGCCGCCCTGTCCGCGCTCGATCCGATCGAGCGCGGCCACGCCTACGTGCTCGGCGCCGTCATCCTGGGCGACGCCGCCCCCGACGACTGGCGGCGCGGCGCGCGCGCGCTGCTGTTCGCGCCCGAGCGGCCCTTCTTGTAGGGCGCCGGTTCATTTCACGACGACGGTCGCCGTCGTGAACGCGATCGTCCCGCTGTTGTCCTGCGCCTCCAGCAGGAGCTTGGCTTCCTCCAGCTTGCCGAGCTGCAGGCCCAGGGAGGTCCACTGCGTGAAGTGTTCGGAGATGGAGATGTGGCCGCACTGGCGGGCGGTCTGGCGGACGCTGAAGTACTGATCGAAGGTCTGGTTGTTGCCCGTGATGGCGGGCTTGTTCGTCTGCGTGTGCTTCCAGACGTCGTAGCTGTCGCCGTCGACGGTGATCGTGCCGACGTGCGTGCGGGGCGTGCCGTCGGAGGCGGTGCCGGCGGGCTTCGAGCTCCCCCAGTCGTCGATGATGTAGTACTCGCGCAGCGGGCTGACCGTCCACCCGTAGATGCCGACGTAGGTGAGGCCGCCGTTGTCGCTCTTCGTCTCCGCGAAGTCGGAGGAGATGGTTCCGAGCTGCGCGGGCGTCTTGGTCTGATCGAACTGCAGGCCGATGCGGGCCAGGAAATCGTCCACGCCGGTCCAGGTCGCGCTGAAGTTCGCGGCCACGCCGGTGACGGTCATGCACCCCGAGCCGGTTCCGCTCGACCAGAGCTCGTAGGCGTAGTTGCCGCCGGCGCTGCCCTTGGAGTTCGAGCAGTACCGCGTGCCGCCG
>DATBHU010000380.1:0-10566 GCA_036557265.1 Polyangia bacterium
ACCATTGCTCCGACGCGCATCGTGTGACTCCTTCAGGCTTAGACAACCGAAAGAGATCACATTCCGATGCGCGTCGCTACTCCTACCCGATCGACTTCCCTTCACTTTTCGAGGGGAGCCGCCAGGGGTTAGGGAGAGGGGTCCGACTTCCGCTTCCGTCGCACCAACGCGCCGAGCGCCAGCAGCAACGCAGAGGCGAGCCACGGATCGCGCCCCTCCGCGAGGCGGCAGCCGCATCCGCTCGCTCCCGTCGATCCGCTGCCTGCGCCGCCGCCACCACCTCCGCCTGCTGAACCCGCAGCACCGCCGCGTTCCCCGGTTGCGCCGCCGGTTCCCGCGCCGCCCGACGCGCCCGACGATCCTCCTGTGCCGCCGGTCGTTCCGCCGCCGCTCACGGCTCCTGCTGCACCGCCACCTCCGCCGGCGCCGCCGCTAGACCCGCCGGTTCCGCCCGCGCCACCCGCCGCGCCACCGCGTCCGCCCACACCGCCGATGGTCCCGCCTGCGTCCCCCGCGCCGCCGCCTCCGCCTGCGCCGCCGTGCGGGCCACCGCCGGTGCCGCCGGCATTTCCGCCCGCGCCGCCACCGCCGGTGCCGCCAGCATTTCCGCCCGCGCCGCCGCCGCTCCCGCTACCGCCGGCATTTCCGCCGCCGCCCGCGCCGCCGCCGCCCGCGCCGCCGCCGCCCGCGCCACCACCGCTTCCGCCCGCACCGCCCGCACCGCCCGTCCCGCCGGTTGCCGCGGCCGGGCGCTCGTACGCGCCCATGTCGATCTCCGAGCCGTCGGGGTCGACGATGCCGTCGCCGTTTTGCGGCCGCATCACCAGATCCAGGTCGCGCGTCGGCGCACCGGTCGTCGTGCCGGAGTCGATGCAGACGCTGGTCGCTTGCAGATGCCAGTCGCTGTCGCTGACGTACTGCGGGTTCGTCGAGATCACGCCCGCGCCGGCGGTCGCCCCGAACTGGTCGTTGACGTTGTTCCAGATGTCGGAGTACGACACGGTCAGCGGGCCGCCGGTGGAATACAGCCCGAAGCCGCCGCCGGTCACGATCGAATTGACGACGTCGACCGTCTGGTCCGTCTGGTTGCTGTACACACCGGTGCTCATCCCGTCGAAGGTGCAGTTGACGATGTGAACCGGGGCGGGCGACTGGCCGGCGAGCACGCCGTACCCGCCGCCGCCGCTCCCGATCGTCACCGGCCTGGCCACCAGCGAGTTCGTGACCGTGCCGCTGCTGGTCGCGAACCAGAACCCACCCGCGTTCTCGGTCGCGAAGATCTCCGAAAAATTCGCGCTGCCGGCCACGATGACCGACGCGATGACGTCGTTGTGCATGGCCGTCTGCCGCACCACCAGCGGCGATGCCGTCATCTCGCTGTAGACGCCGATGCTCGCGTCGGTGATGACGGCGCCGGTGATGGTCACCGCGCGCGCGTCGGCCAGCACGGCGATGCCGTACCAGGTCTCCGGCGTGGTGCCCGACTGCGCGCGGAAGGTGACCGGCATCGTCGGCGTGCCGTTGACCGCCAGCGTCCCGCTCACCCGCAGCTCGGACTGCATGTTGTTCAGCCCGCCCGCCTGCGTGTCGCCGGCCGCGAAGGTGACCACCGTGCCCGCGCCGATGGTCAGCGTCGCGCCGCCCTGGACCAGCACGTCGCCCTGGATGATGTAAGGGTTGCCGGAGGAGGTCCAGGTCTGGTTCCCCAGGCTCCCCGGCGGAACGATCGTGACGGCCGCCGCCGCGCCGGCGTGCCCGGCGATCACGATCGCGGCCAGCCACCCTGCGCCACGCACGCTCCGCATCGACACAAGAGTCGGGCAGATGCCCGGCCCGAGTCAATCGGCTGCGTGGGCGCGCGCAGGGTTGGCGGGCCGCGGGAGGAGCTAACGGTTGCTGCGGATGAAGTCGAGCAGCGCCGCGTTGATCTGGTCCTGGTGCGTCGCCGTGATCCCGTGCGGCGCGCCCGGGTAGTAGATCTCCTTCGCACCCTTGATCAACTTCACGCTCTTCCGCGCCGAGTCCTTCACGGGGACGATCTGGTCGTCCTCGCCGTGCAGCACCAGGGTCGGCACGTTGAACTTCTTCAGATCTTCGGTGAAGTCGGTCTCCGAGAAAGCTTTGATGCTCTCGTAGGCGTTCTTGAGGCCGGCTTGCATGCTCCATGTCCAGAACTGATCGAGGAGCCCCTGCGAGACGGCGGCACCAGCCCTGTTCGCGCCGTAGAAGGACAGCGCGAGATCCTCGTAGAACTGGGAACGGTCCTTGGCGATGGCGGTTCGCATGTTGTCGAACAGCTCCAGCGGCAGACCTTCCGGATTGGCCGCCGTCTTCAGCAGGAGCGGCGGAACGGCCGCGATCAGCACCGCCTGGGCGACGCGCTTCGTCCCGTGGCGCCCGATGTAGCGCGCGACTTCACCGCCGCCGGTCGAATGGCCGACCATCGTGACCCCGCTGAGATCGAGCTTTTCCAGCAGCGCCGCGAGATCGTCGGCGTAGCCGTCCATGTTGTTCCCGGCTGACGCCTGACTCGACCGGCCGTGGCCGCGTCGGTCGAGCGCGACGCAACGGAACCCGTTCTGGGCAAGGAAGAGCATCTGCCCGTCCCACATGTCGGCGTTCAGCGGCCAGCCGTGCGAGAACGTCACGACGGGACCATTGCCCCAGTCCTTGTAATAGATCTCCGTCCCGTCCTTGGTGGTGATGGTGCTCATCTCTTCCCATCCTTTCTCGGGCGCGCCCCAGTGCCTTCGCCGCCGAAGGTGCGGTCCGTTCGGGGCTTCTCCTAGTCAGCCGCGTCAAATCGCGGCGCGCTGGAACCCGTCCGGGCTCTGGAGGAAGATGATGGATGGGTTCCGGAACCGCGACCTCACGGTCCTAACGGATAGGTGACTCATGGATCTGGGCTGCCGCGGTCGCCCCCGGGACGTGCGCGCGCCGTTTCCTGGTCCAAAATTGCGGCCCCACCAGGAGGATGGACATGCGCTACAACCCGCTCGGTCGCACCGGTCTCTTCGTCTCTGAGTTGTGCCTCGGCACCATGACCTTCGCGGGCACCGGGATCTACAAGGCGATCGGCCAGGTGTCGGAGACGGAAGCCGAGCGGCTGGTGGGCGCCGCCCTCGACGGCGGCATCAACTTCATCGACTCCGCCAACGTCTACTCCGACGGCGAGAGCGAGCGCCTGCTCGGGGCCGCGCTCAAGTCGCTGGGCCGGCCGCGCGAGCAGGTCGTGGTCGCGACGAAGGTGCGCGGCCGGGTGGGGCCGGGCGTGAATCAGGTCGGGCTGTCGCGCGCCCACATCATGTCCGCCATCGACGACAGCTTGCGGCGGCTCGGGCTCGAGCACGTCGACCTCTATCAGATCCACGGCTTCGATCCGGCCACGCCGATCGAGGAGACGATCCGCGCGCTCGACGACGTCGTGCGCGCCGGCAAGGCGCGCGCCATCGGCTGGAGCAACCTGCCCGCGTGGGTCGCCAGCAAGGCGCTGACGTGGTCGTCCGATCGCGGCCTGTCTCGCTTCGAGAGCGCGCAGATCTACTACTCGATCGCGGGCCGCGACATCGAGCGGGAGCTCGCGCCGCTCTGCCAGGCGGAGGGCGTCGCCATCCTGCCGTGGAGCCCGCTCGCGGGCGGATTGCTGTCGGGGAAGTTCGATCCCGACAAGAAGGGCCCGGCGGACGCGCGGCGCGCGTCGTTCGACTTCCCGCCCGTCAACATGGAGCGGCTGCCGCGCGTGCTGGCGGCGTTGCGCGAGGTGGCCGGCGCCCACGGCGTCTCGGTGGCGCGCGTCGCGCTGGCCTGGCTGCTGACGCGGCCCTTCGTCACCAGCGTGATCATCGGCGCCAAGCGCCCCGACCAGCTGGCCGACAACCTGGCGGCCGCCGAGCTGCGGCCGCGCCTCACCGCCGAGCAGCTCGCGTCGCTCGACCAGGCGAGCGCGCTGCCGCTCGAGTACCCCGGCTGGATGATCGACTTCCAGAACGCGCGCGATCCGCGCGGCACCGCCGGCAATCTGACCGCGGAGACCGTGCGCGCCGTCGCCGAACGCCTGAAGTGACGGGCGCCGGCTAGCTCTTCCGCCCGGCCTTCCGCGACGTCGGCCGCCGGGTGGTGGCGGCCCACGATTCTTTCCAGTCTTCCTCGGTCAGCAGCTTGTCCAGCGCCGCCAGCGGCGCGCGCAGCGAACGCCGCTCGCCTTCGCCTTCCAGGCCGCCCCACAGATCGCCGACGGCGGCGATGCGCTCCGCCATCGTCCGCAGCGTGAACGTGCGCGGGCCGACCGCGTCGCGCTCGATCTCCTGCCAGGTGCAGGGGGCGGAGACGGGCGCGCCCGGCTTGGGCCGCACGGCGTAGACCGCCGCGAACGTCGCGCCCGCGCCGTTGCGGCCGGTGTCGACGAAGATGCGCCCGCCGCGATCGCTCTTGATGAACTCCTGGGTGAAGAGCTCCGGGTGGCGCTTCACCAGCACGGCGCCGGCGCCGTGCGAGAAACGCCACGACGTCTCGTAGCCGTCCTGTTCATCCTGGCCGTCCAGCGGGACCACGATGTGGAACCCCTTCGAGCCCGACGTCTTCACGAACGACGGCAGCCCCAGCTCGTCGAGCAGCGCCCGCACGGCCAGCGCCCCCGCGCGCAACGCCTTCGCGTCGTCGCCCGGCGGATCCAGATCGAAGACGCACACGTCGGGCTGTTCCAGGCGCGGCACGCGCGAGCACCAGACGTGCGGCGTGATCGAGTTCTGGTTCGCCATCCAGACCAGCGCGCGCGCGTCGCCGGCCAGCGCGTAGTGGACGGTGCCAGGATCCTTCTCGTCGCGCCGTTCGACCGGCACGCGTTCGAGCCAGGCCGGGAATCCCTTCACCACGTCCTTGTGAATGAAGCCTTTCTTGCCGATGCCGGCCGGGAAGCGCTCCATCGTGACCGGGCGGCCGCTGATGTGCGGCACCATCAGCGGCGCGACGGCCTGGTAGTAAGCGCAGACGTCGCCCTTCGTGATCCCGTCGTCGGGGAACAGCACCTTCTCGGGGTGGGTGATCTTGACGGCGTCGCTCACGACGCTCGTTCATAGCACCGGCGTCAGCGTGGCTTCGGGATTTCGAAGCGGACGGAGCCGATCGTCATCGGCACGGGGTTGCGGGCGCCGTCCATCGCCTTGACGACGAGCGGGACCTCGCGGGCGCCGGGGTTCCGGTCCATCCAGCGCCGGAGGGTCCGGGTCACGTTGACGTGAAAGGGGCCGACGCGATGGACGCCCGCCGCGTCCCGCGACTCCGCCAGCACCGCGAACGATCCCAGCAGCGCGTCGGGGCCGCCCGCGCCGGCCGCGTAGACGTAGAACTTGGCGGCGCGGTCGCGCGGCAGATCGATCTGATCGACGACGAGGTCGAGTTGTGACGCCGCGGCCGCCCGCGCCGGCAGCGGCAGCGTCGCGCGGTGGATCGATCCGTCGGCGGGCGCGGGTGAGGCCATCGCGAGCAGGAAGACGACGAGCGCGCCCAACGTGAGCCCGGGTGCTCGATCAGTCACCCGACAATTCTGCCACCGAGAAGAAGGCGTCGGCGGCGCGCAACGGGGAGACCTTGCGCTGGTCGGGCTTGAGCCCGCGCTCCACGTAGAACAGCCCGGGAGCGGCCCGCTTCTGCACCAGCCCCGGCAGGCGGCGGCTGACGTTCAGCACCACGCGCGGCGGCCTGGGCCGGTGATGATTCTCGCGATCGTTGAGCACCACCGGCACGGTGCCGAGATAGGCAGGGCTGTTGGGCCCCGGATCGGCCTCCGCGTCCTTCGCGTCCGCGTACACGCGATAGACCGCGCTCTTGGTCAGCGGCACCTCGGGCCGCTCCAGGTGCAGCCGGACCAGGCCCCGCTCGGACGCCACCTTGACCATCGGGGCCAGCACGTCGGGCGTCAGCTCGATGGCCTTCGCGGCGTGCCACTTCGGGATCTTGATGATCCGCCACGGCCGCCGGCAGAGCAATCGCTCCAGCGCCTGCGACGGCCCGTAGGTGTAGCGGAGCTTGCTCTCGTGCTCGAGCACCTGCGACGCCTTGATCGATCGCCACTGCTTGTTCTCGTCGAAGAAGGTGAACGTCAGGTTGAGGAACGCGGTGGCGGTCGGGTTGTCGTGCGACGAGTCGGCCTTCACCCAGTCGGACCAGATCTTGTCGACGTTCGAGTGGTGCGCGTAGAAGATCGGATCGCGGGCGGCCGAGTTGAAGAAGCCCATGTCGCCGCCGACGTCGACGTGCACCGACCCGTGCGGCGCGCCCTCGGGGATGCCGCCCGCCGTCGCGCTGCCGCCGAAGTCGGTGAAGGTGGCGGCGGTCAGCGCCGCGTCCATGACGTCGTCGCCCACGTCTTCGTCGGGGATGACGTCCGTCGGGGTCATGCCCCGGGTGCCGTTGAACAGCGGGTTGGTCGCGTCGTTGGGGGTGACGTAAGCGGCCGGCAGCTTGCGGTGGGCGCCGTTGTCCCAATCCCAGTACGGCAGGCGAAGCTCCATGTCGCCCACCAGCTTGCCCAGGATGCGCTCGTGAAAGTAGAGGTAGGCGCGGTGCCAGGCGAAGAACTGCCAGCTGCCGTGAACCTGCACACCACCGCCGCAGTTCCAGCAGTGGATATTGGCCTGGTGATCGAAGCCGCGCGGGTCGTTGGGATCGCTGGCGGCGAGATCGCGCATCGCCTTGTAGGCGGCCTTCAGCTTGGTGATCTCCGCAGGGCTGAGCGTCGAGGCGGGCCGGCGGGCGCGGATCGGGCGGCAGTCCCGTTTCCACGGCGCCGGGTTGGTGGGATTTCCGGGCGGCGCGCAGCCGGCCGCCAGCGCGCGCCGGGTCGTCGGACCGACTAACCCGAAAGCGCCGAAGGCGAGGGCGCCGGCGCCGAGGCCCCCCATCTGCTGGAGGAAATGACGTCGCGAATCCCATCGATCGTTGCTCATGTCAGCCTCCCGGTCTCCGTTATCTCCCCCGACGGAGACGAGGCTGTCAGCGCGAGCCGACCACGGTCAACGTTGATTCTGTTTACAGCGACTCGAAGATGATGGTGGTGGGCGCCACCGTGGTGGTGCCCGCGCCGAGGAACGACAGATCCGACGGCGCGTTCGGGATGGGGATGACGGTTCCGGCGCCGGTCTTGAGATCGATCTGGATCAGGCTGCCCGCGAGCGTGAAGCCGTAGGCGACGCCGCCCCAGTAGCCGAGGCCGAGCACGTAGTCCATCCCCGTCGCGCCGATGATGCGCACGAGGCCGCCCGTCTTGGGATCCACCTCGACGATGCGATCGCCGTGACCGTCGCTGTTGCCGTTCTGGGCCGTGACGGTCAGGTACGTGCCGCCGTCCTTGATCGAGACGACGTCGCCGCTCGAGACCCAGTGCGTGCTGCCGCTGGCGGCGTTGTTCAGCAGCCCGATGTTGGTGAGCGTGCCGGTGGCCGGATCGACGCGGACGTACTGATCGTCCGCGTAGCCGACCAGCGCCTCGGCGTTCGCGACCAGCGTCCCTTCGGGCACGTAGGTCAGCGACGTGAGCAGGTTCGGACCGCGGCTCAGCTCCGTGCAATGGGCGTTGGTCGGGTCGATGGTCACCAGCGCGCCGCCCAGCCCGCCGTTGAAGGAGATCCCGGCCGAGCCGGTCATCTTGCCGGTCTTGTCGACGGCGATGTCGACCATCGATCCCGGGCCGTCGAACATCCCGACCACCGTGACCTGCTTCGAGATCGGCTCCAGCAGGTACAGCGTGTCGGCGCTGTGGGCGTAGACCTTGCCCGGCTGGGGCGGCGGCCGGTCGCCGCCCCCGACGTCGGACGAGATCAGATCCGTCGCTGAGGGCGTGTCGGCGGGTGCGTCGGTCGTGGCCGTGTCAGTCGGCCCCGGGGCGTCGTTGCCCGCGCCGTCGCTCGACGACTGCGCACCGTCGGCCGGCGCGTCGGCGGTCGCGGGCGCGTCGGCGGTCGCGGGCGCGTCGCTGGTCGCGGCCGTGTCGGTTGCCGCGCCGGCGTCCTTGCCGCCGGCGTCGTTCGAGGGCTGCGCCCCCGGCTTGGCGGCGCTGCAGCCCAGCAGGCAAAACACGAGCGCTCTCGCGGCCGCCCGCGGTCGAATCGACGGGAGCACGGCCGCAGCATCCTGCCTGGTCGGATTCCGCGCAAGCGATCGGCGCTCAGGGGCAGCCCTTAGGGCCTTCTGGCCTTCGAGGGCCTCATCTTCTCCACGACCGCCTGGGATGAAGCGTCGAAGGTCTGATTCGCCATCTCGATGGCGGCATCGGCGCTCGAGTGGGGTGCATGAACAGCGGCCGGGAGCCGCCTACAAGCATCGATAGAGCGCGTCGACCAGGCCGCGGGTGCGGACGTCGCCCGCCGCGACGCCGCCCATCTGATTGGGCGTGTACCCGAACGCAACCCCCGCCGCCGGATCCGCGAAGCCCAGCGATCCGCCCGAGCCCGCGTGCCCGAACGAGCGCGGGCCGCTCGCGACGCCGAGCGAAGGGGGGAGGACGAAGCCGAGCCCGCAGCGCGTGTGGGCGCCGAACACGCGGTCCGGACCGTCGGACTGCACCGCGCACGCCGCGGCCAGGGTCTGCGGCGCGAGGATCCGGGCGCCGTCGATCTCACCGATCAGCGCCGCGTAGTGGCGCGCGATCGCGCGCGCGGTGCCGATCCCGTTGTACGACGGGACCTCGGCCTGCTGGAGCGCGGGGAGGTTCATCTGCTGCGTCGTCCATCCGGCGAGCGCGCGCAGCGTCGGCGCGGCGCCGCCCTCGCGCCCGGCCGGCGGCGGGGCGTAGCAGGTGGCCACGCGATCCCGCTGCGCGGGCGGCAGGCCGATCCAGAAGTCGATGCCGAACCGCGACGCGATCTCGTCCGCGTAGAAGCGCCCGATGGTCTTGCCGGTGATCCGGCGAACGATCTCACCCACCATCCACCCGAAGGTCTGGACGTGGTAGCCGTGCGCGGTCCCCGGCGCCCAGAGCGGCTTCTGGCGCGCCACGGCGGCCACCACCGGCGCCCACGCCACGATGTCCGCCAGCCGGGGCGGCTCGTCGAGCACCGGGATCCCCGCCCGGTGGGACAGCATCCAGCGAACGGGGATGTCCTGCTTGTCGTTCGCGGCGAACTCCGGCCAGTACGCGGCGACCGGCGCGTCGAGGTCGAGCAGGCCTCTCTCGACGAGCACGTGCGCGACCGTCGTCGTGAAGCCCTTCGTCGTCGAGTTGGTCACGACCATCGTGTCGCGCTGCCAGGCGCGGCCCGCGTCGCGATCGGCCAGTCCGGCCCACAGATCGACCACCGGACGACCGCCCCGGTAGACGCAGACGGCCGCGCCCACCTCGCCGTGCGCGGCGAAGTTGCGCTCGAACGCGCCGGCGACCGCGCCGAACCGATCCTCGAACGCGCCGTCGATCTTCATGACGACGCTCGCGCGGCGCGCCGGCTCCGGCGCACGCCCTTGTACGGAACCACCATGGGGACCTCTCGCTGGTACCGCTCGTACTCGGTGCCGAAGGTCTTTCGCAGGTCGCGCTCCTCGAGCAACTTCACCGCGACCCAGATGTACGCGGACATCGCCGCCGTCAGCAGCAGGCGTCCCGCGCTCATGGTCGGGGCGCACCAGAGCGCCAGCAGGATCCCCGTCATCAACGGGTGGCGCACCAGGCGGTACAGGCCCGGGGTGGCGAAGGCCGCGCCCTTCGGCGCGAGCCCGCGCAGCTTGACCAGCACCTGGCGCAGGCCGAACAGCTCCAGCCCGTCGATCGTGTAGGCCGCCACCAGCGCGACGACGACGCCGATCCAGAACCCCGCCAGCACGGCGAGCCGGGCCAGGCCGTGCGCTTGCCAGACGACCTGCGGCAGCGGGCGCCACTGCCAGAACACCAGGCCGAGGGCCAGGCTGGCCACCAGCACGTAGGTCGACCGCTCCAGCACAGGCGGGATCACCCGGGTCAGGACGCGCTTGGCGCCCGCGCGGGCCATGACGGAGTGGTGCGTGAAGAAGATCGCCAGCAGCCCGACGTCCCACGCCACGGCCTCGAGCGGGCGCCCCGGCGGCGCTCCGCTGTCGACGGACTTCGGAACGCCGAGGCCCGACAGGAAGCCGATGAAGTAGACGAAGGACGCCAGAAACAGCAGGTACGCGAGCGTGCCGTAGAGGACGAAGAGGATCCGACGCATGTCTCGATCCTTCGTCGAGAACGCGGCGGGCGACAGTGGGCCGACTACGGTACGGGCGCTGTCCGACTACGGTAGGACCACCGTAGCGACGATCAGTCGAGGAGCCCCAGCCCCTTGGCTTTGCCGACCGCCTGCGCCCGGTTCGCGCACGCGAGCGCGGCGAGGATTCGCGCCACGTGCATCTCGACGGTGCGCGGGCTCAGCGACAGCTCGCGCGCGATCTCCTTGTCGGTCAGCCCGCGCGCGACCCCGCCCAGCACCTCCAGCTGTCGCGACGTCAGCGCGGGCGCGGCCGGCGCCGGCCCGGCGGCCGCGCGCTCGGCCGCCAGGAACGGCCGGGCCTCCGCCACGAACGTGTGCCAGGCGGGCTCGTCGGCGAAGGGGACGTGATTCT
>DATBHU010000381.1:0-2726 GCA_036557265.1 Polyangia bacterium
CGGCGCCGGCGCGGCGTACGCTGGTCGACCTGCTGCGCTACGACCTCGGGCTCACCGGCACGAAGGAAGCGTGCAGCGTCGGCGTGTGCGGCGCCTGCACCGTCAACCTCAACGGCAGCATCGTCGCCAGCTGCATCACGCTGGCCGTGCAGGCCGACGGGGCCGAGATCACGACGATCGAGGGCATCGGCACGCCGGACCACCTGCACCCGATCCAGCAGGCGTTCATCGACTGCGGCGGCTTCCAGTGCGGCATCTGCACGCCGGGCCAGATCGTCGCCACCAAGGCGCTGCTGGACGAGAACCCCAGGCCCAGCGAGGACGAGATCAAGGAGTGGCTGATGGGCAACCTCTGCCGCTGCACCGGCTACTACCAGATCATCGACTCGGTCAAGCAGGCGTCGGGCCAGCCGGTGGCGCCGACGCCGGGGGCGGTGTAGGCGATGCGCGACTTCTACTTCCACACGCCGGCCTCGCTGGACGAGGCCCTGGCGCTGCTCGACGAGCACCGGGAGGACGGGCGTCCCTTCGCCGGTGGCACCGCCCTGGTCAACCTGATGAAGCAGTCGCTGGTCGACGCCGACCACTTCGTCAGCCTGGGGCGCGTGCCCGGCCTCACCGGCATCCGCAGGGAAGCCGACGGCCTGCACATCGGCGGCCTCACGCGCCACCGCGAGGTCGAGACGTCTCCCGACGTGCAGAGCGTGGCGCCGTTGCTGGCCGAGGTCTACCACCACGTCGCGACGGTGAAGATCCGTAACGCTGCCACGGTGGGCGGCGGTATCGCCCACGCGGACCCGTCGCAGGACCCGCCGCCGGCGCTGATCGTGCTGGGCGCGCAGGTGCGCCTCAAGTCGAAAGCCGGAGAGCGCGTGGTGCCGGTGGACGGCCTGTTCCAGGACTACTACGAGACCGGCATCGAGCCGGGGGAGCTGATCACTGAGGTGATCGTGCCGGCCCAGCCCGCCGGCGCGCGCACCGCCTACCTCAAGTTCCTGCCGCGCACCGCCGACGACTACGCCACCACCGCCGTCGCCGCCATGGCGACGGTGCAGGACGGCACGGTCGGCAGCCTCAGGGTCTGCCTGGGCGCCGCCGGACCGACGCCGGTGCACGCCACGGCGGTGGAAGAGGCGCTGCTCGGCAAGACGCCGACGCCGCAGGCGATCCGTGACGCCGCCGGCGCCGTAGCCGCGCTGGTGGACCCGCTGGACGACTTCCGCGGCTCGTCGGAGTACAAGCGCGACATGTGCGTCGTGTTCACGCGGCGGGCGCTGGAGCGCGTGCTGCTGTGAAGTTCGAGCACAGGGTCACGGTCGACGCGCCGGTGGCCGCGGTGCGCGCCTTCCTCGACGACTTCGAGAAGGCGTCGAAGTGTGTGCCCGGCCTTGAGTCGGTGACCGAGGTCGAGCCGGACGTGTACGACGGGCGCGTCAAGGTGAAGATCGGCCCGCTGGGCATCGGCATCCAGGGCCGCGCCACGGTGCAGCGCGACAGCGAGGCGTGGCGGGTCAAGGGCGAGGGGCGCGACCGCCGCATCGGCGCCGGGGTCAACGCCAACGTCGAAGCCAGGCTGCTGGCGCTGAGCCCGCAGCAGACGGAGATGGACCTGCTGGCGGACGTGACGTTCAGCGGACGCCTGGCGGAGCTGGGCCAGCCGCTGATCAAGAAAAAGGCCGACAGCTTCGTCGCCGAGTTCACCCAGAACCTGCGCAAGGCAATCGCCGCGCAGTAAGCCTTACGCAATGTCCATTGGCGCTTCCTACTCAAGACGGCCTTGGTGAAAAACAATCCTGCGGGCTAAACCCACGCAGCTTCGCCTTAGGCTCGTCAGTTGGCGTGACTTCGGGCGAAGCCGCGGGGTTCAGCCCGCGGTGTCCGTTCTTGGCGGAGGCGCCGTGAGGGCGGGGCTCTATCAACGCTACGGCCGCTTGCGCAGCGTGCGGAACGTGATCGAGTAGCGCAGCTCTTTCATCGGCGGGATGTGGTGCTGCCAGCCCCAGCGCGCTTCGCCCGTGAGCTTGTAGACGGAGCGACGCGCGACCGGCAGCGCAACGGAGCGGCCGGACTCGCCGCGGCGGAAGCGGAAGTCGCAGTCGGCCAGCAGCGACACACCGGCGACGACGCCGAAGACCGGGGCGTCGCGGTGCCAGCCGATGCCGGCTTCTGGCGTGTACTCGGTCACCAGCGCTTCGACCACCTGATCCGGTGGCACCTCGAGGAATGCGGCGACGCGGTCACGCAGCGGCAGCAGGGCTGCCGGCAGCGGATCGCGAGGCGAAACGTCGCGGTTGTCGTAGGCGTAGTCGTAGCCGAAGTGCGCCACGCGGCGGCGGGCGACCTGCCCGCGCATCTCGAAGGTTTTGAACGAGACCTCGCGCTGGACCCAATCGAGCAGCGCCCGCTCCTCGCTTTCGCTGACGAAGTTGGGCTCGTACACGAACCCTTCCGGCGCGCCCAGGTCTGCCGCATGCAGAAGCGTTGCCTGTGAAACCATGCCGTCCCCTCCTTCCGCTCCGTCCACCGTGTAGCATACATGTTCTACAGGCCGGACTGCACGCCCAACAATCGTGATTGCCCGGTGTCCTCAGTCCATCTTGCCGCCGCGCGGCCCGCGCTTCGTGCTCGCCGCGCGCAGCGACTTCACCGGGTGCGCGACGTTGGAGTCGTCGTTGACCTCGATGTCGTGCTTGTGCGCCGCGGCGACGATCTTCTTGCGCGCCCGC